>JBGTHC010000154.1:0-47614 GCA_041746375.1 Woeseiaceae bacterium
CGTCCCCGCCGACGGCGAAAGCATCGGCCGGGCCGACTCGGCCGCCGGCTGCCGCCAGCCCGCATGCGTGGCAGGATCCGGACTGGTGTGATCTGGTCACAGGTCTTGGTTTGACTGGCGCGGCTAAACTTCTTGCCAGCAACTGTGCTTTTCTGCGGCGGGAAAAAAGCGTTGTCCATCTCGGACTTGACCGCCGCTCGGAATCGTTACTGACACGCTCCAGGCAGGATGCAATTGCAGCCGCTTTGTCGAAACATTTCGGCGAATCGTTAAAGGTCGACATCCTGGTCGGCACCGAGAGTGGCAAGGAAACGCCGGTGCAGCAGGCAGCGCGGCTGGTGGACGAGCGACGGGCGGCGGCTCGCGTATCTCTGGAGGCGGATCCGAACGTCAAGGCACTTAAAGACATGTTCGGAGCGGAGCTGAATCCGGATTCGATTGAACTGGTAGATCGGCGGCAAGCCGCCAATCGGGAGTGACGTATGAAGGGTGGTATCGGCCAACTCATGAAACAGGCCCAGCAAATGCAGGCCGAGATGCAGAAAGCCCAGGAAGAAATGGCCAAATTGACAGTCACGGGTGAATCGGGCGGCGGCCTGGTCAGGATCTCGATGAGTTGCAAACACGAAGTCAAATCAATCGTGATCGACGATTCACTCGTCGGTGACGACAAGGACATGCTCGAAGACCTGATCGTGGCTGCCTTCAACGATGCAGTGCGTCGGGTTGAGACTACGGTGAAGGACAAGTTCAGCGGCATGGCGGCGGGACTGAACCTGCCGCCCGGCATGAAGTTGCCCTTTTAGGTTCCATTCGAGGTTCCGTTTCAGGTACATCCGGCTTGTCCTATTCGCCTCTACTGATCCGCCTGATCGACACCCTGCGTTGCATGCCGGGTGTCGGGCGGAAGTCGGCACAGCGCATCGCGTTCCACTTGCTGGAGCGCGACCGTGCGGGCGCTGAACAATTGTCCAAAGCGCTGAGCGAGGCCGTTAGCGCGATCGGCCATTGTCGCCGCTGCCGAATGTTTTCCGAACATGAGTTGTGCAGCATTTGCCGGGACAATGGACGCGACGAGTCGTTGCTTTGTATCGTCGAGTCACCGGCCGATGTCATGGCAGTCGAAGACGCAACCGGCTACAAGGGTCACTACTTTATTCTTATGGGACACCTGTCGCCGCTCGACGGCATCGGCCCCGAAGAACTGGGCCTGCGCCAACTGGAGGAGCGCCTCGGCAAGGAAAAATTCAAAGAGATCATCATAGCGACGAATCCCACAGTGGAAGGCGATGCAACGGCGCATTTTCTTGCCGACATGGCGCATCGTCACGAGGTACCCGCCAGTCGCATTGCGCACGGTGTACCGCTGGGCGGCGAACTGGAATATGTCGACGGTGGCACTTTGTCACACGCGTTTTTCGGTCGTCGGCTGGTTGAGTGAACGTCGACAGTCAGCAGGCGCGCAAGCAGAGGAACCACAATGCCAGAATCAAATTGTCTTTTTTGTAAAATTGTTGCGAAGGAAATCCCTGCCGACCTCGTTTATTCCGACGAGCACGTTATGGCCTTTCGTGACATCAATCCGCAAGCGCCGACGCATGTGTTGATTATTCCCAGGAAGCACATCGCGACTATCAATGACCTGCAAGACTCTGACGCCGAGACCGTCGGCAGGCTTTTTCCAGCCGCAAAGGAGATAGCAAACAATGAAGGTCTTTCCGAGGCAGGCTATCGGGTAACCATGAACTGCATGGAAGGTGCAGGGCAGTCAGTCTTTCATATTCACCTGCACTTGCTGGGCGGGCGTGCATTCAAATGGCCACCGGGATGATAGGGTGGGTAATTGCAAACCGGCACTGGACGGTCGCAGGTGTTATTGTATTTTACGCTGAAAATCCATCGACAGGCGGTACAGGCGCCGATAACTTTCGTAACGCCGTGCGGCGATCGTTCCGGTAGCGACAGCGTCGATAACCTGGCAATCCGGTTCCTGCAAATGGCGACAGTTGGCGAATCGACACTCCGCTGCTGTTGCGCGGATTTCAGGGAAAGTGCGCGCTACGTCTTCCGCTGCGGCGATCGCCGGTGCGTAGTCCCGCACGCCGGGTGAATCGATGACGTGACCACCACTCGCGAGGGTGCGCATTTTTGAATTGACGGTAGTATGACGGCCCTCTTGCCGCTTCTGCGACACCGGAGCGGTGGTCAGCGAGTCATCTCCGAACAACGCATTGATCAGGGTTGACTTCCCGACCCCCGACTGCCCGACGACGACGGCCGTTCTTTCGGCGATTAGCGCAAGCAAATCGGCCATGCCGCTGCTGTTGACTGCGCTGCAATAAAGCGTCGGGTAGCCTGCCTCCCGGTAAATATCCATGGATTCCAGAATCGCCGGTGTGGCTTCTCCGAGGTCAGTCTTGTTGAAAACGACTGCGCCGGCGGCGCGTATCAGTTCCGCGGCACACAGGTAGCGATCGACTATAAACCAGTCAGGAGCGGGCAGTTGCGCCGCCACGACGACAACCAGGTCGATATTGGCCGCGAGAATATCGACCTTGCCCTGCCGGTTCGGTCTGCTCAGTTCGTTGCGGCGCTCTACAATTTCCGTGACCAGCCATTCAGGCTCATTCGGCAGACGTTCTGCAAGGACCTGGTCTCCACACACCGGTTGCAATCGACGGCCCTTGACGCGACCGGTTGCCTCGCTGCCATTCGCGAAGCTCAGGTCGAGGCGACGACCATAGGTGGCGACGACGCGGGCCTTGAGTGTCTCGAGTTGCTGCATGCGCTCGTGCTTGATCGGGTCGACTGCGGGTGATGTAGTATGCTGCGACTATGCCGCCCATGCACGTTCGAGAGTGTTTGGCCCGTACGCATGCGGTTGGCTGGACAACAAACCACTGAGGGTAAGATGGTTGGCTACGCAAACGTAAAGTCCAATCCGGCGCTGAATCTTGTCTGGATTGACCTCGAGATGACCGGACTCGATACCACGGCTGATGAGATTATCGAGATCGCGACGATCGTGACCGATACCAATCTGAATGAAGTCGCAGAGGGACCGGTATATGCCGTCCACCAGCCGAGAAGCGTACTCGATGCCATGGATGCCTGGAACACGAAGCAGCATCGCGAGTCCGGCCTCGTGGAGCGCGTTCTGGCCAGCGACGTGAGCATCGCACAGGCGGAAGAGCAGACGCTGCAATTCCTGCGGCAGTATGTGACTGAAGGTGCGTCACCAATGTGCGGCAACAGTATCTGCCAGGATCGCCGCTTCATGGCGCGACTGATGCCGACACTGGAAGCCTTTTTTCACTACCGAAATCTCGATGTCAGCACTCTGAAACTGCTGGCCCAACGCTGGGCACCGGCAATCGCCGGCGGCATTGAGAAGGAATCCTCTCATCGGGCGCTCGCTGACATACGCGACTCGATTGCGGAGCTTCGCTACTATCGCACCGCGCTGCTGGACCAGGCCGTTCTCGAGACGGACAGTTGATCTCTCTGCCATCGTCGCCGGCCTGCGAACGCAACAAAGGACCGATCCTCGAAGTTTTGCAGAGCGAGCTGGCGAATCGCCGGTCGGTCCTGGAAATTGGCTCCGGTACAGGCCAGCACGCCGTGCATTTTGCGGCGGCAATGCCGCATCTCGTCTGGCGCACGAGCGATCTGCCGGACAATCACGCGGGTATCGCCGCTTGGCTGGACCATGCACAACTCGCGAATACCCGGGCGCCCCTGGTACTCGACGTCGCATCCGCCGATCTCGACACGTTGCATGCCTTGAGGCTAGATGCCGTATTCTCGGCCAATACGGCGCACATCATGGGAATAGAGGCTGTGCAAGCCATGTTTTCGCTGGTTGGCGATTTGCTGCCGGCGGACGGCGTGTTCTGCCTGTACGGACCGTTCAACTTCGAGGGCAGCTTCAGCAGTGACAGCAACGCAGATTTCGATGCCTCACTGCGACGCAGGGATCCGGTCATGGGCATCCGCGACATTGAGAAGCTGGATAGTTTCGGTCAGGCAGCCGGCATGGCGCGCGAACGATTGTATGCGATGCCGGCTAACAATTACGTTGCCGTATGGCGACGCATGCGGGAAACCAAGGTGTAGTGGCAGTCGCCATGGCAAGCGCGCTCGATTTGCCGCTGCCAGGCCGGCACAGTACTTTTCGGCTGGCACCGGTATTCCGCTTGCCTTATAGTTGCACGGTCAAAGTTTGGGCGCTCTGTAAATGAATATCTCATCGATCAGGCAGCTGGTTTTTCTGCTTGGCTGCTGCTTTGTGGCGGCATTGCCGGCCAGTGCGCAAACCGTTTGGGTCAGCGATGAATTCGAGGTTTTGCTGCGCACCGGGCCGACGACGGAACATGCGATTCGACTGACCATGCGCAGTGGCACGGAGCTGGAAGTACTCGAGCGCGATGAGGAATCAGGCTACACAATGGTGCGTACGAGTGGCGGTACCGAGGGCTGGGTGCTATCGCGTTACCTGATGGCGGAAGCGCCGGCCCGGCAGCAGCTCGAGCGCCTCACGAGTCAGCTCACTAACGCGAATGCGCGTGGCTCTACGATGGGTTCGCAGTTGGATGCAGTCAAGAACCAGTACGACACGGCAACCGCGAGGATTGCCAGCCTCGAAAGCCAGAATGAGTCACTGCAAACAGAGCTCGACGAACTGAAGTCCACGTCTGCCAACGCGATAGCACTCGATCGGCAGAACAAGGATCTGCGGCAGCAGCTCACTGATGCCGAGATTAAAGTAAGCATTCTCGAGCAGGAAAATGACGAACTTGCCGGCCAAAAAACGCGCAACTGGTTTCTGGCCGGAGCGCTGGTATTGCTGGTCGGCATCGTACTGGGCATCTGGCTGCCACGCATACGCTGGCAGAGGCGCTCGCGCTACGAAAGCTTCTGATACCGAGACCGCCTGCCAGACGCTACCGTTCGACGGCTTGGCCGGCCAGGAACATCCAGGTTTCGATGACGGTATCCGGGTTCAATGACAGACTGTCGATGCCCTGATCGACAAGCCACATGGCGAAGTCGGGATGGTCGGACGGTCCCTGGCCACAGATACCCACGTACTTGCCCTTCGCCCGGCAAGCCTTGATAGTCATTTCAAGCATCGCTTTCACAGCGTCGTCACGTTCATCGAACAGGTCGGCGACCAGGGCTGAATCGCGATCCAGTCCCAGCGTGAGCTGGGTCATATCGTTCGACCCGATCGACATGCCGTCAAAGTGTTCCAGGTACTGGTCGGCAAGCAGCGCATTGGTCGGCAATTCGCACATCATGATGATCTTCAGGCCGTCTTTGCCTCGCTCGAGACCATTGTCCCGCAACAGGTCGATCACCTCGGCGCCCTGTGCCACCGTGCGAATGAACGGGATCATTACCTCCACATTCTTGAGGCCCATATCGTTACGGACCTTGCGCAGAGCGGCACACTCCAGTTCGAAACAGGGCCGGAACGCCTCGGAGACGTAACGGGCGGCGCCGCGGAAGCCGAGCATCGGGTTTTCCTCTTTGGGCTCGTACGCATCACCCCCGATAAGGTTCGCGTACTCGTTGGTCTTGAAATCCGACATGCGCACGATGACCGGATGCGGAGCAAAGGCAGCCGCGATCGTACTTATCCCTTCTGCCAGTTTGTCTACGAAAAAGGACAATGGTTCGGAATAACCTGCCATTTGTTCGTCCACCGCTGCACGAATCTCGGAATCGAGCGATTCGTATTCGAGAAGGGCATTCGGGTGCACGCCGATCATTCGATTAATGATGAACTCGAGCCGCGCGAGGCCTACTCCATGGTTCGGGATGTTGCAGAAATCGAAAGCGCGATCGGGGTTACCGACGTTCATCATGATCTTCACCGGAATTTCCGGCAGGGAGTCCAGTTCGATCTCCGATTCTTCGAATTGCAACAGTCCTTCGTAAATGTAGCCTTCGTCACCCTCGGCGCAACTTACAGTAACCTCGGTACCATCCTTGATGCGTGTCGTCGCATCGCCACAGCCAACCACGGCCGGGATACCCAGTTCGCGTGCGATGATCGCCGCATGGCAGGTGCGTCCGCCACGATTGGTGACAATCGCCGATGCCCGCTTCATTACAGGCTCCCAGTCCGGATCGGTCATGTCTGAAATAAGCACATCGCCAGCCTGAACGCGACCCATTTCGCTGACATCACGGACGATTTTGGCGGTACCGGCGCCAATCTTCTGGCCGATACTACGACCGGTACTCAGTACTTTCGATCGAGCCTTCAAAGTGTAACGATGAATCGTGCGGCCACTGCGGCTTTGTACAGTTTCGGGCCGCGCCTGCAGGATATAAAGCTTGCCGTCACTACCGTCCATGCCCCACTCGATGTCCATCGGTCGACCGTAGTGCTTTTCTATGGTCACCGCGGAACGTGCCAACTCGATAATGTCCTGCTCGTTGAGTGAGAATGTCAGCTTCTCGATATCATCGACATCGACCGTTTCAACTGTCTTGCCAGGTTTCGGGTCGTCGCTGAAAACCATCTTGATATTTTTGCTGCCCAGGTTCTTGCGCAGAATCGGAAAACGGCCGGACTCCAGGGCCGGCTTGTAGACATAGAACTCGTCCGGATTGACTGCTCCCTGGACGACGGTTTCACCGAGACCAAAGGATGATGTGATGAACACCGCGTCGCGGAATCCGGACTCGGTGTCGAGCGTAAACATTACGCCGGCAGAACCGATATCGCTGCGTACCATGTACTGAACGCCGACCGACAAAGCTACGTTAGAATGGTCGAATCCCTGGTGTACGCGATAAGCGATTGCGCGATCATTAAACAGCGACGCATATACCTGGTGCATCGCGGCGATCAGGTGATCGAGCCCACGAACGTTCAGAAAGGTTTCCTGTTGACCGGCAAAGGAAGCATCCGGCAAATCCTCAGCGGTTGCAGACGAGCGCACCGCGACACGGATGTCCTTTCCACCGGACATCGTCGCCCACGCCTCGCTCACTTCGGCCTTCAGCCGGTCGGGCAGGGCGGTGTCGTTAATCCAGCCGCGTATCGACTTCCCAGCCTCCGACAGGGCACTGATATCGTCCACATCGAGAGACTGGAGCTTGTCCCGAATTCGTTCGTCGAGATCGTTGCAGCGCAGGAATTCCCGATAAGCCGCGGCGGTCGTTGCAAAGCCGCCGGGCACTGCAACGCCCAGCCCGCTGAGATTGCTGATCATTTCGCCGAGAGACGCGTTTTTTCCGCCAACAATTTCAACATCTTCCATGCCAAGCTGTTCCAGCTTGATGACGTATGGCTGCAAGGCTAGCTCCCTTTCCTGGTGGCGGAGGCGATCGGTCTCCGCCTGATCAACTGTTTGTGTTGGCGTAATATGGTTGCAGCTGGCAAACTTTCAGCGTTGCGAGTTTGCAGCCAGTGTCACCGTTCACCAGGCCGCCGCACGTCGTCGACCATGCAAAATCAGGAACATTTCTACATGAGTGAACGCACATGAGTGAACGTACTGTGTTTTTTCTGTCGGACCAGACCGGTGTCACCGCCGAGACGCTGGGTCACAGCCTTCTTACGCAGTTTGACGGCCAGCATTTTCGGCAAGTGACTGTGCCATTTATAGATACCGAAGACAAGGCACGAGAAGCCGTCAAGAAGATTAATTCTGCCGCCAGCACCTCGGCACTGCGACCTATCGTATTCTCGACTCTGGTACAGGATGATTTTCGTTCAATTGTGCGTGACTCCAATGGCTTGCACCTGGATATTTTCGATGTTTTCCTGGAGCCGCTGGAGACAGAACTCAAACAGAAGTCCACGCATACTGCCGGCCGCGCGCACGGAATGAGCGATATTGACAGCTATATGAAGCGCATTGAGGCAACCAATTTTGCTCTCGCCAATGACGACGGCGGCATTGCGCGAAACTATGAAATGGCGGACGTTATACTGATCGGGGTGTCGCGGAGCGGCAAGACGCCGACCTGCCTTTATCTTGCACTGCAGTATGGTGTATACGCAGCCAATTTCCCCCTGACCGACGAGGAATTCGATAGTGGCACTCTGCCAGAAATACTGGCTTCGCAAAAGAGCAAATTGTTCGGCCTGACCATATCACCATCGCGCTTGCAACAGATTCGCAAGGAGCGCCGCGCACTGGGCCGCTACTCAACAGCACAACAGGTTCGATTTGAATTGCGAGAAGCGGAGAAACTCTTCAAAAAGTACGGCATACCGCATGTCGATACAACCGAGTTTTCGATCGAAGAAATCGCCAGCCGAATTCTCGATAGTACCGGGGTTGAACGGCGAGTGCGACCCTGAAATTGCCTGACGGATTGCAAGCTGATTAACGCCGGCGATTTCGGAACTACGTAGCATTTGACCCGTCACCGCTGTGCTATATTCAAGCCATGTTGCTCGACTATCAATTGGTACCGCAGACTGTTGTCAGGCCACGAAGTTTCGTCGGCCTGATGATGTTGTACGAGAGCAACTTCATTCGCCTGCGACAGCTCATTCCGGAGCTTGGGCGACTGGACGGCTACTATCAGTCGCGTGTTGCCGGAGACTGCGACCTGCACCTCGAGATTCTTGATCGCAGTCGCTATACGGTGACACTTTCGCTGTCATATTTTTTTCAAATTGATGGCGTGCGTTTCGCCGATCCGGACATAAAAATCCGTGTTTACCTGGATGGACACCTGGCTGAGGCGATGAGCCTTTGTGGTGAGCACCGGCATGCGGAATTGCGACGACTGACAAGGGTGCATGGTGCTGAACTGGGTGCCCGCTGGCGCCGCAACATTGTCCTTAACAAGTGGCTCGACTATCTCCTGGACAGTGGTCACCTGATCCTCGAACGATAGTAGCGACAGCGGCGCTGACAACGCCTTTCCTTGTGCAACGAGAACTTGTTTTTCCCTGTAAATTCGCGGTCTGCCGGCGCTCCTGCCGGCCCTGTAAAACTGTCGATTGAATCAAGGATTGGTCGCAGGCCCCTTGTCATAATGCCTGCGAACCGGATCCGCGATTTTTGCCGGCCGACCGGTATTATGTTAAGGAGCGACCTTGTCGAGTCTGACAGCTATCTTCGGCGCCACCGCAGACAAGTCACAGGACAGCGATAAAATGATGAACCTGTACTGTAACCGTGCGGAACTAAAGAAAGAATTTGCCGGGATGCGCAAGGAGCAGTTCAAGCTCCAGGACAGGATAAAGCAGCAGGAAGGAGCCACCGCTCGCCTGCAGCAAAAGCTGGATCACCTCGAACAACTGCTCATCGATCCCGCATGGACACGCAACGTCGTTGTTTTCTATCAGCTACGCGGGCTCGCGCTGCGCTGTCAGCGCAAGCTGGCGAAGTTTGCCGAGCAACTGAAGCAGCAACGGGAGCAGCGCCAGCACAACAGTCTGCTGGTGCAATGGAATGAGCAGCGAACGCGTGAATCCTGGGACGTCGAGAAAGAGATCGACGAGCATCGTGAATTCATCCAGCAGCTGCAGGACCAGTTGCAATCCGAGCAACAACGGCTGCTTTCCATGAGCGGTTTCCTGAAGTTTTTTCGGCGCCGGTCGGTGACAGCGGTGCTGGACAAAGTTGCGGCCCGGATCGACGAAGCTGCGCAGAACGACTTAGCTCTCAATCTCAAGTTAAACGAGATCAAGAATCGCAGGCCGCCGGAAAATCAAGGTCTCGATGTGTCGACCAAGCGCTCCGTCAATTTCATGATTCTTTCATTCGCACAACAACTACTGTTGCATTTCGCAGACGACGACCTGGCCGCGATGGCAAAGGAAGCTGGTGAAAAAAGCGTGGGCGCGATCAATTACGGTTCGCCACGTGAATGCGATCAACTTCTCACGCGAATTCAGAAGCGCCTCGATGCGATGGAGCAGAACACTGATTTTGCCGCTATATTGCAATCTCGCGCCAAATCGATTGCGGAAGTGGCGCAGTTTCGCACCAACACGGATACCGTGCCGATTGCCGGGACAGTGACAACTTTGTTTGATATTGGCAAAGACGGTGCTGTCAGAAAGAGCGACAACAACATTCTGGGCGAAAACTACTGGGGTATTGCGAAGATTCTCAGTCGCTGACCGCCGGCTGACAGTCTGTTGGATTCAGGCTAGGGGTCTGCGCGGTAGAAACGAATGAGGCGAGGCGTTCTCAATTCGAGACTATTTTTGCGATCGTCCGAGGAGCATAGTGGTGACTATGTGACGAGGAGGATCGCAAAAATGGACCGAAGTGGGAGCGCCGCAGGCCGTTTGGCTTCTACCGCGCAGACCCCTAGATGTCGGTGCGATACATCGGACGCTGAAATCGAGGCAGACTCTCGATGTTGTACATCGACTCTCGCATCGCGCCATGCTGAATTGCATAGTCCAGATCACTCAGGTCGGTTGCGTCGCCAGCATTCTCAGCCGTTTCCTGCCTCTGCGTCGCGGAATCTTCTCCTGCCGCGACAGTCATCGGGGCAGCCTCGGTGTCTTCAACGGGCACGTCGCCGGCATTGTCGAAAATATACTCAAGAATGTTTGCCACCCGTGGCGTCAGAAAAAGTAACGGCGCTGCCGAATCCGCGACGTTTGAGGTCGGTTCATCAAGATCGTCAACGGCATCTGTGTCGGCCGTTATGAGATCGACACGCTCGATAGCCCACTGCTGAGCCGCAATATCGACGCTCTTCAGGTGCTGGGTAACGCTGTTGCAGGACGCGCTCCAGCCCGGTACCGCGACAGCGACGTTGCATGTGCCGAGCGCCAGGAACCCCGCCAGCGCAACGTAGACGACGCTGAACCGGGAGGGGGTACTGCCGGCAGGGTTCGCAGGAGTCAATCGGTCAAACGGGCGCTTAAACACGGCATCCTCCAGGTCGGGCACGACCGCCGAAGTGGGTGTTGTAGTCGAGTATAACACCGGCGAAAGTCGTGACAAGTCCCCGTTGCGAGGCGCTCAGTTAATAATTTGTGCTGCTCGCGCCGGTGCGGCTTCTACCTCTCGCAGCCCGGCCAAGTCTGTAACAATGGCCGCCGCTTGGTCAAGGTGTACATCCGGCGCTTCTGCCTCATCAAGTTCCTCGATGTTCGCGAGCGGTTCCTGGTCCAGTCTTGCGCGCCGTGCGTTTTCGCGCTCAAGACGACGTTCTACCGACTCTTCGCGCTCTTTGCGGCGTTCGTCGATGTTTAGAGATACCGTCTTGCGCGCTCGTACTTCCGCAACATCCTGGATGCCGTCAAGCAAATAGCGATAGTCGGGATCTTCCTTGCTGCGCGTGAGGTGCTCGGTATTGAGAGAGGCAATCGTCGTCGCGAGAGGCACTCCCGAACGAAAGCGCGTAGTGCGGATGGTGTCCCAGGGCAGTGCGCTGTCACGCGCGCTTTCCCCAACAATTTCCGTATCAATGGGTGAGGGCAGCGCTATGTCGGGATTTACGCCGCGATGCTGGGTACTTTCACCGGTCACCCGGTAATACTTGCCGACTGTCAGCGTCAGTTGCCCCAATCCGTCTTCCTCCGCGCGACGCACGTACTGATCCAGGGAATAGAGATTCTGTACCGTGCCTTTGCCGAAGGTTTGCTGGCCGATAATAATACCGCGCGCGTAATCCTGAATCGCTGCCGCGAAAATTTCGGACGCGGAAGCGCTGAACCGGTTCACGAGGACGGCCAGCGGTCCGTTATAGGCGACGCGAGCCACCGGGTCCGGATCGTCCAGGCGGCTGATGCGGCCGTTCGAGCTGCGCAATTGCACAACAGGACCGTTGTCGATGAAGAGACCTGTCAGCGCTGTGGCTTCTGTCAAGTGCCCGCCACCGTTGTCTCGCAGATCGATAATCAGTCCATCAATACCCTTTTCTTCGAGTTCCAGGATCAGCTTCTTTACGTCCTTGGTGGTGCTGGTGTAGTCCTTGTCACCATTGCTCAGCGCGTTGTAGTCGCGATAGAAACTGGGAACTTCAATGACGCCGATCGACCAGTCGCGCCCGTCGCGTGGCACGTTCAGGATACTGCTCTTGGCGGCCTGCTCCTCCAGCTTTACCTGGTTGCGGGTCAGGCTAATCGTTTTTTGCGGTGCTCCGTGCAATGCGTCACCCGACAAGATCTGCAGTTGCACCACCGTATCTTCGGGGCCACGGATAAGCTGCACGACGTCGTCCAGCCGCCAACCGATAACGTCAACCAGTTCGCCGTCGCTCCCCTGGCCGACGGCCGTGATGCGATCGTTGGGTTGCAGGGACCCATCGATATCCGCCGGTCCGCCAGGAATGACATTGATCACCTTGACGTAGTCATCCTCGATCTGCAGCGATGCGCCTATTCCGAAATAGGAAAGACTCATCTGGATGCGGTATTCCTCAGAATTACGCGGTGACAGGTAGCTGGAATGCGGGTCGAGCGTCTGCGAAAAGGAGTTCATAAAGGTTTCAAAGACGTCTTCGCTTTTGATCTGGTCCATGCGCTTCAGGAACCGCGTGTAGCGCTTATTCAGAATATCGCGCGTTTCTTCGACTGTCTTATCTGCCAGCACGAGACTCAATGCATCGTTCGTTACGCGGTCGCTCCACAACTTGTCAAGTTCCTTCGTTGTCGGTGCCCAGGGCTGTTCCGAACGATCGAAAACGTACTCTTCGTCGCTGCTGAAATCGAAGTCTTTATCCAGCTGCTGCAACGCAAACTCAAGCCGTTCCCGGCCACGGGTCCTGTAAACCTCAAACATGTCAAAAACCGGCGTCATAGACTCCGACCCGAGCATGTCATCGAGTTCGTACCGGTACTTTTCAAACGCTTCCACGTCACTTGCCAGCAGGTACATTCGGCCGCCGTCGAGTGCTTCTATGTAGCGATCCAGTACACGCGACGACAAATCGTCGTCGACCGATGCCTGTTCATAGTGGGATTTCTGGACGAACTCAGTCGCCAGCAATCCAATTTTTTCATGCTTCGGCAACGGAGCGAGATGCGGCTCGAGAACGTCAGGCGGGGCCGAGGATGCCGCCGGGATAAGTAAGGAGCTGGATAAACCCAGAAGCCCCAGAACGCCCATCAGGGCGGCTACGATCCTTGTGCGGACTCGGATTTCATGCATCTTCAATATTCTCTCCATCAATGCCCTGGCAATGCCTTGGGACCAACGCCCCGGATCAATGTCCCAGGCCCTGTTGGGCCAGGCCTGATTCGGCTAGGCTAGTTTGCAGGACAGCAGCAATCAAGTGCTCAGTCGGCAAATTTGCGATCATTCCGGCTTTACGTACAGCTACGCTGCAGGAACTCCAGCGACTATGCGCCCACTGACTGTTATAACCGGAATCGTCGTGGGATCCTGCCTTTCGATAACTGCCAGTCTCGGCGCTGTGCTGGTCATGTTCCTGCTGCTCGGTGACGAGTACCCCAGGTTGCAGGCTGAATTCCGCCCCCTGGTGACCAGTTTTGTTACCTTCCTCACTATGACCTGCATTTCCGGCTTGAGTTTCTATGCAATGCTGATCCGCCATCCCTGGCGAGGCATTCCGCAGGCCTTTATGTGGTTCGGCCTGGCCGTGACCGGTTATAGCTATTGGCCATGACGACCCCGGAATGACCGTCCAGGCCGGCTGAGCTATACAATCCCGAGCGGCGACTGGCGGCCGGATTTTTTTCCGTTTCGCTGGCGGCGGCGGCGCATGCGCGATTGCAAGGATTTGCGGCGCTCAGCCAACCATTCGTCACGTGTCACGTCAACTGCGTTGTCTGACCGGTCGGCCTGAGAGCGATTGGCGCGAAAGTCGCAGAAGTCCCGATACGCGTCAATCTCGTGACTAAGCTCGCGCACCACGAGCTCGATCATGATCGCGTCGTCCAGAAAGCCGAGTCCCGGGATCTCATCGGGGATAAGATCGTCCGGTTCACAAAAATAGGCGAGGGCGTTTAGCACGCGGGTGGAATCCTGGGCTGGCAGGCGCCACTCCGCGTCTGTCAGCATGTTGATCATCAGCTCGAGCTTTGCAAGCCTTTCACTGACGAATCCAGGAACAGTGGCCGCGTCCACCTTGCCCAGCAGGCTGTTGGCGCCTGCCACAATCTCTTCAGGCGTCCAGGTTGCGGCAGCATGCCGTGCCTCGCGCATAATCAGGCGAAAATGCTTGAGGTCGCTCTCACCGAGATCGAATGAAACCCTGAGTACCATGCGTAGGACGGCCCCGCAAACTCTTTGAAATACGACCAAGGCACAGTCGGACTGCGCAGCCTAACTGCCGATCAGGGGCGCGTCAATTTGCAAGCTGGGCGTGAATTGCGGGTATGTGGTCCGGTGACCTGGCGGTACCGGCGACCGGAAATCCGGCACAAGTGTCGCGGACTGTCACATCACTTTCGTGAGCGGTTTTCCCAGGATTTGGCACGGTCGAAGCGACCGGTGTTATACGGGTCAATGCCGAATTCCTCACCCGAGTCCAGCATCGATTCGTCCAGAATCTTCAAGGTGTCATGGGTTCCGGAATCTTCGCGGACCATCTTGTTGCGAATGAGCACATTCTTACCGGGGCCGCCATCCTCGATTTGACTGCCCATTGTCGCCTTGAAGCGCACCGGTGCGGGAGGAGCGGCATGTTGCGTCTTGCGGTGCGCCGGGGGGCGAACGCGAACGCCTGAGCGTGACAGCGTCGGTCCTTCCGGTTGCTGTTGCGGGAAAAGCCGCTGGCCAAGCCACTTCAAGAATCGGTTCACGGCAGTTGACGTCGCATGTTTCATGGGCAGGTGTCTCGGTTCGGACGACTATACGCGTCAGACGTCGCGAGCATGGCAGACAATTGACATAATTTCTAGCTTATTAGGGATAAATATCTGTTTAAGATAGATAAAGTGTGAGGCAATTCACAGTTTCCCGGCGCGATGTCGCGGTTGGATTTCCTCAGCTCTCGCTGCCGGACACCTGCCGCAGGCGTCGGAACATCCGAGTCGTGAGCCGCAATAGCTGCCACAGGATGTAAGGCGCCAGCAACAGGAACACGACGGCCGGTTCACCGGCGCGGAACTCGCCATGCAGTCGACCGTAAAAAGTAGCGAAGCCGGACCCCTCGTACGCGCCAAACACAGTTTCGCCGACCAGGTAGACCAGCAGGGGCAGAACTACCAATCCCACCAGCAACAGTACGCCAAACAGGGCAGCTTCTTTCAGGATTCGGTACTTCAGCGACGGGTCAGTCGTGGGTTCAGTCGTGGCGTCGGACATGGCAGAAAATCACTCGCGCGAAAAGTCGTGGCGCGGCAATCGTTGATCATGACTTCGATCAGGTCAAGTCTGTCAGGCTGGTGTAGCGGGGTGTTCGCCCGATTCTGCTCGTTGCGGTTCCTGTGAGCCAGCGCGTTCCCTGGCAGCCCTTCGCCGGCGGCGATAGACGGCGTACGACAGGTGCAGGCATCCTGCAGCGAAAAGCAGGTAGTGAGGCAGCACCCAGAACCATTCGCTTATGTAAATCGTTGCCATGAATGCGGTACAACCCGCCGCCAGGTAAAACCACGGCAGCGCATCGTACATAAGTTTTGGTAACCAGATTCTGCGGGTAGCCAGCTTTTCTGCACGGCGAGCCAGAATCTGGGTAGCACTTAGATCCAGGGTCTTGCCGGCACTGTCTGAAAACATCAGTTTGATCTGGGGGGATATCAGGAGATTGAGGACAGCGTAGACTGTGCCGCCAGAAATTGCCGTGATTGCTCTCACATAACCAGGCAGGCCGGCAGACTTGATCACGCACGGCGCATCTTCCGCCAGGCCGGCGGTGTCGTGATGCCGGTTTCGAGTTAGCGTTTAGGCCGTTCTTCGAAGCGGAATTCTGCCGTTCCGACGGTTACACGATCGCCATTTCTCAGGCCCTTTTCGGTGACGCGAACACCGTTTACGTAGACACCGTTCTTGCTGCCCCAATCGACGATGCGGGTTCGTTCGTCGTCGGTTACCAGAACTGCGTGGCGGCGGCTGATGTACTGCGCTTTGATCTGGATATCATTGTGCGTGGTCCGACCGACAGTCAGCCTGTCCTTAAACAGCGGAAAGCGCAATTCCTGGCCGTCAATATTGCCTATCAGCAGCCGTGTCACCCGTTCCTTATCCGACGACGTACTGCGCTCGTCCGGAACGGCTGCCTTGCGTTCGGACAGCCGATGCACGACATCTTCCGCCTCCTGCTCCGCTGCGACACTCTCCGGCTGCGCGACAACGGATTTGGTCGCCAGTTCGCTCAAAAGCGCGTTGATAGCGGCGTCCTTGTGCGAGACCTTTCGCTCGTAATCGTCAATATGCCGTTTCAACTGCCCAAGCTGCTTACTGAGATCGTTAATCTCTGCCTGGCGAGTTTTGTCCGCCTCGGAAAGTCGGCTCTCCAAGGCCTGGCGAAATCCCTTGCTGTCAATTAAATCGGCAGTCAATTGCTCAATCAGCGATTCGCGTTCGGACAGAGTTTCTTGCGCCGCGCCCAACTCGTATCGAACCTTGCGCAATTCCTCTTCAAACCGCTGTTGATTTTCTGCATTACCGGATTCAAGCACCGCATTGGTCTGCTTTTCAGCTTCCAGGTCTGCCGCAAGCCTGTCGATGCGCTCAAGTGCCGCAGCCAACTCCTTTTGCAGCTTGTCATGGTCCGAGTTTTGCGCGTTTGAATCGGCAAGCTGATTCTGCAACTTTATGCGCAGCGTATCGGCGTAGTTCTCCGTTTTGGCAAGTTGCTCGCGGATCTCGCGGATCTGCGCTTCGTTACTCGCGGTCAGTCCGGCGAGGCGCGCATTCGATTCCTTAAGGACCGACGCTTCGCGCGCCGAGTCGCCAAGCTCTCTTATCGTCGAGCGCAGGGATTGGGCGTCGGCTTCCAGAGCTTCCAATTTACCTTCCAATACCTGGCGACGGTCACGCTCGGTACTGAGTTCCGCAGCTGTTTCCCCAAGCTTCGAGGTAACGGCCACGAACTCTTGTTGGCGAGCGTCCAGCGCGGCCACGTGGGCGGTATTCGCCCGCTCCAGCGCAGAACTGTCGTGTCTGAGTTGTGTGCATTCCGCTTGCAAGTCTCCAATCTGCGATTCGAGTTGCTCGGTTTGAGCTTGCTTTTGTTGCAGCTGCGATTGCGCCTCCGAGACCTTGCTATTCAAATCAGCCAGGGTTTGCTCATGCGAGCGCAAGAGCGCATCTCTCCGCGTGCTGTTCTCGGCGAGCTCAGAAAACTCTGCACGCATGGCAAGTGATTCGGATTGCAACTGGTCGAACTCGGACTGAACTTTCGTGGCCTTCGTTTCGGCCTGCTCGAGCGCTGCGGTGGTTGTTTGCAAATTGACTTGCAAATTGTGGACTTCCTGCGACAGCGTGGTCAGCGACACTTCTTTTTCCACAATGCCGCGTTTCAAATCCAGCATTTCTGCGCGAAATCGCTGGTTGTCTTTTTCCGCCGATGCGAGACTTTGCTCGGCACTTTCCTTCGCTGCCAGCGACTTGTGCATGCGGTCTGTGACGTCATTAATCTCGCGGGTGAGGCGGTTGACGTTCTTCTGCAGGTCCTTCAGCAAAGCTTCGCGGGACAGAAGTTCAGCCTGTTGCTTTTCCCAGCGGCTCTTGCGTCCTTCGATATAGTGCTGGAGTGAGGCTACCAAAGAGAGCGTGTCACTGCGCTGCTTCTCGAGCAGGGATACCTTGTCGCTGAAGGCGCGTTCAGCTTCCTCGGCCCATTTGCGTCGAGCTTTCTCTTCTGAAAGTTCAGCGCGCAATGACTCGATGGTCTTGGCTTCGGCGGCGCTGCGAGTTCGCAGATCTGCGAATGCGTTTTCGAGGGACTCCGCATCGCTACGTGCAGTTTCGATGCGAGTGTCCGCCTCTGTCAGGCGACTTTCCTGTTGATGCAATTTCGCGTCGAGGTCGGCAAGTCGCCGTTCTCGCTTGCTCAATTGTTCCGTTGCATCTCGCAGTTTGCGCTTGTGATCCTCAAGCTCGGCGGCGACGTTGTCGGTTAATTGTTCGCGGGCTTTGAGTTCTTTTTCAAGACCGGTCCAGCGAGAGCGCAATTGCTCGATGTCGTATTGCAGCTGATTGATACTGGCATCGCGCTCGCGCAGATCGGATTTGAGGGCCGCGACGGATTCGGTGCCTGGCTTGCTGCGCGCGCGCAGGGATTCGAAGGACTGGGTGGCCGCGTCCGCCTCGTATTCCTCCTCGGCCGGCGCAGCCACAGCCTCCGACAGCACCGGCAGTTCCGATGTGTCCTCGTCGCTTTCCGAAGTCAAATCATTGATTTTTTTATTATCGGTGCCCATAGGGTAGTCCTGGCAAAAGGCCCGTAGTCGCACCCGGAATTCTACACCGGTTCAACTTTACTGAAAGCGTTCTGGTCGCCGCTTCCGGGCTCTGGCGGGGCGTCAATCACAGGCTACCGTTCGGCCGCGGGCCCAGAGGCGCAATGTGGCGATCTCTTCGGCCATTACGACCGACAGTGGGCGCGTGTTCTCAATTGCCTCCAGCAGGTGGTTGGTTTCCAGGTTGCGCTTGTGGGCATGAGCCGAGTACAAGGCTGAAACGACAGCCTGCTCGATCTCCGCTCCGGAAAAGCCGTCGCTGGCTGTGGCGATTCGGGTTATGTCAAATGAATGAGGGTCCTGCCGGCGGCGGGCGAGGTGGATGCGCAGGATATCGGCACGTACAGGGGCCTGCGGCAAGTCCACAAAAAATATTTCGCTGAAGCGACCTTTGCGCACCAATTCGGGTGGCAAAGCGGTAATGTTGTTTGCCGTGGCAACGACAAATACCTGGTGCTTCTTTTCTGCCAGCCAGGTAAGAAAGGTCGCCAGCACCCGTTGCGTTGTTCCGGTTTCGCCACCGCGACCGGCAAGTCCTTTCTCGATTTCGTCGATCCACAGGACACAGGGACTCATCACTTCCGCGGTTTGCAGCGACTCGCGAAGATTTCGCTCCGTTTCCCCGTGGTACTTGTTGTACAAGGCGCCGAAGTCGAGGCGCAACAGCGGCACTGAAAAGATGCCGGCGGTTGCCTTGGCCGCGAGGCTTTTGCCGCAACCCTGCACGCCGATCAATAACGCGCCTTTCGGTGCGTCGAGATGCTGGACATCGGCAGCGCCCTGAAAGGCCGGCCGTCGTTGTATGAGCCAGTCCTTCATACGCTGCAAGCCGCCAACATCTGCAAATCCGGCCGTTTCGTATTCGAATTGCAGAATGCCGCCGCTGTTCAACAACTCGTATTTGGCTTGCATGACTTCCTGTACGTCGCTGTGCGAAATGGCGCCGTCCTCGAATATGGCATTTCGCGCCAGTCGTTCCGTGTCATTGTCTGCGAGCCCGCCGAGATTCCGGATCAGCAACCGGTGGGCCTTGGCGTCGACCTTTACCTGCCGGCCGGCGTTCGCAGTTGACCACTCCCCGGCTATTCGCTTGATCGTGTTCTCGCGGTCTTCCTCGGTGGGGAGTGCCATCTGGAAGCGGGCGCTGAAATTGCGCAGTTCGGCAGGCAGTTCGATTTGGTGACTCAACAGCACCAGGTGGCGCCTCACATCATCAAAAGCAAGACAAATATCTTTCAGCAGACGAATGTTGACCGGGTCTGCGAGGAAAGGGTGAAAATCAAGCAGCACGTACATGCCGGGTTTTGAAACCGCCCGAATGTGCCGCAGCACTTCGGGCGGCTGCGAATTGTGCAACTGCGGTTCCATGGCAATATCGAGACGTTGCAGTCCATCGGTGACAGTCCAGCGAAACAACGGCATATAGTCGGCTTTGGCACGCGATTGGCAGAACCTCTGCAGCATTTGCAGCAGCCGGGTTTCATCGCGGGTTTCAATGACAACCAGTGGCGTCCTGGATTGCAGCGTGATTTCGAGATCGCGTTGACGGTCCAAGGGCTCGTTACCGTTCTGGCGCAGCGTCGAATTCGAGCGTATCAGCCGACATCGTCGCCGCAGCCGCGCAGCTTATCCGCCTTGAGGCTGGCCAATGGTGAGCCGGCGACGCGCTCGGCCAGGGCGCGGAAGTCCGCCACGGTGATTTTTTCGCGGGAACCGGCCAGTTCACGGGTGATATCGTCAAGACTGGCTCGACCCGACGATTTCGCACGGATTTCAGCGTCGACTCCCGCCATCACCGTGACCGCCAGCGCGGTACCGCTGCCGCTCGAACGCCTGGTGCACAGGGTCTCAGCCTCCTGTGCCCATTTGGCCAGTTGCTGGTGTGCCAATCGAAAGCGCGACTCGTTGATGGTGCCGCTGCGGCGCAATATTTCCAGACTGTAGAACTCCGCAATTCCTTCCACGATCCAGTCCGCGCCCGGCATTGCCGCGAGTCCCATGCCGATATGCATGGCTTCGTGCACTATAGTGCTGGTCGAGTTCTCGCTCAGCAACGGACGATCGGCGTGGACAAACATCGAACGCGGCGCTGACAAGGCGCCGCGCCACATCGGGTCACCGGCCCCGACAATTGTCAGGCGCTTCGGAAAATCCGGCAGGAGTCGCGCCAGTTCCGGCAAGGTCCAGTGCAGTAATGCGACGATGTCCATCCTCCTGTAAGACTGGCCGACCGGACCCGCGACGACAGCGCGGATGCCGGCGATCGTCTCCAGCCGGACACCGAGCTTGCCGAGGACGATCCAGCCTGTCGGTGTCGCAAACCGGCGATTTGAATTCCCGACCAGGTAGCTGTCGTCTCGCCCCTCGTAAGGAGTGACGGACGACCACCCTCGCGGCAGGGTGAAGGTAACGCGAGTCTCGCTTTCAGCACCGACCAGGGTGCGAGTCGAGGCCGACGGGATAATGTCTTCGGCGCGGAACAGGGCCCAGTCAGCCTCAATGTAGGCGTCATACGATCCACTGCCGCGTTGATGATCGAGCCGTGCGAACCAGCGCAACGTGCCGCCGTTGAGCGGCGGCTGCCAGACAATTCCCCGGTCACTGGTCGAGAGTTCGCCGTCCGCCGTGAATTCCGACAACCGCCCACCCAGGGAACGCATATCGAGCTCTCGCAAATAATGTGCCGGTTGGCGCAGTCGCAACTCCACCCATGCGCCGTCCGCTGCCGGGTCTGCAGTGACGTGGTAGTCGAGCCGGTAAATGCGGTTTTCGTCATCATCCCGGGCGGCGACGTTCGACGCTGACGTGTCACAACCGGACGCAGCAAGCATTGCCAGCCATAGCCATAACCATAACCATGCAGGACGGCGGATACGACGCGGGCCGGATTGTTGCAATGCTGGAACCTGGTTCATGGCTTGTTAAGCTTCTTGCAGCTAAAGTGGGGCGCGTAAAAAATAGCGAAGTGTTTCATATGTCTGCGTCATCATCCAGAAATCTGCGGCTGATCGCTTCCTGCGCCATCAGTGCGTTGTTGATAACGGCTTGTTCGGGACAGCCCTCCAGGGGGACTGCACCGGCGCAAGGCGGGCAGACCGTCGATGTGGTCCGCGACCCGCTAACTGCGCCATCCCATTCCGGCAAGAGTAGCCCGGGCGAGCAGGCGGCTGTGATCGCTGTGCGCCAGGTCGGCGTGCCGTACCGGTACGGTGGCAATTCGGTGGCGGGTTTCGATTGCAGCGGCCTGGTGCAATATGCCTACGCAAGTTCCGGCAAAAAGCTGCCGCGTACCACATCAGCGCTTTGGCAGCAGACTCAGCCGGTGGCAGGACACCAGCTTGAGGTCGGCGATGTGTTGTTCTTCAACATCGAGGGAAAGGTATCGCATGTAGGCCTTTACCTGGGGAGCGGCCGCTTTGTGCATGCGCCGGCGAGTGGTCGCGAGGTGACTATAGCCGAGCTGGATTCAGCGTATTACCGGACTGCGTTCATCCGTGGTGGACGGCCACATTAAGGGTCCGATTGCGAGGCAGCGGCTGCCGGAAGTGCCTTCAGGCAAAGAACTCAGGCAGATTCATCGCCGACTATAAATAATTTGAGCTGGTCCGCAAGCCCGTCGCAGGCTTTTGACTGCACTCGTGCGATCAGTGGAATCGGTATGACGATCGCCGGCAGGAACGACGTGCCGCTGACATCTGCGCTCACCGTGCCGGAATCCTCGAGGCCTTGCAGGTCCCAGACCGACGCCTGGTACTTGGAGTCGTTTTGCCACCAGGCAAATCCGAAACAGCCGCCGCCGCCCGGACCGGCTGCGCAAGACATGCTGCCGCCGCCTGCCACGCGGTCCGTATCGCCATCCAGCCAGATCACGTAGCGAACGCCCTTGTCGGCGATCATTTCTGTTACGCCGGGGCGCTGCATCAGTTCCGGGAGTCCCTTGGTTTCTGCAGGCGCAGTACGCGGCTCAAACCACGGAAAAAGAGCGTCGACAAATTCTGTGTTCGGAACGACACGTAGTCCTGCCGAACCCCGGCCGATGGAATCGCCGACACAGGAAATGAACTTCGCTTCCGTTTCATTTCCGAGGTGATAACTCTTGGCCATGATGACGACGCCTTCACCTTCACCCAGGCCAGTCGTGTTCTGGCGCACGTCTTCGACCCGCGATGTCACACACGCGCCAAGTGTGATCGCCAGAGTCGCCAGCGCAAGATTGCCCCCGCGCCGCTTAATGTATTCCGCCTGAATCATCACGATCGCCCTCCGAAGACGTTGTTCGCAAAACTTCACCCGCGGCATTCTCATCAGCCGTTTCCGGGCTGCGGGCCAGACTTCGTCGCGCTTCACTCAATGCGCTGATGCCAGTGGCCTTGTCCATCTGCAATATGACCAGGGCGGCGGCATCGCGCATTGCCAGCACCGCCGCCCGTCGCAAGGCTTCGTCGTCACCGCCGAAACCGAGGTCCTGACTCTTACCATACGCCGCGATGGGCCAGTTGGCTATCTGGTTGCCATCCTGATCAAAAATCTTGATGCGGTAGCGAATCCAGACGGCAAACGCCTCGGTCTGGCTCTGGCTTGGGACGGAAAATTCGAAAGCATCGATGCTCGGTTCGATCAAGGCGTCTAACTTCAATTTACTCGGGTCTTCATCGTGCCGGAGTACCGAGAAATCGGTGAACATCGAACCGAACAGCTGCGTAAACAGCATGCTGTTGGCGCGCCCCATATCGATTGTCCATTTCTTCTTGCCGATGACCTGCTCTTCGTGCACGAAATGTTCGAACCGCTCCGGATACCGGGCTGCAACGACCAGTGGCAACTGGTCGATCAACGGCTCTGGAATTGTGGGATCTAGCAACGCGACTTGTTTTGTCGAGCAAGCGCCTAGCGCAATGGCCAACAAAGCAACTGGCAACGCCTTTAGTTGTAAAGCCGTCAATTCGTCGAATTCCCGGAAAGACCTGGTCTGAAAGTGTGACTTTAATTGGAACCTGAGCGCCCCTGAGAGTTCCGCAGGTCCGTACAAAGCGCCCGATCTGACTGTAGACCGGGGAAGGTAACGGCGCAACAGCAGCGCGGAGACGAATGTGCAGCGATCACTCTACGACGAGGTATTCCGGCATTTGCCCCGGCATGCGCGCCGATGCGGCATCGCCGGTGCTTTGCTCAGGGGTGCCACGCCACAGGCGCTTCTTCCATCAGTGCTGCCTGTTCGCGCAGCGCCAGAACATGCTCATCCCAGTAGCGGGGCGATGCAAACCAGGGAAAAGCCTGCTGAAAGGCCGGGTCGTTCCAGCGACGCGCGATCCAGGCCGCATAGTGCATGATGCGCATCGTCCGCAATGCTTCGACCAGATGCAGTTCCCGCGCGTCAAAACGTCGAAAGTCTTCATAGCCGGCAAGCAAAGCGGCGAGTTGCGGAGCCTGTTCGTGACGATCACCGGACAGAAACATCCACAGATCCTGTACAGCCGGGCCGGTGCGTGTATCGTCGAGATCGACAATATACAGTTGGTCGCCGGATGCGAGCACGTTGCCGGGATGGAAGTCGCCGTGCAGGCGCAGGTTGCGACAGGCGCCGGCGCGCTCAAAACAACCGTTGATATTGTCGGTCAGGTGGTCGGTGACAGTGCAATACGCATCCACCAGGTGGGGCGGGATGAACTGCTGCTCAAGCAGGTACCGCCGCGACGCCTGCGCATAGGTTTCGACATCCACGTGAGGACGGTATTCAAACGGCCGTAATTCGCCCTGCAAGTGAATGCGCGCTACGAGTCGTCCCAGCTGGCGCAGCAGGTCCGGGCGGTCCAGCTCCGGCGCACGACCCCCGCGGTACGGCGCGACTGAAAAGCGAAACGAACCCCGTTGGTGCAGCGTTTGACCGTGCAGGCTGACGGGCGCAACGACCGGAATTTCCTGATTCGCCAGCTCCTGCGTAAAGCTGTGTTCCTCGAGGATGGCCGCATCGCTCCAGCGAGCGGGGCGATAGAACTTCACGACCAGCGGCTTACCATCGTCGACGCCCACCCGATAGACACGGTTTTCGTAACTGTTCAGGGCCAGCAGTCGACCATCACACGAAAAGCCCAGATCTTCGAGAGACGCCAGAATGTCATTCGGCTGCAGGGCCGCGTAAGCCAGCACCGGATCTGCGTCCGGCGCGGGCTCCGTCGTCGGCATGACATTGCCATCCTGCTCGGGGGAGTCGTCCGCTTGTGTGCGGTTGCCGCCGGGGCGCCCGGCCGATGGCTGGCGCCGCCCGCTCATGCGCGCAGCCGCGAGTCTCGTTTGCGCTCGTTCTCTGTTAAATATTTCTTTCTTATTCTTAGACTTACTGGAGTAACTTCCAGTAACTCATCATCATCAATAAACTCCAGCGCCTGTTCCAGCGAATAGCGCACCGGCGGGGTCAGCAGGATATTCTCATCGCTGCCGGCCGCGCGAATGTTAGTGAGCTGCTTGGCCTTCGTCGGATTAACGACAAGGTCGTTCTGGCGACTGTGAATGCCGATGATCATGCCTTCATACACAGCTTCGGCGTGGCCAATCAGCAAGCGACCCCGTTCCTGCAGGTTGTAAAGCGCGTAGGCCAGCGCTTTGCCGGGCACCATGGAGACGAGGACGCCGTTGTTGCGTTGACCAAGCGCTACCGGCAGGTAGCGGTCGTAGCGATCGAACACGTGATAAATCAGGCCGGTTCCGGAAGTAGCGGTCAGGTACTCGGTGCGAAAGCCGATCAGGCCCCGGGTCGGAATGCGGTAGTCCAGACGCACGCGGCCCCTGCCGTCCGGACGCATATCGACCAGGTCGCCTTTGCGCTCGGCGAGCCGTGACATAACGGCCCCCTGGTAGTCCTCTTCAAAGTCGACGGTCAGCATTTCCCACGGCTCGGTTTTCACGCCATCGCTTTCGTGCAGGATGACCTCCGGCCTGGACACGGCCAATTCGAATCCTTCGCGCCGCATGTTCTCGATCAGCACGGAAAGATGCAGTTCGCCGCGACCGGACACGCGAAACTTGTCCGGATCGTCGGTCGGCGCGACACGCAGAGCCACGTTATGCTTGAGTTCCTGGTCGAGGCGCTCGCGGATCTGGCGGCTGGTGAGAAAGCGCCCTTCCTTGCCGGCGAAGGGTGATTTGTTCACCTGGAAGGTCATGCTGATGGTCGGTTCATCGACTGACAGCGGCGGCAATGCTTCGGGCGCCTCGCGGGAGCAAATCGTATCGGAAATGCTAAGCTCATCGATGCCACTGAGGACAATGATGTCCCCGGCGCTTGCCGAGTCGATCTTGCGCCGCTCGAGCGCGTGGAAGCCGAAAAGCTCCAGAACCCGTTCACGACGCACCGATCCGTCGGCACCGACAATGCTGACCGGCATGTTGGTAGAGATGCGTCCCCGCTGTATGCGCCCTATGCCGAGTACGCCAACGTAGGGATCGTAGGCCAGGCTGGAAATCTGCAGTTGCAACGGACCATCTTCATCAACGGCCGGTGGCGGCACATGCGAGACGATGCTTTCAAACAGCGGCGTCATGTCGCCACTGGAGGTATCGGCAGTCAGGCCCGCATAACCTTCGAGAGCAGAGGCATAAATAACCGGGAAATCCAGTTGCTCCTCGGTCGCGCCCAATCGGTCGAACAGGTCGAATGTCTGGTCAAGAACCCAGGCGGGTCGGGCGCCGTCACGGTCAATCTTGTTGATCACGACCAGCGGGCGCAAGCCGCGCGCAAACGCTTTTTGCGTGACGAAGCGGGTTTGCGGCATCGGCCCATCGACCGCATCGACCAGCAACAGCACGCTGTCGACCATGGACAGGACCCGCTCCACCTCGCCGCCGAAATCCGCATGGCCCGGGGTATCGACGATATTGATCCGGTAATCGCGCCAGCGCAGTGCGGTATTCTTGGCAAGGATGGTGATACCCCGTTCCTTTTCGATGGCATTGGAATCCATGATCCGGTCGGGCGCCAATGCCCTGGGACCAAGCGTTCCCGATTGCTGCAGGAGCTTGTCGACGAGGGTGGTCTTGCCGTGATCGACGTGCGCGATAATGGCGATGTTGCGTAGAAACTGAATGCCGGACATGGAAGAAGTTGGGGTGAGGCAGGAAAAGGGCGCGAATTATAGAGTCCGTCACGCGCAATTGATACGGGCGCGGCGCTAAAAGCCGACCTGCAAGCAGTCGGCCGAACCGTCCGTAGCACTCGTCAGTCAGCGAGAGCCTTGACCATCATGGCGACTTCCTTGGCGCCGTCATCGATTACCTGCGAGCCGACCCGTACGAAACCCATCTGCGCATGAAATCGCATGGACGCCGGGTTAGGAGGTCGCAGATTGACTTCGCATACAAGTCGCGGACGTTGCGCGTGGAATGAGACTTCGAAGTCGCCGTAAAGGGCGGCCGCCAGGCCACGACGCCGCGCCGCCGCGGCAACAGCGACACGGTCAATATAGGCAAAGCTTTCGTACTTGTCGCAGAACCAGCGGAAGTTAAGGCTCTGATAGTCAGCATCCGGTGTCAGGCCGATCAGGAATGCAGCCGGTACGCCGTCGACAATCGCGACGCGAAAATAGGCGGCCTCGTTCAGGAATTTTTGCATTTGAGCGAGCGGTACGCTGTTGACGTGCGGAACGGCCGCCTCGTTCATCGCGAGTACGCGTTGCAGGTCATCCGGCTCGACGTTGCGGATAGGCGCTGTCATTGACGAATGGTAAGCGGTGGCCGGCCGTAACGCCAATCGTTGTCTGGCACGTTGCGGCTTGGATTGTCAGGCTCGTAGGTCAGCGGCGTTCCGGGTAACATTGCTAACACAATCGCAATTCGTACCGATTAGTCACTCCGGGGTTTCCTGATTTCTATGAACAACAACCGTCTCTTGATTCGTCTGACATTAACCTGCGCACTGATGCTCGGTGCCTGCTCCGATTCGTCGCGCGAGGAAGCTGAATCGGCTGAGGCGGCGCTGGCAACGCAAGACAGCATCCTGCGCTATGTTCCGGCCGATGCGCCCTATGTAATGGCGGCCCCCTACCCTCTGCCGTACGACGTCCGCGATGAACTCGAGCAAAAAGCGGCACCGGTTATTGAAGCCTATCGCAAGTTGTTCAAAGTCACATTGCAGCAGGAAGTGGATGAAAGTGCGCACGTCGACGCGGGAAACCAGAATGCCGGCGAATTTGATGCCCTGCTGGATGAACTGTCGAACCTGATGACTATTGAGGGTCTCGAATCGGCTGGCATTGATCGAAACTCAACAGCAGCGATTTACGGCAACGGTTTACTGCCGGTCTTCAGGGCTTCACTCAGTGACGAGTCCCTGATGGAGTCGACCTTGTCGCGACTCGAGGAGCAGGCCGGCAACAAAATGCCGGTTGCATCGATCGACGGGCATAGTTACCGAATCGCTGAAGGCGACGGCATGGCACTCATCATTGCAGTGCTCGACAGTTACCTGGTAGTGACTTTCGTACCGAGCAGTCCCTCGGACGCTGTACTGAAATCTGCGCTCGGGCTTCAGTTGCCGGCAACCAGCATCGCCGAGTCCGGTGGGCTGAGCAAACTGGCAGAAAAATACGGTTTCCAGGCGCATGCGCTCGGCTTCATGGATGTCGAGCGAGTGGCCTCCGTCTTCCTCGACGATCCGACCGGCACCAACAAGGACGTTCTCGCGTTGTTTGGCTATGACGGGTCGACAATCTCTGATGTATGCCGGCAGGAGGTTCGCGCAATGGCCGGGATTGCACCTCGCATCGTCGCCGGCTATTCGAAAATCACTGCTGACGAGCTGGTATCAAATTCCGTCGTAGAACTGCGCAGCGATATTGCCTCCGGGCTGACGGCACTTACGGCACCCGTGCCGGGACTGGGGCAGAAGAGTCACCGTGGCCTGATGAGCTTTGGCATGAGTCTTAATCCGGTGGCCGCACGCGAATTTTTCGAGGCGCGACTGGATGCTTTGGTGGCACAGCCGTATCAATGTGAATTCTTTGCCGGCGTGGAGGAAGCGGTGGCCGGCGGTCGCGACATGCTGAACCAGCCGATGTTTCCGCTCGTTTATTCGTTCAGGGGTTTCCTGGCGACCGTCGACAGTATCAAGGGGATGGATATCCAGGCGGGTCAACCGCCTACGGATGTCGATATGCGAATGCTGATCGCAACTGATAATGCAGAAGGCCTTGTTGCGATGGCGGCCATGTTCAGTCCCGAAGTTGCCGCACTTGACCTGCAGGCCGACGGCAAGCCGGTGCGACTGCCGGTGCCACCGGTCGCATCCCAGGTGCAGACGGCCTGGGTCGCCATGTCCGATGCTGCGTTGGCGCTTTCGGTCGGGGAGGGCGGCGAGACTCACCTTCCCGGGATGCTGACGGCTCCGTTGGCGTCACCGCCGCCGTTCATGAGCATCGACATGGATGCTGCAAGCTACTACGGATTTGTCGGCGATGCCGCTGCGCCCGGTGGCAGCGATGAAAACACGCCGCAAGTAAATGCAGCCGTGCGTGAAGCCATGACCAGTCTGCAGGCGTTGATCCGGCGCATAACCGTCGATGTGCAGTTTACCGAGCGAGGCATTGAAGTGCCGTCAACGGTGACACTCGCTGACTGAATTCGCATCGACCGTATCGCTAGCCACAGGTAGTTCCGGGAACCAGGCCTGGGTGCGGTTCGCGAAAGCAACCAGTGACAGCATTACGGGGACTTCCACCAGTACGCCTACGACCGTGACCAGGGCGGCGCCGGAATTCAGGCCGAACAGCCCGATTGCGACGGCTACAGCCAGTTCGAAAAAATTGGAAGTGCCGATGAGCGCACACGGTGCCGCCACCTTGTACGGCACTCGCCAGAGAAATGCGGCCAGGTACGCAATCGCAAAAATGCCGTAGGACTGTATGAGGAGCGGAACCGCAATCAGGGCGATCAAAACAGGCTGGTCGAGAATCACGCGTCCCTGAAAGCCAAACAACAGAACAACCGTTGCGAGCAGACCCAGGATCGAGAGGGGTTTTACCAGTTCGATGAACCCGGCAACTGAGCGTTCCGCCGCCACAACGTTTTCTGCATCCGCGCTTAGTTTGATCCGGGTTATGACCCCGGCAATAAGCGGGATCAATACGTAGAGTCCAACCGATAACAGCAGGGTTTCCCACGGGACCTCAATATCGGTTACGCCCAGCAACAGCGCGACGAGCGGCGCGAATGCGAAGATCATGATGATATCGTTCATCGCAACCTGCACCAGCGTGTAGCTCGCATCGCCGCGGGTCAGCTGCGACCATACAAACACCATGGCGGTACACGGCGCGGCGCCGAGCAGGATCAGCCCGGCAACGTATTGGCTCGCATTGGCCGGATCGATCAGGTCCACGAAAAAATAATGAAAGAACAGCACGCCGAGCCCGGCCATAGTGAATGGCTTGATAAGCCAGTTGACAACCAACGTGATGATCAATCCTTTGGGTCGCTCATGAATACGTTCTAGACTGGAAAAGTCGACAGACACCATCATCGGATACACCATGAACCAGATCAGTAGCGCGACGATGAAGTTGACCGATCCGTACTCGAAACTCGCGAGAGTGCGAAAAAGTCCTGGAAACCAGTTGCCCAAAGTGACACCGACGACGATGCAAAGGCCCACCCAGACGGACAGATAGCGCTCAAAAAAACCGATCGGTTGCATTGCGCTCATGCGGCGGCCCTGCTCATGTGTGAATTTTTTTGCTTCAGGTTGTGTCAAGGAACCTGCGTACCGATGCGCTCCAGGTGCTCTTCCAAGCGTGCACGGTCGCGTTTCAGTAGTTGCAGAGGTAGCGCCAGAAACGTTTCAATGCGAGCGCGCAGGATGCAGTACGCATCCGTAAAGGCAGCATCGATCTCCTCGTCGGTACCTTCAGCATGTGCCGGATCCTCGACACCCCAATGGCTGCGCAGGACGGAGCCGAGAAACGCGGGGCACGTGTCACCGGCGGCGTTCGAACACACCGTAATGACAATGTCGGGGATCACTTCCAGGTTGTCCCAGGACTTGCTGTGGTAGCCCTCGGTCGAAATTCCTTCGCGCGCCAGCAAGGCGAGCGATCGAGGATGGACTGTGCCTGTCGGATGACTGCCGGCACTCATCGCTTGCCAACCGGCGGGGGCCAGGTGGTTAAAGATGGCCTCGGCCAGGATCGAGCGACAGGAATTGCCGGTGCACAGGAACAGGAGATTCATCGCGCCCGATTCACTCGTCGTGAGGCCGTTGTTGCACGCCGCCTGGCCGGGAGGGCGGTTAGCTTATCCAGTTCAGCGCATTGCTCCGGGTGGCCGGCGCAGCATTCGTCTGTCAGGTACGCGATCAGTTCCTGCATCAGCGGCAAGTTGGCGCGATAACGCTGGAAGCGGCCTTCCTGTTCCACCGACAGCATACCGGCGTGCGTTAGTGCCTTGAGATGAAAGGAGAGGTTGGATGCCGGCACGTCCAGAATCGAGCCGATTTCGCCGGCGACCAGGCCCTCCGGTCCCTGTCTTACCAACAGCCGGTAGATTTCCAGGCGCAGGCCGAATGACAAGGATTCAAAAATCGAGGTCGCAGCGTTTCGTTCCATAGTTAGATATTACAATAAATATTGAAATATAAAAGAGTCGCGGTACCCGGCAACCTCGATTGGTATAGCGCTGGCTTTATACTCACCGTTACAGGCTCAACAACAAAATCGCCAAGAGGATTCGCAGTCAATGATGCCAAACGGGTCTCGCGTTTCGTTAATCGGTCCGGTCTTTGCAGTGGCCGCCCTTTCGCTCTCAATGTCGATCACGCCGATCGCTGTGCATGCTGAAACTATTGAGCAGGGCCGAATCGTCGCGCCTTCAGGTCATGTAGTGGCTACCTCGCGTGAACGCATTGCGCCGGAAAACCGCATTTTGATCGATCGCCTGGAAAACCTGCTACCCGCGCTGATGGCTGAAGCGGATATCGATATGTGGCTGGTTCTCAATCGCGAATACGCGGAAGACCCGGCGTACTTCACGCTGGTTCCGCAGCCAAGTTTTGCCGCGCGGCGCACGACGATGCTGATCTTCAATCGCCGGGCAGATGGTACGGTCGAACGACTCACCGTCAATCGCTATCCGCTGGGCGAGCCTTACGAATCTGCGTGGTCCGGCGGCGAGCTGGACGAGCAATGGGTGGCGCTGGGAGCGTTGATCGGCGAGCGCGCACCCGAGCGTATCGGTATCAATGTGTCGGATACCTGGCCGGAAGCGGACGGACTCACACACGGCTTGCACCAGAAGCTGCTTGACGTACTGCCGGATGGTTACGAAAGTCGCCTGGCATCTGCCGAAGACCTTGTGGTGCGTTGGCTGGAAACCCGCAGCGCTGATGAGATTGAAATCTATCCGCATATCGTTTCGATCGCGCGGGGCGTGCTGGCCGCCGCTTTCTCCAGTCGCGCCATCGCGCCCGGCGTGACGACGACAGACGATGTGGCCTGGTTCATTCGGCAGCAGTTCGAATCCCTCGGTGTGACCATCTGGTTCATGCCTTACGTCAACATCCAGCGGCCAGGCATCGAGTGCGATGAAGAAACGGCGTTCTGCGGCACCAGCGGTGTGATCCGGCCCGGCGATGTACTGCATACCGATGTCGGTATTTGCTACCTGAAACTGTGCACGGATACCCAGGAAATGGGCTATGTGTTGCAGGCCGGGGAGGCGGATGTGCCCGAGGGCTTGAAGGATGCGCTGGCGCAGGCCAATCGCTGGCAGGACCTTCTTACGGGTGAGTTCAGGACCGGTCGCAGCGGCAATGAAATTCTTCTTGCCGCGCAACGACGCATGCGCAATGAACCCTGGTCTTTCAACATCTATACACATCCGATCGGCTTTTTCGGGCACGCACCGGGCCCGACGATCGGTATGTGGGACCTGCCCGGTAGCGTTGATGGCACTGGCGATTGGCCGCTGCATCCGAACACGGCCTACGCCATCGAAGGCAGCATCAAGCAGGCGGTCGCGGAATGGAACGACCGGCAGGTCAATATCAAGACTGAGCAATCTGCGCTGTTCGATGGCGAACGGGTGATCTATCTGGGAGGACGCCAGACGGAGTGGCATGTCATAAGGTAGAGCGCCAAGAGTGGAGCTTAATTGACGTTGTTGCGAACCAGGAATATCCCCTTATCCAGCGCTGCGAAAAAGTCCTGATAGGTCGCCGCCTCCGTGATGCTTTTTTGGCCGACTCGTGCGCTGGCACGGACTGATACTTCGTCCGCCGTCTTCTGCACGACGGTTACGGTCATGCGCATATCGTGAGAATGAGCACGGGTGCCGGTGACGATGCCGAGCGCTGTATCCGCCTGGTCAATCGTGAATCCAAAATCCTGCAGGGTTGCGATGACGGCGCGCATCGTCAAGGTCTTGTCGAGGTGCTCGTATGCGCGTGTCTGCACGCTGCGCAATTCCAACGGTGCGGCAGTCCCGGCGACGTCGAATGGTGTGGCGGCACAACCGCCGAGCACCGCGGCACAAACGTATCCTGCAAGCAGGTTTACCTTACGCATTGTTGTTCACCTCGATGTAAAGGGCTTTAGCCAGCTTGTCGAATATGCTCTGGTAGGCTCGCGGATCGTCGATCGTGCCACGCGACAGAGCCTGTGATTGCTTGGAAAAAGTCACTTGCTGGATGGTGATTCGCGTAACAAAGTCGCCGTTGCCGGACAGGCTCGGCAGGACGACGGTCGTGATCGTGATCGCATGCCTGTCCGACGCGCGCTGACTCATACCGCAGCCACACAGCAAATCCAGCAGGATCCGTCCTACCTTTTCATTCGTCGAATCGGCATCCGCGACCTTGGACGCTGTAATGACACCGAGCGGTGCTTCGATCTGGTCGATGTTGTATTCCATGTCCTGCAGCGCGGCGATTGTCGCCGCGAGAATTTCAGCTTCGGATCGCGCGGTGAACGTCCGCGTCTGCATCGCGCGTATGTCCAGGGCACTTTCGGATAGTCGCAGCGAAGGCGCTTGCGACTGCAATGCGCAGCCGGAGACTGTCAGGGCGGAAAAGGTGGCCAAAACCAGCGTGCGTCGGGCAGGTTGCCATAAACGTTTGTTCATCAGAACCTCGACGTGTGGTAGGAAAAGTCGCGAACCCGCTGTGTGTCATCGAATTTGATAATGACGGTCAATGTCCGCTGCGACGTCGACCGTGCGCCGGCACTCATCGTGCCGACCCAGCCGCCGCCGCCCGAACCACCGAAGATCAGGCCGACGAGCGTGCCACTGCTGTGTGACTCGGCCACTTCCGTGGAGATCTTGTCGTAAATCCAGGTCTCACGGCGTTCTTCGTCGCTCGTAACGATGTTCGGTGAGCCGAGCACCCCTGCGACATCGTCAGCCGCCATACCAATGCGGATGTCCTTTTGCACCGTGCCCACGGTGGCCCGGTCCAACTCGTGCGTAGCACGGACGTCGGCAGCATGATGGGTGGCACTGCAGCCGCCGTTCAGCACTGCCGCAGCGGCGAGAAATACGAACAGTCCAGCTTTGTTCATGGTCTTTACTCCACTCGTTCCGGGAACGTTGGAGCGGACCTTAAGGGAGTACAGTGCCGCCGGCCTGATGAAGTCCTTAGGTATTCCGGATTCTATGTTGAGGAATACATGATGGCCTGGAAGCGCGCGCGGTCAGCCCAACGCTACCTCAACGAAGTGCTCGCGGCGGTCGTTGATAAGCGGGATGCGCGCCCCGGGACATTCGGTGCCGTCCACCGTCATACGCGTCGACTGCCCCTCTTCACTGACACGCGTGACGTTGATGTGATACACGGTATCGTGAAATCGATAGTGGATTTTGTAGGCATCCCAATCGTCCGGCATGCTCGGGGTAAAGCGCAGATGATCCGCTTCCAGGCTTATGCCGAGCAGGGTTTCCACGATGAGCCGGTACATCCAGCCGGCCGCGCCGGTGTACCAGGTCCAGCCGCCACGGCCGGTATGCGGCGGCACGGCATAAATATCCGCGCACATGACGTATGGCTCGACCTTGTAGCGTTCGATCGCTTCCGGCGTGCGGCCGTGATTGACAGGATTGAGCAGGGCGAACAGTTCCCATGCTTTTTTCGTGTCGCCCATCATCGCAAACGCCATCGTGGTCCAGATCGCGGCATGCGTGTACTGGCCACCGTTTTCGCGTACGCCGGGGACGTAGCCTTTGATATAGCCCGGTTCAAGGTCGGACTTGTCGAAGGGCGGATCGAGTAGCTGGATGATTTGCTTGTCGCGCCGCACCAGGCGCTCGTCGACCGCCATCATCGCCTGGCGGGCACGCTCGGGGTCACCGGCTCCGGAAATGACCGCCCAGCTCTGGCTGATCGAATCGATCTGGCATTCGTCGTTACCGGCCGAGCCGAGCGGGGTGCCATCGTCGAACCAGGCGCGCCGGTACCAGGCACCGTCCCAGGCTTCGGCTTCGATATTGCTGCGCAGTCGGGCTGCCTGAGCGGCGCACAGCTCGGCGAAGTCCGTGTCGTCGCGATTCCGCGCGAGACCGGCAAACAGTTCCAGGTTTTCGAGCAGGAACCATGCCAGCCAGACGCTTTCGCCCTTGCCATCCTTACCGACGAGATTCATGCCATCGTTCCAGTCCCCGCATCCCATCAGGGGCAAATGATGTTCGCCGAAACGCAGTCCGTGCTTGAGGGCTCGAACGCAGTGCTCGTACAAGCTGGCTGTCGCGGGCGAACGGGTCGGCAGGTCGTAATAGGCCTCTTCGTCCGCATACAGCTCGCGACCCTGCAGAAAATGGATGGACTCGTCGAGCACACCGGTGTCGCCGGTTGCCCGTACATAGCGGCAGGTGGCATAGGGCAGCCACAGGTAGTCGTCGGAAAATCGGGTGCGCACACCTTGCCCGTTCGGCGGGTGCCACCAGTGCTGCACGTCGCCCTTGAGAAACTGGCGCCCGGCGTGTCGGATCAGTTGCTCGCGGGCGAGCCAGGGCGTCGCATGAATGAGCGCCATGGTGTCCTGCAATTGATCACGGAAACCGTAAGCACCTCCTGACTGGTAATAGCCGCTGCGTCCCCAAAGCCTGCACGATAAGGTCTGGTAAACCAGCCAGCCGTTGACCAGTACGTTGAGCGCGCGATCGGGCGTGTCCACGTTTACCGCACCGAGGGTGCGGTTCCAGTGATCCCACACCGCTTCCAGCGCCTGTCGCGCGCCGGCGCGTCCGCCGAAGCGCTGGATATAATGCCGCGCTTCGTTGACGTCGCGGGCCGCGCCGAACACGAACACGATCTCGCGCTCCTGCCCGGCGGCGAGTTCGAACCGAGCCTGGATCGCGGCACACGGATCCAGGCCGGTGCCCGTGCGGCCTGACAGGCGTTTGTTGCGCATCGCCGCCGGGCTTGCCAGCGAGCCGTTGCGGCCGATGAACTCGGTGCGGTTTCCGCTCACCGACCGCTCGCGCTCATTGATGTGTGCAAAGACCACGCGGCCGGCCGCTTCACGGCCGTAGGCGTTGCGGGCAATGAGCGCTCCACTGTGCGGATCGGTTTCAGTGACGATGTGCATCTGGTTGGCGTGCCGGAACTCTCCCATCACCAGTTCCCAATAGCCGGTGACCGACAGGCGTCGCGTGCGCGGCGAGGTGTTGCGCAATTTGACGACGACGAACTTCACCGGCGCGTCCATGGCCACGTAGGTGTAGAGCTCCGAAACGATATCGTTTTCGTAATGTTCGAATACGCTGTAGCCGAAGCCGTGTCGGCACACATAACCGGATTTGCCGCGGGCGGGCAGCGGCGTCGGCGACCAGAATGCGCCCGTGTCTTCGTTGCGTAAATAAAGTGCTTCGCCGCTGATGTCGGAAACGGGGTCGTTGTGCCAGTTGGTGAGCCGAAACTCGTGGGCGTTTTCGGCCCAGGTGTAAGCGCTGCCGCTTTCGCTCACTACCGTACCGATGTGCGGGCTGGCAATAACGTTGACCCACGGCGCCGGCGTGTTTTCGCCCGGTTTGAGCATAACGACATATTCGTGCCCGTCCGGCGTGAAGCCGCCGAGCCCGTTACTGAGAATGCGTTCGCGGGCGGCGAGCGGATAGACCGGCTCGGCGACCGGTTGCACAGAGGGCTCCAGGCGGACCGATGCCCGTCCGGCCGACGTGGGTGCGTTCTCCTGGTCGATGAGGCTCTCTGTGGAGTCGCGGAAGACAATTCGGGCGACGCTTTGAATCAGTAACCGTTCGTCCTCCGTCAGCTCCTCGGCTCGGCGTACAAAAACTCCGCCCGGCTTGTCGACCATTTGCGCGTCGGGGCCGGAGGCAATCAACGCCATGATCCGGTCCTGCAACTCCGCGCGGTAGCCGGAAAAATCCTCGTTTACGATCAACAGGTCGACGGCCAGACCTTTCATACGCCAGTAGGCGTGCGCCTGCAGCACCTGCTTGACCAGGTCGATGCGATTGATCTCACCGATTTGCAACAGCACGATCGGCAGATCGCCGGAAATGGCGAAACGCCACAGGCTGGATTGTCCCAGCTGGTTGCGCGCAATGAGGTCGGGTGAGGCGCGTCGCAGGGCATTACCAAAGACGACGGAGTTCGCCATGCGGCCGAAGAACTGCGCATCGGCTTCCGTGGCGTTGAGAAGGCGCAGTACCTCCTGGCTTTGGAACCAGGCCATCTCGAACGCACGCTCGACGAAGTGGCGGTCGCAGTATTCCTCCAGCAATGCCAGTGCGGCGTCACGCGTATCGGCCACGCCGGAGATCACCTGCACCGTGGCCGATTCATCCGGCGCGAGCGTCAGCGTGCGGCGAATTGACACGATCGGATCGAGCACGGAACCGTCCGTGTTCGACAGGCTGGTCGGACTGCGGTGGTCGAGCGCCAGCGGGTTGGCTGCGGTACGGCCGCGCCCGATGAAACGAGCGCGATCGGTCTCGAAGGACGGTGCGTCCGTCGTGGCCCCCGGTGCAGCGAGCAGGTGAAACATCCACGGTACCTGCTCGCCCGGCGTACGTGGCCGGCGCGTGCAGAGGATCGCCTGGCGTTCGGGCAGGATTTCAGTCTGCACAAAAAGGTTGCTGAAGGTACGGTGCGCAAGATCGGCATTCAGCGGCGCCAACACCACTTCTGCGTAGCTGGTCACCTCGATACGACGGTTGTCTGCCGATTGATTGGTGAGGGTGACGCTGCGGATCTCTACATCGTCCTCCGGAGACACGGTTATCTCGGTGTGCGCCTCGATTGCGTGGTCGCGACGCCGGTATTCCGCGCGTGCCTGCACGAATATTGCCTCGTAATGGTCGGCGCGACGCAGGGTCGGCTGATGCGCAGCCGACCAGTACTTGCCACTGTCGCGGTCGCGCAGGTAGATGAAGGTACCCCAGGAGTCGCTGGTAGCGTCTTCCCGCCAGCGGGTGATGGCAAGGTCGCCCCAACGGCTGCTGCTGCCACCGGCATGCGTTGCCATGACGTGGTAGCGGCCGTTCGACAGCAGGTGCACTTCAGGGAGCCGGGTATTCAACTCGGTGAATACACGCATGGTTGACCCGGCGTCCGCTCCTGGCGGGCGGGCAGCGGCACTGACTTCGGCGGCGTGCGGGTGCAACGTGGCGCCCTTTTTCGGCACGCGTTCCTGCAGCAGCAATTCGGTTGCCCGCACCAGCGGGTCGGACATGAAGCGGCGCTGCATTGGCTGGTCGAGGATTACATGCGCGAACGCCAGGAGGCTCATGCCCTGGTGATGAGCCATGAACGAATTCACGATGGCGTGCGACTTGCCGCGCGGCACCCGTTTGGGCGTGTAGTCGATGGCCTCGTAGAAACCGAAGGCGCCGAGGAAACCCTGATCCGCGAGTATCTGCAGATTGCGGCAAGCCTCCCGCGGCAGCACCATCAGCGCCAGCGCACTCGCGTAAGGCGCTATCACCAGGTCGTCGCCCAGTCCGCGCTTGAAGCCAAGCCCTGGCACGCCGAACGCGCGATATTGGTAAACCTGGTTGATGTCGGTGGCGTTGTAGCAGGATTCGGAAATTCCCCACGGCACCTCGCGCTGCCGGCCGTATTCGATCTGGCGCGCGACCGCCGCCTTGCAAGTCTGCGCCAGCAGGGTGTTCGGGTAACTCGACATGATCAGCAGCGGCATCAGGTATTCGAACATGGAGCCGCTCCACGAGATCAGGCTGACGTGGCCGCCGTGACTGGTGAGCAGACGACCCAGGGCAAACCAGTGCTTTTGCGGCAACTGGCCTTGCGCAATCAGCAGGAAACTTGCAAGGCGCGCTTCCGATGCGAGGAGATCATAGAAAGATGGATCACGACGCCGCTCATCGACGTCGTAACCGATGGACAAAAGGCTGGTCGAGGAGTCGTAGAGAAACTCAAATTCCATCTTCGCGAGAGCGCGGCAGCGAAAGATCAGTGAATCGATGTGCTCGAGTTGCGGTTGCGCACGCGTCTCTAAGCCGGTCACCAGTTCATCGAGAAGCGCATTGACCTGTCGATCGAACGCCTCCGCCCAGTAGAAAAGTTCGTCCTCGCCTCCGGTCTCGGTTGCCAGTGATTCGACCAGAGCGCCCATGCGTAGAATCTCCTCAACGGCGCGGAGGGCGGCAGCCGGCGAGTGCGGCAGGGGATCCCGCTGCAGAGTTTGCAAGTGTCTCTGCAACAGCCGGATCTTGTCTGCCAGCTCGGGGGCGGGTGACGAGGGCAGCTGTTCGGCTACCACCACCAGGGTGTCCTGCAGTCCCTGCAGCGCGCTGGCTGACAGCACCGGGCGAGTTTTAAGTTCGTGCAGTCCCGCCTGCAGGGTAAGAAGGCTGCCGGCCAGGTTGCCGCTGTCTACCGACGAGACGTATTTCGGATGCAGTGGCTGCAGCGTGCGGGTGTCGTACCAGTTATAGAAATGGCCGCGGTACCGTTCCAGCTTTTCCATCGAGGCAAGCGTATTGTCGATACGCTCCAGGCATTCTCCCGCGGTGAGGTAACCGAAGTCGACCGCGGCAAGATCGGCCAGCAATGACATCCCCATGTTGGTGGGCGAAGTTCGCGAGGCGATCGCCGGCGCCGGATTTTGCTGGAAGTTGTCGGGCGGGAGCCAGTTGTCGTCCGGGCCGACGAAATCCGCGAAGTAGCGCCAGGTGCGGCGAGCCGCAATGCGCAGGAAGGCCACCTGGTCCAGGTTCAGGCCGGGGACAAGAGCCGACAACGGGCGGCTGATCCACCAGCCGACGACGGGCGATACCAGCCACAGCAGAAGGCAAGGTGTGGCGACGAGCCATATTGTCGGCGACAGGTCCAGCGTCACGGCCACTGCTACGGCCAGCAATGGCGCGACCCACATCTCACGGAAAAAATCGGCCACGGAATGCCGTGCGTTGCGGCGTGCGTAGGCGGGCAGTTGCCACAGCAAGAGACCGCGCCGCGTGAACAGCATGCGTACACCCGAGCGCAGGATCGCTCCGAGGCAGGTCCGCGTGTCGTAGGGCAGGAAAACCAGCCGGAGCAAGGCGAGCGCGAGGGGGCGACCAACCGATTTACCGGTCAGGTGCAAGTGCACTGGCCAGTCGCGTTCTGCCGGCCTGCGCAGAAGTTCGATAATGCCGGATAACACGGGGGGAACGAACACGACTGCTACGACCAGCAGTGTCGCCAGCAACGCTGCTCCCGGACCTGTCAGCCAGCCACCCAACAACAGGACGAGCAGCGCCGGCGGCACCAGGCTGCGACGCAGGTTGTCGAGCAGTTTCCACCGCGACAGCGCCGACAGCGGGTTGGGTTGCCGCGGCGACTTCGAGTCTTTGGACGGGCCCGGCACGCGGGGCAGCAGCCAGCTTGCGAGCTGCCAGTCACCGCGTATCCAGCGGTGGCGGCGGCTGGCTTCGCGGGTGACGCTCGCCGGATGCTCCTCGATGAGGTCGACGTCGGTCACCAGGGCCGAACGCGCATAGCCGCTTTCCAGCAGGTCGTGACTGAGAATGAGGTTCTCCGGAAAGCGGCCGTCGACAGCCTGGCGAAACGCGTCGATGTCGTAGATGCCCTTGCCGATGAAGGAGCCTTCACCGAACAGGTCCTGGTAGACGTCCGATACTTCACGCGTGTACGGATCGATCCCCGCGTCGCCGGCAACCAGCCGGGTAAAGAGTGACTGGCTGGCGCTGGTCAGGCTGATCGAGGCCCGCGGTTGCAGGATCGCGTAGCCGTCGACGATGCGGCCCCTGGCGGCATCGTAGACCGGGCGGTTTAGCGGATGTGCCAGGTTGCCGATGAGAGTGCGCGCTGCATCGCGCGGCAGCTGCGTGTCCGTGTCCAGCGTGATGATGTATTGCATGGATTCGAGAGTTGACGGGTCGCCGACAATGTCAGAAAAGGCGACGTGCGCTTCGCCCCGGAGTCTGGCATTGAACTGCTCGAGCTTGCCGCGCTTGCGCTCGTAACCCATCCACACGCGCTCGAAAGGATTCCAAAGCCGTGGTCGGTGAAACAGATAAAAGATGCAGGGGCGATCGTCGGAGTAGCGTGTATTGAGTGCATCGACGGCGGCTCGTGCATGCGCGATGAGTGCTGTGTCGCCTGGCATCGACTCTTCGGGCGCGTCAGAAAAATCCGTCAGCAGCGCAAAGAACAGGTTCGGGTCGCGGTTGCCGAGATAGCGGATCTCCATCGCGTCGAGCAGGTCATCGACGTCCTGCGGCTTGGTCAGTAGCGTGGGGACGACCACCATCGTACGGTGGCGGTCCGGTATCCCTTGCGAAAAATCAAGGCGCGGCAGGGAGCGCGGCGGCAGGATAAGCGTGAACAGCAAATTCACCAGCGGGACGACCAGCGAGGAGGCGGCGACGAGAAGTGGCAGCGCTAAAAACCACAGCTGTGCGTCACGCCCATCGAACTCGCCGTGCGCATAAAGCACGATTGCAACAGCAAGCGCCGTGAGCAGCAGCACGGGACCGAGATAGAAGAACAGGCGAAGGCTGCGCTGCGCGCGACGGATTCGGGATTGCCATGGCAGCCGATAGCCGACCGCGCGTTCGAGCAGTGGGCGGCCGCGATCGATCAGGTAATAGCCGACATGTGTGCGACGCTCATCGGGTTCGCGCTGCGCAGACCGCGCAAGTGCGATCGCCTCGCGCGCTACCTCCCATTCGCGCATTGTGCTGCGGTGCGCCACGTTTTCGATGCAGTGCCGATAGCGGTCGCGCGTAACGAAATCCTGGCTGGCATAACTGCCCTCCGGGTCCTCGCGCAAAGTCTGTTCGACGACGCTGTGCGATTCGACGAACTGTTTCCAGTCCATTGCGCCAATAAAGCGCAGGCTACCAATGGTGTTGGCGATGGAAATCTGGTTGGTCGCGGCGGTGCGGCCCGCTGCTTCGGACAACACGGTTGCGGTCACGCCTTGTTCCAGCAGTTTCTGCTCCACCCAGGTCTGGACGAAGGCCATCGCCGGCCCCTGCGCCTGCAGCCGGCCATAAAACTCTTCGACAAACGGCGCGGTCAGCGGCACGTCGGCATGGGCAAACTCTGCCAGCAAGTTGATCAGCTGTTTCGGGTCGCTTTCGGCGGCGACGAGCATGCGATCTGCCCAGGTGATAGCCGAGTCGCGCTCTTCGCGTCTCTGGGCGATGCGCGCGCCGACGCGGCGCAGGTTTTCCAGCAGCGCCAACTGCAGCATGATCGGAAAGGCCCACAATTCGCCAAGTTTGAGTGGTTCTGCGGCCTGATAGGCGTCGATGAACTGGGACGCGTTATCCCTGTCGACCCGGCCGTCCATGTGCGAGATCAGTTCCAGCGCAAGGTGGTACATGCGGGGGAAACCGGCCACCGGGCCATCGGCCAATCGTGGCAGTTGCCGACTGTAGCCACGCGGCAGATGTCGGCGTGCCATGCTGATCTGCTGTTCGATCAGGTAGAAGTTGTCGAGCAGCCATGCTTCGGCGGGCACCATGCGCTGCCCGGGCGTTGCGGCGGCGGTGACGACGTCGTAGGCCTTGAGCAGGACGCGTTCATTGTCCGCCAGGCGAGGCAACAACCGGTCCGGGCCGGCGCGTGGATCGATGCGGTGCCGGCCAGCCAGCGCACGCCCATGCCGTTTCAGTTGCTCGATGCTGAATAGTTCCGACCGCAGCAATTCCGTGTCGCGGTCGCGACGCAGCGCATTCCAGGTGCCTGAGGAAAATCCGAATGCGTTGATGTCGATGAGTCGCTCCTTGAATATTACAGACAGGTAAACGCGCGACGGAATACGATCCAGCCAGCAGCAGACCGGCCTCGAACACCGCCCCTGAGCAGGCCCTCAGATGGTCACGCCTGCGAAGTCAAGCGAGTACGTGCAAGTTAGCCGGCGCCGGACTGCAGCCGGATGACGATCCATCGAATGAGCCTGCGCCCGATGGTGCGAAGTCCGTCGACGGCGGTCAGTGCGGAACCGCACGTAACCAGACGTGAAACCTGCTCCCGCACACCCTCAGGTCTTCGCATCCGCCCGCAACGACGATTCCAGCGCCTTGCTGGCAGAGATGTCGACCAGGGTCAGCACGACGCCGTCGATCACATTGTCCAGCCTGCGATAGGGAATGATTCGCACCGAGAACCAGCGGTTGTCGGTGGTGTGAATCTCCTTTTCGCAAATCGCAAGTGTGCGCAGGGTTTCGACGGCGTCGTCGTGCAGTGCCGGGTACTCGAGCATGCTCGTCAGGTCGCTGAGCGGCCGGCCGACGTCACTCTCCCTGAGGTTGATGAGCTTCGCTGCCCGATCGGTGAAGCGCCTGACATTGAGCCTTTGATCGAGGAACAGGATGGCGATGTCGATACTGTTCAAAATGTTAGAGAGGTCGCTCTGGGCCAGCGCCAGATCGTCCAGTTTGGTTTGTAACTCAACATTGATGGTTTGCAGTTCCTCGTTCATCGACTGCATCTCCTCCTTCGAAGTCGACAATTCTTCGTTGGTGGACTGTAGTTCTTCGTTGGTAGACTGTAGTTCCTCGTTAGTGGACACCAGTTCTTCGTTGGCGGACTGCAGCTCTTCCCGGGCGGTATGGTTCTGCTCGCGCAAGGCTTGTATTTCATCCAGGCACTGCTGTAACTCCGCCTCCTGCTCCGCCGATTGCGACTTGCGACGGCCGCGGCGGGGCGGGGCCGGCGCGACATCCCGGAACACGACCATGAACATATCCTTCAGTGCAGCTTTATCCTGAAGCGCCTGCACGGTGACGTCGACGGCCTGGATTTCGCCACCGGGAATTTGTACTTTGAGACCGCGTACAGGCACCGCTTCCTTCTGCGTGGCAGCCCGGTGCAGGGCGTCGTCGAGGCGTGCGCGCAGGCCCTCGCGCACCATGGCGTGGAAGTTCCAGTTGGCTTTGCCGGCTGCCGGTTCCAGGTATTTCCCGGTGCGCCCGCTGATGTAAACGATGTCGCCCTGGCTGCTGACGACGACGGCAGCTGGCGAATAGTCCTGCAGTAGCACCTGGTCAGCCGCCTGCTGCAGGTTCCTGGTAATTTCGGGTGAAGTGGGTTTAGAGGTGGGGGGCGACACGTATATCTCCTTGGCTGCTGCAGGTCGCGGAAGACGCGGTTGCACCGGGAAGTCGAGAGCGCCAGCAGTGGCATTGTTCTGGCGCAGATAAGTTCGCAGTTTCGGGTTGATCGGGGTAAACAGAAGGTTGAAACGCCCCACTGTTTCCGAAGTGCCCAGCAGCAACACGCCGCCGGGACGCAGGCTGTAATGGAACAACGGCACCAGCCGGCCCTGCAGCCCGGCATCCAGATAGATCAACAGGTTGCGGCAAGCAAGCAGGTCGAGCCTGGTGAAGGGCGGATCGAGCAACACGTCGTGTTGCGCAAACAGCACCATGTCCCGGATGTCTTTGTTGATCTGGTAGTGGGTTTCGTGGGCGCTGAAAAAGCGCGCCAGCCGGTCTTCTGATATATCGTCGCGGATCGACAGCGGATAATGGCCGCGGCGAGCCACGCTGACGGCATCCGGGCTCAGGTCGGACGCGAAAATCTGCAGGCTTAACTCGTGCGTCGGGGCTAGCCGCTGCATCGCCTCGGTGAATACGATGGCCAGTGAATAGGCCTCCTCGCCGCTGGAACAGCCGATCACCCAGGCGCGCAGGGCGTGCTCCGCGCTGCGCCGAGCTAGTAATTCGGGCACTACTTCCGCTGCCAGATGCTCCCAGACTGCGGCGTCACGAAAGAAATTGGTCACCCCGATCAGCACCTCCTTGAACAGCAGGTCGATCTCTTGCGTGTTGTGCTGAAGGAAGTCCGCGTATTGTCTCAGCGTGCGGATCTCGTGAATCGCCATGCGCCGTTCGATCCGCCGCCTGAGTGTGCTCGGCTTGTAACTGGAGAAATCATGCCGGGTGCGCTCGCGCAGCAACTGGAAAACTGCTTGCATGGGTTCCAGTCCCGGCGACGATCGCGCCGGGTCCGCGGAACTGGTTTCGAGGTCTGTCTCGGTCCCTGTTTTTGTCTTTATTTCTGTCTCTGGCGACAGCGCGGTCAACTGCGTGAAGTAGTCAAGAATGCGTGCCGGCAACTCGGCTGGCGGCGCGACGATGTCGGCGCAACCCGCGGCAATAGCGCTCCTGGGCATCGCGTCAAACTGCGCGGTGTCGGGTTGCTGTACGGCTGTCAGCCCGCCGACTGCCTTGATTGCCTGCAGGCCCACGGTGCCGTCCGCGCCCATTCCGGATAACACCACCCCGATAGACTGTTCCCCCTGGTCGCGGGCCAGGGACGAGAACAGCACGTCGATCGGCAAACGCAGGCCGCGCGGTGCCGCAGGCGTTATCAGATTCAGCACACCGTGGATCACACTCAGTTCGGAGTTCGGTGCGATCACGTAGACGCAGTCAGGTTCGACGCGCATTTTGTGTGCAGCTTCGCGCACCGGCATCGCCGTGGTCCGCTGCAGGAGTTCCGCCAGCAGGGCCTTCTGCGTGGGATCGAGATGCTGCACAACGACATAGGCTGCGCCGCTGTGCGGCGGGACCTGCCCCAGGAACTGCTCCAGCGGAACCAGCCCCCCGGCCGAGGCGCCAAGGCCGACGATGCGGGGCACAACCGGTTGGGGGAGACGCGTGGCGGGATTCAGTGAAACCATGGATGCCTTCGACTGGGGGTGGCGGGCAGGTTCTTAGGCTGCACATGCCGTCGCAACCTGCGTCGGCTCGCCTGCCCGGCAGGCAACTCGTAAGGAAATCCAGCGCCGCAGGACAGATGCTGACCTGCCGCTGTCTTCGTTAGATTACCGCAGTCGGAGCGGCCGGGGGATGAAAATCAGGCGCTCCGGGTGGTCTTGACGGAAACTGCCATGTCCACGAACACCATCAGCATGGAAGACTCACCGGGAACCAGACCCGCTTTGACATGGAACGCGGCACCGTCGCTGGAACGCACCTCGCAGGTCCCGTCCAGGACGCCGTTGCGTACCTGCGCCGCCAGCTTCTCCAGAACCGGCCGGCTTTCCGGTGCGAGAAATTCGTCTATGCGGCGACCGATCACTTCGGCGCGGTCCTCCCCGCACAAAGCCGCCCCGGCGACATTCGCCCTGTTGATCCTGCCCTCCGGGCTAACGCTGAAGTAGCTCACCGGCGCAAAGTCGTAGAGCCGGGCACAATGGATAAGATCTTCAGTAAGGTCGCGCTCGCTGGCCTCAAGCTGCTCGTGTTGCAGATCGAGTTCAACCTGGTGCACTTGCAATTCATGCAACAGCTTGAGTGCATCAGCCGCGCTACCCGGCGAGCTGGCCAATTTGTACAACAGGCTCAGCGCATCCAGGCTGGTCAGCCAGCCGTGCGTCGGCTGCGCGCTGCCGTCCTTGAGCTTGTCCTCGGCGTGCGTCCGCAATACCTGTGGTTCGCGTCGCTGACTAAAGTGTGCGGTCATCCGGCCTCCGTTACGTGTCTGGTTTGATCGCGTTACGAATTATAGCGCGCTGCGGCCGATTCGGGTTGCGGCGAATCGGTATCTGGCCCTCATTCGGCCAATTCGTTTGCGACTTGGGCTGGGACAGTAAACCGCCGAGTCAGCAGACGCTAGGTTTCCCTCTTGACAACGCCATAGCACTCGCAGGTCCGCTTTTCCAGCGCCGGCCGGTCCTGAACCGTGATCCGGCCGCGCCGGTAGGAAATGATTCCTGCTTTCTGTAATTGACCGGCCGCGGCGGTGACGCCTTCCCTGCGCACACCCAGCATGTCCGCAATCTGTTTCTGGGTCATTTTGATCTTGTTGTCGCGCACTCGGTCCAGACCCAGCAGCAGCCAGCGGCATAGCTGTTGGTCGACCGAATGATGCCGGTTGCACACCGCGGTCTGCGCCATCTGGGTGATGAGCGCCTGGGTGAAGCGCAACAGTACATTCTGCAAAAAGCCCCCACGTTCGAACTCCTGCATCATGTAGTCTGCCGCCAATCGGTAGGCATGACCGGAGCTTTGCACCACGGCACGGTCTGTGGTGTACCCCCCCCCGCCCATGAACAGAGAGACGCCGACCGCGCCCTCGCTGCCAGTGACCGCAATTTCCGTCGAGGAACCGTTTTCCGTCACACACTGCAGGGAAACGATGCCACCGGTCGGAAAATACAATTGGGTCAACTCGATGCCGGATTCGTAGAGCACCAGGCCGAGCGGCAGGGCAAACGGCTTCAGGTGTGGCACCAGGCGCTGGTACTCCGCCTTGGGCAGTGCCGCCAGCAGGCGATTTGCCGTGGGCGGCGGCACGGTTGGTGATACGGACCTGATAGTCACTGGCTTCCTCGGATCCCAGAGCGGCCTCGGTGTCGGACATAGCGATATCTGAGTCAAGGGCCTGTTCATTATAGGCGCGGGAGCGGACCGACGGGTGCCGTTGTAAAGGTACCCTGCGTGGAAAGGGAAGGAAGTTGTCGGAATGGAAGTCAACTCATTGGCCGCAGAAAAGAAAAGGCCGCTTGTTGAGCGGCCAAATTCATCATAGCCAATTGCAACTATTTATAAAGGTGGTGGAGGCGGCGGGAATCGAACCCGCGTCCGCAAGCCCTACGTTCCGTGCTCTACATGCTTATTCCGCCATTGATCTCACCATGAGCTACCCGACGGACAGGGAAGACCCACAGCCAGCCCGGTAAAGGTTTTAACGGTTCGGGCCCCGAGCATGCCCTTGCCGCGATCTTGTGTAGGTGACCCCTGAACCCCGAACGCACAAGCACATCCGGTCAGAGGGCACTAACGCTGGTTTTTAAGCAGCGAGTGCGTAGTTGTCGTCGTTGGCAACTATAGGTTTTACAGATGGATTAACGAGGTACTCTGTTCCTCGGCATG
>JBGTHC010000155.1:0-3666 GCA_041746375.1 Woeseiaceae bacterium
GGTTCATGCCACTTGCGGCTTCTCCGTTGGCATCGACGCCGAAGGTTCCCATGTTCCGAATAATCGCCTCACCCGAGTTCAAGCCACCTATATGCCGGATACCGTTCCGCCCGTAAACAGGTCCCGTCGGAACTTGTCCCGTAGTCTTCTAACTACTTTCCGTCGCAAAATTGACGGCTCCAATGCACGCCAATCGAAAGACCGTGGCACAGTTCCGGGCTGAAACATTCACTATTGATCCTGTTTTGAAGTACCGGCACAATGGGGCATGACGCGACGCAAACAAGGGCAGCGGGTGTTGTGGGAAGGCATGATCGACGAGGATGTCCGGGCTTTGTGGGAGCCGTGGATGCAGCAAGCGGACCGGTTGCTGGAGGACGATGAACTGATCGACCGGGTGTATGAAGCGCAAGGCGAGCGGCACGAACACAGCGCAACCAGGGGCCGTTCACAGACGCCTGCCGAGATGGTGCTGCGCTTGCTGCTGCTCAAGCACGTGCGCAACTGGAGCTTCGACACGCTGGAGCGCGAGGTGCGGATGAATCTGGCCTACCGCGACTTCGCCCGCATCGGGTTGGGCAAGGTGCCGGATGCGAAAACACTGGCGCGCATCGCGCAGGCACTGGGCGGCGAGGTGATCGCGGAACTGCATCGGCGATTGGTGGAGATCGCGCAGGAAGAGGGCGTGATCAAAGGACGCAAGTTGCGCGTGGATACGACGGTAGTGGAAACCAACATTCATTACCCCACCGATTCGAGCTTGTTGGGAGACGGCGCGCGTGTGTTGACGCGCACCATGAAGAAGATCGAGACACAAGCGGGCAAGCTGAAGCGCAAGGTGCGGAATCGCACGCGCAGTGTCAGCAAGCGCGTGATCGCGATTGCGACGGCGAGCCGACACAAGGGTCCGGAAGGGGAAGCCAAGCGCCAGAAGCAATACAAAGAACTGTTGCGTTACACGCGTCAAATTCTCAACGACACCAAACGTGTGATCGCGGAAGTGGAACAGATGCCCGCAAGAAAGAGGAAATTGCTGGACGCGTTGTGCAAACAGCTGTCGGAAAGCGCGGGTCGTGTGCGGCAAGTGGTAACGCAAACCAAGGCCCGGGTGTTCGACGGAATCACGCAGTTGCCGGGCAAGATCGTGAGTTTGTTCGAGCCGCACAGCGAGATCATCCGCAAGGGCAAGGCCAGCAAGCCGACCGAGTTCGGCAAGTTGGTGCAGGTGCAGGAAACCGAGAACCAGATCATCACACATTACGATGTGTTCGATCAGCGGCCGAGCGACCGGGACCTATTATTAGGATCGGTAGAAGCACACAAGCGAGTGCTGGGCCGCTTGCCCCGGCTGGTGACGGCGGATGCGGGCTATTATTCGCGGGCGCAGGAGCAAGCGGTAGAGGAAAAGGGCGTGCCGTGGGTGGCGGTGCCGAATCGTAATACGAAGAGTGCCGAGCGGAAAAAGAAGGAACACAGCCGTTGGTTCAAGAAGGCACAGCGCTGGCGCACGGGTTGCGAGGGCCGCATTAGCGTGCTGAAACGGCGTCACGGTTTGACTCGCTGTCTTTACCGCGGCGCGGAAGGGATGAAGCGATGGGTGGGATTAGGAGTGATGGCCGATACGCTGATCAACATGGGAAATGTCCTGGCGGCTCGGACATGATCCGGGCGCCAGGCGATTCGCTCCCGCGGGAGCGAGACCCAAAAATCCCTGGCGCCTCGCCGAAAAGCTCTGGGAACGGCCTGGGTTGCTCAGAATTCTCTATTTTGCGACGGAAAGTAGTTAGCGCGGGGACCCTCTGCGGGGTCAATGCAGGTAAGGAACGTCCCGCGCGACGTGGCGCGATAAGATACGGATCCGGAGGCGTCGCGCAGCTAAGGCCGGCCCATTATTGGTGCTGCAAAGCCCGGTAGTTAGCGTGGCTCCATGTTCCGTGCTCAACGCAGTGGTGACGACTGAGGTGGTCGGAAACGGTCATCGCGGCGATCCCGATCAGGAGAATACTTTCTTTGTGCGGCATGGGCGGGCGCTCTCCGGCGAAGGAGCAACATGACGCGACAAAGAAAGAAATCGACGGCGCGGGCTGCGCTGCCAGTAATGCGACCTGATGCGGCAGGAATCGATGTAGGCGCCACCGAAGTCTACGCAGCTGTACCAGCCGATCGGGATCGGGAGCGACCGGTCCGATGTTTCCCGACTTTTACAGAAGATCTTCATGCGCTGGCTGACTGGCTGGAACGCTGCGGGATTAAGACCGTGGCCATGGAATCCACTTCTGTGTACTGGATTCCGTTGTTTCAGATTCTGGAGGCACGTGGCCTGGAGATCTGTCTGGTCAATGCGCGGCACGTAAAGAATGTGCCGGGACGCAAGACAGACGTCTCCGACTGTCAGTGGCTGCAGTATTTACATGCAGTCGGACTATTGCGGGCTTCCTTCCGGCCCGAGCAAGCTGTGTGCGCGGTACGCTCGCTGTTGCGGCATCGGGAGAGTCTGGTGCAGATGACAGGCACTCACGTTCATCACATGCAAAAGGCGCTGGACCAGATGAATCTTCAGCTTCATCACGTGATCAGCGATATTACCGGTGTGACCGGCCTGGCGATTATCGAGGCCGTGCTGGAAGGCGAACGCAATCCGAAAGTACTGGCAAAGCTGCGCAATCATCGCATCAAAGCCAGTGAAGATACGATTGCGAAGTCTCTGGTCGGCGACTATCGCAGCGAACACCTGTTCACGCTGCGGCAATCGCTGACTGCCTATCGCTCTTACCAGAAGCTGATCGGCGACTGCGATAACGAAATACACCGCAGCCTCGAAGAAATCGACTCAAAAGACGACTCACCACCGGCGGCGCCTGTCACCGGGGAGAATCAACCGCCGGAAAAACCGCCGTTCCAGCTCAGCGAACAACTGAAGCGAATCCTCGGCGTCGATCTGACCAAGGTTCCCGGTCTGGGCACACTCAACGTTCAAATTCTGGTGGGAGAAGTCGGCGCCGAATTGAGCAAGTTCCGCAGTGCCTCGGCCTTCGCTTCGTGGCTGGGTCTGTGTCCTGCCAACGATATCAGCGGAGGCGCGGTGTTGCGGACGGGCACGCGCAAGGTAAACAGCCGTGCCGCCAAGGTGCTTCGGCTGGCTGCGCAGACTCTGTATCGCAGCCGGACGCCACTGGGCGACTTTTACAGGCGCATGCGGGCCAAACTCGGGGGGCCAAAAGCTGTCACCGCCACTGCTCACAAACTGGCGCGCATCATCTACCACCTTGTTACTACAGGGCAAGATTACGATGTTACAACTTTCGCCGAACAACAATTGCGTTTTCAGAAACACCAGGAAGCCAAACTTCGTGGCAAGGCACTGCAACTCGGATTTCAGCTTGTTCCGCTCGCGGTCAGTCCGGCATAGCAACTGGCCGCACCGAGGTGGAGTTTAGTTCCTCAGGAGCTACTATGATTACCCTACTGAAGCTTTCCAGTCAATGCGTTTTGCCATCCGAAGTCGGGCAAGGTATGTAATTTTCAATACTTTCAGCCAGCGGCGTTCAATCGGCCCGAGGCGGAAAGCATCTCGCGCACAGAGCCCCCGACCTCATCCAGAAACTCATCGAGCGTGGACGGTTTCTGAATGTAGCGTACGGCGCCATTCTCCAGGGCTCGCTCGCG
>JBGTHC010000156.1:0-7831 GCA_041746375.1 Woeseiaceae bacterium
TCGTCCGGCGCCCGCAGTTCGAGCGGTGAGCCCCTTTCAACATAGGCGTAGGTGAGCTGATGGTTGCCTGGATCGGCCGCTTCCGCAATGGCGACGTAGTCCCTGAAATTGGCGGGACCGGTCCAGGTGACGTCGAACGTACTTCCGGGGTTCACCATACGCACTGAATGCAGCGTCGCCGTCACAGGCTGTACGATGATCGGCTGTCGGGCCAGGATGATGCGTGACTGCCGTTGAATGTAGCGAACCTCGTAGACACCGGGCTTGTCCGGTGCTGTCAGTTGCAGTGGCGAGCCTTGTTCGACGTAGGCGTAGCTGTGCTGGCGAGCACCGGGATCATCCGGTACCGCAATGGCAAGGTAGTCCCTGGAGTTAGCCGGACCGGACCAGGCTACATCGACGATGCTACCTGAGCTCACCTCATTCGCATGCTGTAGAGTTGCCGCCACCGGCAACACAGCAATCGACCTGCGCGCCAGGATGATCCTTGATTGCTGTTGAATGTAGCGGACCTCGTAGTCGCCTGGCTCGTCCGGCGCCGTCAGTTGCAGCGGCGAGCCTCGTTCGACGTAGGCATAGCTGTGCTGCCGAGCACCGGGATCATCCGCTACCGCAATGGAAAGGTAGTCCCTGGAGTTCGCCGGGCCGGACCAGGCTACGTCGACGATGCTACCTGAGCTCACCTCACTCGCATGCTGTAGAGTTGCCGCCACGGGCAACACAGTAATCGGCTCGCGCGCCAGAATGTTTCGTGATTGCTGTTGGATGTAGCGGACTTCGTAGTCGCCCGGCTCGTCCGGCGCCTTCAGTTGTAGCGGCGAGCCTTGTTCAACATAGGCGTAGGTGAGCTGACGATTGCCGGGATCATCGGGTGCCGCAATGGCGATGTAGTCCCTGGAGTTGGCAGGACCGGTCCAGATGACGCTGAAAGTGCTCCCCGACCCCGCTTCGGAGACAGACTCGAGGCTTGCGAACCTGTCCTCGTTGTACGGAACGCCAGGAAGATTCGGAGATACTTCCTCGAGCGGGTGTACGGGTCGAGGAGGCGGGAGCTCCCGTTCACTCGGGATTACTGTCGCGGCAACGCCGTCCGGGCAGGCAACGCCGCCAACTATTTCATCGTCTGAAAGGGGACCTCTGCAGTCCTGACTGTAAACAGCGGCCGGCAGTGCCAGACAACACACTGCGCTATACACGATCCGGACACTGGTACCGCGCGGGCTTCTCATCTTCCCGATTACGATAGTGACGAGGCCGAAAGTCAACCGACCGGATTTATCAGGCACGTCCGTAATTCGCGGCGGACCGCCAGACGCGAGGTCGGCGCTTGCCGGCCCGGCCTCAGACACTTTGCGCTTTTTCGTAGCTTGCTACAAGAAACTCGGGTTTCATTGTCTGCCGATTGTTGCTGGAATGCGCCTCCGAGACGTGGCGATGGTGCGGTAGAATGCGCGTGGAGACGCAGGATGGGAATGGCAGCGGCGGAGGCGGATATGGAAGCGCGAATCGCTCGTCTGGAATCTGACGTCGGGCACATACGTTCGGATATGGCAGACGTGAAAAGCGACGTCCGAAGCTTGCGCGACAAAATGGACGCCATGAATACCAAATTGTCGGAAAGAATCGACAATTTTGGCGCGCTGCTCAGCGGCAGAATCGACGCGCAAAGTACCCAACTCAACGGCAAGATCGACTCAGTAAGTACCCAACTCAACGGCAAGATCGGCTCAGTAAGTACGCAACTTAACGACAAGATCGACTCAGTAAGTATCCAACTTAACGACAAGATCGACTCAGTAAGTATGCAACTCAATGACAAGATCGACGGGGTCAGTGCGCAGCTCAACGGCAAGATCGACGGCGTGAACACCAGTCTTACCGCCCAGCTCAATACGAAAATCGACAGCGTAAAGGACTCGATCGCTGCCGCCAGAATCTGGGCGCTGGTACTTTACATGGCGCTAGCCGGAGGTATGTTCGGCACGATGGCACGATGGCGCGGGGCTTCGGCTGGATCTGACACGCTCACAGACCGGACCGCGCCAGCATTATGGCCGGCCTGCGGACGTTCCCCGGCTCCCTGAATCCAGTCCATCTCCAGGCAGGTGATGCTGCGCGGGCTCAACCGCCACGGGTTGATCGGTACCCCAGGTCTTCGCCTTGTCCTTGAGCGAACTGAATTTCCCTGACAACTTGTCGAGCCGTGCCTCCCATTCCGCGTTCGGCGTCTGTCCTTCGGTGACTTTAAAAAACACAAACATTAACGAGGTCATCGCGATCGGCTCGATGACTGCCTGCTTTACGCCCCAGGCGAACACGAGGGCCACCAGCAAGGTGAGCGGGCCCGCCGTACCAGGCAGCAACGCGACGAGTCCCGCGACCGGCGCCAGGATGAGTAGGAATACCGCAAACGTCAGGCCCCAGATGACGAAGGCAAGGAAGACCGCATTCTTGAGAAAGGACTTGTAGTTCTGCGCGTACAGCACCAGCGCTTCCTGGCTGGACTTCCAGGGGTTCTCGGAGCGGGTGCGCAGGTTGTACGCCAAGATCACTTCGTCGAGATAGGTCAGCGACAGGTTGATAATGGTATTGATGAATTTGACGATGCCACCGGCGCCGGGTATTGGCAGCAGCGTGGCGATGGTAAAGAAGGTGCGATTAAAGGCCTTGAGCACACCCTTGATGATCTGGTCGAGCGCGAACAGGATCGACGATTGTGCGAAACGTTCACGCACGGCCCGCTGGGCATAATCGATCTGGCCACGGCCGCCGGGGATGTCCTTCCCGTCCATCAACTCGACCAGCACGGCGATGTGTCCCGCCTTGACCAGGTACAGCAGGTACTCGCGCAAGAAATACATCACCGCGCTGGCCGCGCCGAAGCCAAAAATCCCTCCCCAGACGCTCGCGGCTCCCGGGTCGTCGCCGATGCTGCCGACAAAATAACCCATGCCGGCGCCGGCGCCGGTCATCAGAAAGGAGCCGAGTGTGATGCCGAAATAGATCAGGAAGCGAAACACGAGGAACGGTGTGGTTTTAGCGAGCAGGCTGAGCACCTGCCGGAGGCTGAAGTCTTTCATGGTTCAATCTTTTCCGCGGCGAGTATTGGGGTACCAGTATGCTAAGCGCGAGCCGATGCTGGAATCCGCCAACAACTCTGGCGGATTCCGATGGCGAATGCGCTTCCTCTCAAGACGGCGTTGCAAGTACGCGCAAGTGGCTGCGAGTGGTGTTGCTTCCAGGGAAATTGAAATCGCTCGGCTCAACCGCGCTGGTACTCGCTGCCCTCCTCTGGGTAGCAACGGCACAGGCTGCCGAGCCGTCCGTCTTTGAAGTCGAACCGAACGACACGCCGGACACGGCGCTCGACGTCACGGCGCCGATAACCCTTGTTGGCACGATGTCCGCTCGCGACCAGGACGCTTTCAACTGGATCGTGTCCGACGTCGACGCGAGTAAACGCTGGACGCTCGAGCTGCACGGTATTCCGGGGCGGCTCACGATCGTCGAACTCGTGCGAATCGAGTACAACGCCGCGGGTGAGGTGGCAGGTGCCAATACTCTGTTCAGAATGGGTAGTCGCGACGGTTCTTTGCCGTCGATTCATGCCGACCTGATCTTCGAGCCCGGCGAGTACCTGCTTGGCTTCGCGCAGGCCGGTGGCGGCAGCGCGCCGTATCGTCCTCCGCAGGCCAGCCTGAGTTTCGGCGAGGACGCGGCGGATGTCGAAATGACGCCGGACGCCGGAGGCTACCGTCTGCACATCAGGGCTGCAGACAATGTCTCCCGGAGCAGCAAAGGAACGCACGACAGCCAGGCCAACGCCGCGCCGGTGCGACTTAACCGCGAACAGACAGTGTTCCTCGAGAGTACGAGCTCGTGGTACCGGATCGAGTTTGCGGATGACGCCTCGCGCTGGGACATCGACGTGCAGGTGCCGGTTGGTCGCAGGGTGCGCGCGCAATTGACCCGGACAGACGGCGATCTGCTGTCGAAGGCAAGCAGCGATGAAAAGGGCCGGCTGACGTTTGCCGACCTCGCGTTGCCTGCCGGTGTCTACTTTGTCGAGGTCGAGCCCGAGCTCAAGACCGGCGAAGCCCCGGGCTTCGTGCAGTCCCTACGGGTGACGGGCGTCGGCCGGCGGGTCGCGGGCGAGGAGGCCGAACCGAACAACACGTGGGAGCTGGCGAACCGACTCGAGTCGAACGGCTGCTGCACCGGCCGGCTCAGTGAAAATGGCGATACGGACCTGTTTTCTTTTGCGCTCGATGAGGCGTCTGCCGGGGATTTGCAGGAACTGTCACTCGAAACGGCCTCAGATCAGCCTTTGCAGCTCTGCTTGCTGACGGCTGAGGGTAAGCGAATCCAGTGTCGCACTGGCAGTAGTCGCCTCGTGCTGGGTGATCTGCTTTTGCCACCGGGCGATTACGGCTTCAGCGTCGATCGCGGCCGGGCGGGCATCGAGTACAAGGTCTCGATGCAAGCCACCGGACCTCCGCAACAAGGCCGCGAGACGGAGCCGAACGACACGCTCGCGTATGCGACGGGTACGCCATCGACGAACCGCGTCGCGGGCCGCTTCGACGGTCCGGGTGACGTGGACTTCTACAAGTTAGTCCTCACCGACGAGCCGCAGTTGTGGCGTGTGCAGGTGATCGGCGAACACCTGCACGACGTGACTTACCATGATGCGGCGGGCGATCGGAACCAGCGAATCCGCGCGCAGCCGAATCAGCGGCGCGTGCGGCTCGAAAATCTGTTCCTGCTGCCGGGCGCGCATCATTTCTCGGTGTCCGGGCGCGACGCCGGCGATTACACCTTGCTTGCACGCGCGATCGGGCCGCCGGACCCGAACGGCGAGATAGAACCGAACGACGACGCGAGTCGCATGCAGTTACTGCGCATGAGCCAGACCCGTACCGGTTTGTTGTCAGATCCCGGCGACATCGACTATTACCGATTCCACCTCGCAGACCGGGACCACATCCGGCTGACGGCGACACCGCCGGCGGATGGCCAGATCCACGCACACCTGTATTTCAACGGTGGCCAACTGCGCGAGCACAACGCCGGCGGAACGATCGTTGCCGAAGGCCTATTTCCGCCGGGCGACTATCACATTACGCTCCAGGCGCTCCGAACCCCCAGCGACGCAGAGTACAAACTGCAACTCGAGCGACTGGATCGCTACCAGTGCCCGGCCGATTGCGAGCCGAACGACAACGCCGTGTTCGCGAATCCCGTGCCGCCAACCCGCGTCGTGAAGGGCCGCAGCGGTGGCTGGCGCGGGAATGCCGACTGGTACGTGCTGCCCGAGTCCGGTACGGCGCGTACGCTCACGTTGCGTTTCGACACGAAACCGGCTGCCGGCGTCGACGTGTTCGATGCGAATGAAAAGCCACTCGCGTTCTCGTGGGACGACGCAAGCAGCAGCTATCGTGGCGAATTGCCGGCGACCGGCCCAAACTACATTCGCATCGGCGGCCAGAACACCGAAGCCGATTACACGATGACGATGTTGTTCGACGGCGAAGACGGGCCGTCACCGTTGCCTGCGCTGCCAGCCACGCTTTCTCTCGCGCTGGAGGCGACCGAGGTTGCGGCGTACGAGCGTGTCGGCCAGAGCGTGAGCGGCACCTTGAGCTTGCAGAACAGTGGCACCGAAGCGCTGGCGCTGACGATCGAGACAGCCGTCAGCGATGCCCGCTGGCGCCTCGAGGTTGAAAAGAGTTTATCCGAAGTGCCGGGTGGCGCCTCGCAGGATATCCCGGTCCGCGTCGCTGTGCCGCACGATGCCTGGGCGGACGTTCCGGTGCGCTTGAGTGTTCAGGCCAAAACGGCGGACGGGCGCAGCGTCAGCACGTTCACCGACGTCTCGACCGGTCGTGAGGCCGCACCGGTGAATCCGGTCCACTCCTGGGCGGTCCCCGATGCGTTGCGCGGCGGCTTGAACGTTGCCCTGGCTGCATTCGGTGCGAAAGCCGAGTCGCCGCACGCGACGGTGAACGATCGTGTCGGTGAGCTGTTTGACGGTGTCGCCACGATCGGACCCAGCGTCACGTTTCGTGCAGGCCGAGGTGGTCCGGCCGTCGTAAACGTGGACCTGCCCGGGGAACGTGCGATCCTGATCGCGGGCTTTGCATTGAATCCCACCAGCACACGGAGCACGCACCTGTTTCCTCGCGACGTCGCGTTCGAGCTCTCGGCGGATGGCACACAGTTCGAGACAGTCGCGAAGGGCAAGCTCAACGCCACGCAAACGGAGCAGTTCTTCGTGCTCGACGCATCGATCGAGGCGCGCTTCGCCCGCCTCGTTATATCGAGCAACTGGAACGGTGAGAGCGATGGCGGCGTAACACTCGGCGAATGGAAGGTTATTGCGGCACCCGGCTTCGATCCGTTCCAGAACACTGGTTTGAATATTGCGGACCCGGCTCTTGGGGGTCATGTCAGTTGGGCAAAGCCAATAATCAATGCTGGCTGGGACTACAGCATCCTCACGGAGAAAAAAGACGCGCCCACTGTACGGGTGCCGCCCGACCAGCCCTTCGAGTGGGTCGTCGGCTTCCACCACAACCGGGTAGCAAAAATCGAGCGCCTCGAGTGGCGTCACTCGAACCGGACGGCACATAAGATCGAGCACGTGTCTCTTTCGGTGAGCCTCGACTCGCCGACCGGTCCGTGGGAGCCGCTCGCGGAATGGTCCCTGGCTGCGACTGGCAACGTGCTCGAACTGGACGCTCCGACCTGGGTCCGCTACCTGCGCTTCTCTGCCCCGAACGTCGACGCCCGGCCCAACGCGGATGCACCCGAGATGCTGACGATCCGGGAACAGCCGACCGGTCCCGAATATCGCTCCATTAAGAGCGAGTGGGGTTTCGACAGCCAGTCGGGTTTCTACGAATCCACCCGCCACGTGCCGACGCGTGAAGGTCTGATCCAGCGCGGCAACGAGTCGCGAAGTGCGGCGGCAAAGCTGTCCGCCGGAGTCACGGAGTCGGGCGCTGTGCAACTTGGCCGCCAGACACACTGGTATCGCCCGGTTTTGCCCGAGGGCCATAACACGGCCATCTTCACTGTGACAGGCGATCCGACTGTACGCGCGGAGCTATTACTAACCGATGCTGCCGGTCAGCCGTTACTGTTACGCAAGCGCGAACGTGACAGCACGTCCGGAGTGCATGTATTTGAATCGGCATTGCCACCCGGGACAGATACATTTATCGAGCTGCGCGAGCCGCCGCGAAATGTGCTGTTCCTGTGGGATACGAGCGCCAGTGTCGGGCCGTTCCGGCAGGTAATCTATAACTCGCTGACGGCATACGCCGAGGACCTGGTGCCGGGCCGTGACACAGCCAATTTCCTGCCTTTCGGTGCCACGAAACCGTTGCTGCGCGACTGGTACGGTGAACCGTACCTGTTGCAGACGATTCTGAACGACTTTCCTCGCAGCGTAACCTCGAGCTCGGCCGAACACACCCAGTACTACGGTGCGAGAGCGCTGGCAGCGCGCGCCGGTACCAAGGCGATCGTCATGGTCACGGATGCGTCAACGCCTCGCCATGCTGCAATGTGGGACGCGTACAAGGAGGTGCAGCCACGGGTGTTCACACTGAAAGTAAGCTCCAACAGCTCGGACGGCGCCAATACAATGGTTGAGGAAAACCTGATGCAGGACTGGTCGCGGGTGAACGGCGGCCATTACGCGTACCTGTCGAGCGAAGGCGAGATGGAAGTGGCGTTCGATCGCGCTGCCACGTTGTTGCGCCGGCCGGCGCATTACACGCTGACGCTCGCGACCGAGCGACGTGAAGCGCCCGGCCCGGGCTCG
>JBGTHC010000157.1:0-20144 GCA_041746375.1 Woeseiaceae bacterium
CGAGCCGCCCGGCTCACTTCAGCGGACGTCGGTGCATCGGGCGCCGTGAGGATCGGCAGCGTGTAGATGCCCAACGCAAAACCGGCGCCGAGCGCGAGAAGATGCGAGAGGATCAGGATCAAGGGCTTTTTCACAGGGGCGTTAGCATAGCGCAACGGGTTCCGCTGTTGATACGTGATCTCGTATAAAGTGTATTTATACTTGGCGCCAACCATGTGCGTTCGAATGGGGGAGCAAATGAATAAGAAGCGTTCGCGGACCAGGACATACATGTATTTTGTAGTGGTGCTTTTCTCTGCGCTATGCATCAACGCGGTATCGTCAGTAGCATTTGCCCAGGCCGGAGCCGGGCACGTTCCACCTCGCGCGGAAGGCGAGGGACCCTACGACCGACTTATATTGCGAGGCGTCAACCTCATCGATGGCACCGGCGCACCCATGCGAGGCCCGGTCGATATCGTCATCGAGAATGACCGCATCGCGGAGATCCGCAGCGTAGGTGCACCCCTGCAGGACATCGACCCGGAAGGACGTCCGGAGCTCGATGGTGGTCGCGAGATCGACATGCACGGAATGTATGTCATGCCGGGCTTTATCGACACGCATCTGCATCTGCATCATGAAGAGTCCGGGCAGAATGTGCCGTCGGAGTACGTTCTCAAGTTGTGGTTGGCACACGGCGTGACGTCCGGGCGAACCGTCAGCTATGACGGCACGCTTGCGGAAGAAATGAGCGTCAAGCGGCTGCTGGATTCGAACGATATTACCGGTCCGCGCATTCACCTGTATCCTTCGTTCGGCGCTGCCGAGGCCGGCGCCATCGACACGCCGGACCAGGCGCGCGAGCGCATCCGGCACATCAAGCGCGCCGGTGCGGCCGGTGTGAAGTTCTTCGGCGCGCCGGAGGAGATTCTCTGGGCCGCGCTCGATGAAGCCGGCAAGCAGGGACTCGGCTCCACGATGCACCACGCGCAACTGAACGTTACGCATGCCAATGTGTTGACGACCTCGGCGCGCGGTCTCGGCTCCATGGAACACTGGTATGGCCTGCCGGAAGCCCTGTTCGACGCCCGTGTCATCCAGGATTACCCTGCGGATTACAACTACAACAACGAACAGGATCGATTCGCGGAAGCCGGCCGGTTATGGCAACAGGCAGCCAGGCCCGGCTCGAAGAAATGGAACGAGGTGATGGAGACGCTGCTCGAACGCGACTTTGCCCTGTCTCCGACATTTACCATCTACCTCGCAAGCCGCGATTTCATGCGCATGAGCCGCGCGCCGTGGCACGAGGTCTACACTTTGCCCGCTCTCTGGGATTGGTACAGGCCGAACCGCGATGCACACGGTTCGTACTGGTTCGACTGGACCGTCGAGGACGAAATCGCCTGGAAGGAGAACTACCGGCTATGGATGCGCTTCGTCAATGACTACAAGAACCGCGGCGGGCGTGTCACGGTCGGTTCCGACTCCGGTTATATCTACAGCACCTACGGTTTCGGCTATATCCAGGAACTGGAATTACTGCGGGAAGCGGGGTTTTCGACTCTCGAGATCATAAACTCGGCAACTCTTCAGGGCGCGCGCCAGATCGGTATCGCAAATGACGTTGGCTCGGCGCAGGTGGGAAAGAAAGCCGATTTTGTGGTAACCCGCGAAAACCCGTTGCACAATTTGCGGGTATTGTTCGGTACCGGAACGATTCGACTGAATGATGAGACCGGCAAGGTCGAAAAAATCGGCGGTATCGATTACACGATCAAGGACGGCATCGTCTATGACGCGAAGGCATTGCTGGAGGACGTAGCCGAAATGGTACGGGCGGACAAAGATCGGCTAGGCATCGGACCGGGCATCATGCCGATTGTCAACGCGGACTGAGGCGCATCGGTTACAGTAGACGCCACCCATCAACCGAGGAGGCTCCACATGGCCAGTTCGCAAACCGGCTGGCAGGGTGTATTCCCGGCGGCGACAACCCAGTTCGCCGATGATCTGTCGGTCGACATCACCGCAACCCAGCGTGTCCAGCGAGGCCTGATCGACGACGGTGTCGACGGGCTCATCGTGATGGGTACCGTCGGCGAAAACAATTCACTCGACGCCACGGAAAAGCTTGCGGTGCTGAAAGCAGCAATTTCTGCTGCCGCGGGACATGTGCCGGTACTGACGGGAGTGTCCGAGCTGACGACGAAGCGGGCCGTCGAGTATGCAGAAAAGGCTGAGGAACTCGGAGTCGATGGACTGATGCTCTTGCCTGCCATGGTCTACGTGCCGACGCCTGCGGAACTTCGTGCGCACGTAACGACAGTGGCCCGCGCGACGTCGCTGCCGATCATGCTGTACAACAATCCTCCTGCGTACCGCGTGGGATTCAGTATCGACGATCTGGCGACACTTGCAGACCAGCCGACCATAAAGGCAATCAAGGAAAGCGCACCGGATACACGCCGCATAACCGACCTCATAAACGCCTTCGGCGATCGATTCGACGTTTTTGCAGGCCTCGACGACATGGCGCTGGAGTGCCTGCTGCTCGGCGCCAAAGGCTGGGTGTCAGGCCTTACAAATGCCTTTCCGCGGGAATCGGTGGCACTCGTTGCTGCCGCACGCCGTGGCGACCTGGAAACGGCGCTGGCTATCTATCGCTGGTTCATGCCGCTTCTGCATCTCGATGCCGACCACGATCTCGTCCAATCGATCAAACTCGCCGAACAGGTCATGGGGCGCGGTTCGGAGCGCGTACGTATGCCGCGTATGCCGCTGACCGGCGCACGCCGCAAGGAAGTGATTGCCCTTGTAGAGACGGCGGCTGCGTCGCGCCCTGTCGAAGCATGCAAGCGCGCGAGCGCAGCCTGACTCAAATGCGACACGTGTTCTTCTGCATCGATGGACATACGGCCGGCAACCCGGTGCGGTTGGTTGCAGGTGGCGGCCCGTTCTTGCGCAGTGCGACCATGGCCAAGCGCCGCCTGGAATTCATGGAGCAGTACGACTGGATTCGCACCGGCCTCTGTTTCGAACCACGCGGACACGCCCAGATGTCCGGCGGCTTCATCTTCCCCCCGTCTGCCGGCGACACGGATTTCGGCATTCTCTTTATTGAAACCAGCGGCTGCCTGCCGATGTGCGGCCACGGCACGATCGGCATCGTGACATTCGCACTGGAACAAGGCCTGGTGCGTCCGCGATCCGAAGGCGAGCTGCGTGTCGAGGTACCGGCCGGACTGCTGGATGTCAGCTATACGCGACCTGGCAACCGGGTGACCTCTGTACGGATTCGTAATGTGCCAAGTTACGTGGTGGCGGAAGGCATCGTCATCGATGTGCCGGATTTCGGAAAACTGACCGTGGACATTGCCTACGGCGGCAATTTTTACGCGATCATCGAACCGCAGGGGCGCTATACCAGCCTCGATGATCTCGGTGCCGATGGATTGATACGAATCAGCCGCCAGGTGCGCTCGCTGGTGCGGGGCGCAATTGATCCGGTGCACCCGGAGCAGCCGTCCATTCGAGGCGTCAGTCATGTGCTGTGGGCCGACAAGCCGAGCCATGAGGGCACGGACGCACGCAATGCCGTGTTTTACGGCGACAGCGCAATTGATCGCAGCCCCTGTGGCACGGGAACGAGCGCCCGCATGGCGCATCTTGTGTCGCAAGGAAAGCTTGCGGTCGGCGACACGTTTGTGCACGAGAGCTACATTCGCAGCCGGTTTACCGGCCGCGTCGAGGACCGGGTCAGGCTTGGTGAGTACGATGCGATCGTGCCATCGATCGAAGGCTCGGCATTCGTAACCGGCTACAACACCGTGTGGATCGACGACGAAGATCCGTTCGCGCGAGGATTCCTCGTCGAGTGATTGTCGACCGTTGTGGCCGGCTCGTCAGACAGAAGACACTGTACCGCAACCGGGATTGCAGTGACGTCACCGGGGCGGAGGAAACTGCAATCAGGAGAGATAAATCATGAACTGGAGCGGACAATCCGGCGGTCCGGTGCGTAGCATCCTGGCCCTGTTGCTGCTGTTCGTCAGCGCAGGTGTGTGTGCCGAAAACGATAGCAACTCCTACCAGGATCTTGTGAAGCTGTTTCACGATTGGCGGGAATTTGAGAAGCCGCCAATGCGGGGCGGTGCTCCGGATTACACGGCAGAACGCTTCGAAGCGGCCTACGCGCAGCTGCCGCAATTTCGGGCGCGTCTCGATGCAATCGATGTCGGTGACTGGCCCATAGAGCACAAAGTCGACTGGCATATCGTGCGGGCCGAGATGAATGGTTTTGATTTCAACCATAGAGTCTTGAAGCCGTGGGTTCGCGATCCCGCCTTTTACCAGTCGATATGGACTTACAAGAGTGATGTGCCAGCGCACGAAGGTCCGACACATCACGCTGTTCTGGAACTTTGGACCTACAGTTTTCCGCTGTCACAATCCGAGGAGGCGCGCATGATCTCGGATTTGGCTGTCATACCGCCCCTGATGCGCCAGGCCAGGCGGAATCTCACCGGCAATGCACGCGATCTGTGGTTGACAGGAATTCGCAACATTGAGGAACAGCGCCGGCAGCTTGATAGCATCACAGACGCACTGGGCGATACGTCGAATGAGCCATTGAATCGCGCGATCGCGGCCGCGGCAACAGCGACGGATGAACTGGTGACCTGGCTGCGGGAGCAGGCGCCGGGCAAGACCGGGCCATCAGGGATCGGCAAGGACAATTACACCTGGTACCAACAGAACGTTCACCTCGTGCCACTCAGCTGGGAAGATGAGGTCCGTCTTTTGAAGCGCGAGCTTGATCGCGCCTGGTCGTCGCTAAAGCTGGAGGAACATCGCAACCGGGACCTGCCGCCACTCCAGGCTGCGTCCACTCCGGAGGAATACGATCGACTGGCGGACGAATCCGCAGATCGACTGATGGCGTTCCTCGAAGAGCAGGACATACTGACAGTCGAAGACTACCTGGAACCGGCGTTGCGTGAACACCTCGGCGAGTTCGTAGGTGAAGAAACGCGCAACTTTTTCTGGATTGCGGCGCACTACGATCCGACGCCGCTCTACACTCATTTCTATCACTGGTTTGAACTTGCTCGTATGCGTGAGGAGCCTCATTCCAGTCCGATTCGCCGCGGCGCCCTGCTGTACAACATTTTCGACAGCCGAAACGAGGGCACGGCGACCGGCGTCGAGGAAATGTTTATGCATGCCGGTCTCTACGATGACAAGCCGCGCGTCCGCGAGCTGGTCTGGATCATGCTCGCGCAACGCGCGGCGCGCGGGCTGGGCTCCCTCTATGCGCACGCCAACGACATGAGCATGGAAGAGGCGGGCGGTGTGCACATGGAATGGACGCCGCGCGGCTGGATGAAGACGGAGAAGGAACTCCTGATCTTTGAGCAGCACCTCTACTTGCGGCAACCGGGTTATGGCACGAGCTACATTACCGGCAAATACTTGCTCGAGCGCACGCTCGCAGACTATGCCCGTCAGAACGAGGAGCAATCGGAGCCATTTTTGCTGCGTGACTTCTTTGACCGCCTGAACGACATTGGCAGCGTTCCGATCTCGTTGGCGCGCTGGGAAATGACCGGAATGGATGACGAGATTCACCAGCTGGCGGGCCGGCGCTAGGCGACCCCGTCTGCCGGCAGCGGACCTGGTTTGTTAGCGTGGCGACTCTGTAGTTTCTTAGCAACAGATCGGTTTCGGTCGCTTTTCAGGTGCTTGCAGGGTGTCAGGACACACGGCAGGAGGGTTCGTCAGTCGTCGCCCTGGCCCGGTCTCCGGATATCCGTCTGCAGCGACGTAAACTACTTGCATAAAAAGGAAAATTGGTCGCATTATACGGCTTGGCTCTGAATCGCCAGGCAGCCGCAACTCGAGCTATGGCGATGTATCCAATGATTGGTTGCGACTTGGAAGATGCAATTCGAGACGCGAATTGTCTGTGACTTTTCTGATACATAGGGGGACGGCTTTCATGAAAAACTTTCTATCCGTGGCCGGTGCGCTGGCTGTCGCGTTCGGCCTGACCATTGCGGCAGCGCCGTTGCATGTCGCACTGGGCCAAGAGGCCGAAGCACTCGAGGAAGTGGTCGTCACCGGCTCGCGGATTCGTCGCAATCCGCTTAACGAACCGACTGCGATCATGGAGATCAGTGCCGCCGACATAGAAGACACCGGGCTTACCAATCTCGGCGACGCGCTGCAGAATTTGCCGATCACCGGATCCGCGCCGAATTCGCAATTCAACGTGCCCGGCAACTCGGGATTCCCGCAGGACGGTGCCGGTATCGATGCCGGCGCCGTACAATTGTCGCTGCGGAATGTCGGCTCAAAGCGCACCCTGGTGCTGGTCGATGGCAAGCGCTGGATCGCCGGCGCGTCCGCGTCCGGTGTGCCCAGCACGGTCGACCTCAACACTATTCCGGACAATGTCATCGAACGCGTTGAAATCCTGCAGGACGGCGCATCAGCCATTTACGGTTCGGATGCCATCGGCGGGGTGATCAATATCATCACGAACCGCGACTTCGAAGGTTTTCGCCTGAGTATGCAGACCGGCAGTTACCTGAGCGAAAGTGACGGTGAGTCGACGGAGTTCGGCGCACTCTGGGGCGGCGGCAGCGAGTCGACGCACCTTATGTTCAGCGCCAGCTACAAGGACGAACGTGGCATCGAAACCGCCGATCGCAGCCGTTCCGCCTTTCCAAACGCCAATGCGACCAGCTGCAACGTGCCGAATACCCTATGTTCGTCGTTTACTCCGCAGGGGCGTTTCGTACTGGGTCCCAATTTCAATTTCTGGGACGGCACGCTGAACGACGGTGTCCTGAATGACGGCATGGGGAATATTCCGGTGTTCGATCCGAACAATCCGGATGGTGGAGATTTTAATGCGTTTTCGGGCGACGATCGATTCAATTACAACGGGCCTGGATTCAATTTTCTGCGTACGCCGAACGAGCGTGTGAATCTTTACACCAGCGCCACACACGAGCTGGCGCCGGATATCAACCTGGTGGTAACGGCCTCGTACACCAACCGTTCGTCGGCCACCAAAGCGGCTCCGGAGCCACTTTGCCTCGGCAACGGATGCGGCAACCGGATCAACGACAATTTCTTCATTTCGGCGCTGAACCCGTTCAACCCCTTTGGTGTCGACCTGTCGGTTGCAAACGGCAACCTGGAGTTCTTCGGGCGTCGACCGCTCGAATCCGGCGGCCGCCTGTTCTTCCAGGACGTCAATACGTACTTCCTCAGCACCGGTCTCGAGGGTGAGTTCGACTTGAGCGGCAGGTCGATGTACTGGGATCTGACTGCCAGTTACGGCGACAATCGCGGGTTTCAGGAGAAATACAATTCACACAATGCTGCCAAGTTGCAAGTGGCAATGGGTGATCCGGCAATCTGCGCCGCCACTCCGAATTGTGTGCCGTTCAACTTTTTCGGCGGGCAGGGGGCCGATGGCAATGGCTCGATCACACAGGAGATGCTCGATTTCGTCACGTATACACAACGCGATTTCAGCGAACAGACGCTGAAGAACTTCAGTTTCAACGTCGCGGGCGACCTGTTCGATATGCCGGCCGGCGGGGTGGGATTTGCCGCCGGTGTCGAGTATAGGGATCATGCAGGTTCCTTCAGGCCGGACCCCATCGCTGAGCGAGGAGAAACCGCCGGCATTCCCTCGGGCGCAACGAGTGGCGCTTTCGACGTTACCGAATTCTACGGTGAGCTGAACCTGCCGCTGGTCTCGGGAGACCGCTACTGGGAGCTCAATCTCGCGGCGAGAAGTTCGGATTACAGTACGTCCGGCTCCGAGGCGACTTACAAGGTCAGCACCCTGTTTCAGCCCATAGACCAGTTGTCTCTGCGGGGTTCGGTGTCCACCGGATTCCGGGCGCCGGGCATTGGCGAGTTGTTCGGCGGTGCAGCGCGCGAAGATTTCAGTTTTCTGGACCCCTGTGCGGACGTGCTGGCACAGGCTGGTGCCGCCAACGGCGGACGCGATACGCCGCAGCCGCAGAACATTATCGACAATTGCGCGGCACTCGGCGTGCCAGTGACTTTTACCCAGACCAACCCGCAGTTGTCGGCCGTATCAGCGGGCAACACCAGTCTGATTGCGGAAACCTCCGACAGCATAACCCTGGGAGTGGTCTGGAGCATGGAGTTCGGCGCGAACTGGATTGAGGCGCTGACCGCATCGCTGGATTATTACGACCTCGAAATTGACGATGCCGTACAGGGTCGAAATCCCGCGGAGGTGCTGACAGCCTGTGTCAACACGCTGGATCCTCTGTTCTGCGATTTAACACCGCGGACGAGCTCAGGCTCGCTCGATGTCATCGACAACCAATTGCAGAACATTGGCGGGATCGAGGCCTCCGGCTTCGATCTCATGATCGGCTACACCGGTCCTGAACAGGGATGGGGCCAGATAAATGCAACGCTGAATGCCACATTTCTCGATGAATACGTTGAACGTACGGCGAATATCGACGGTACGGAATCAGTTACGGATCTGACCGGCACCCATACCAACGAAACATTCCAACGTGCGTTTCCCGAGCTGCGGACGGTTACATCTATAGACTGGACCCGGGACCGATGGCGCGGTTCGATCGCTTTCCGTTGGACAGATGAAATGGATGCGCCGGACGGCTCCAAGCTCGATTCCGCGTTGTTCACAGATTTGCGATTGAGCTATACGCCGGCCATCGCCGATGACGCACTGACAGTTGCCATCGGCTTCAACAATGTGCTGGATGAGGATCCGCCGGTGTTCTCGCCTAGCACGATTGGCATGAGCAATGTATCGCATGATCTGCCGGGTCGCGTCGGTTACGTGCGGGTTACCTACCAGCAATAGCCGGAAGAACGGGAAGTATTCAGTCAGCGGCCCCTTTCAAGGGGCCGCTTTTTTTGGCAGGGTTGGTCTGGGACGCCGTGTGGATTGACGATTAAGATCCGTTCGCGCGAGGATTACTCGTCGAGTGATCGCAAAGGCGTTTATCGAATCAGCAGAATTTTCTGCGTGACCGGGTAGAGCCACTCCACACCGCGTTCTGTCACGACAGCATTGTCTTCCAGTGGGATGCGCAATTTCTTGCCACCCCATTCCGGAATCGCTGTGTACGCGAACAACTCGATCGAAAGCAGATTGGTGGGCTTGATGGTGTAGGTCAGGCGTTCGGGATTGAAAAACGCAATGGACGGTCCGATGCCGTGCCCCAGATTCCCGACGGAATGGCACGCAACGATAACGTCGACGATGTCCGGGTCCGTTGTCGGCTTGTTGAATTCCGCCATGACACCGAAGCCGGCCTCCGAAATTTTGCGGTTCAGCAATTCGAGCGTATCGCGCGCCGTGCGGCCGGGTTCGATGTTCTGCATCAGAATATCGCGAACGGCACGGCCGTTGTCGAATGCTTTCTGGATACCCGGCGGCAATTCGGTTTCGCCTTCCTTCAGCACGTAGGCGTGACGTTTCATGTCCGTGTAAAAGTTGAGATAACCAACGCCCCAGTCAATGGCCAGGAAGTCTCCGCGCTGGATGACGGTGTTGTCGGAAAGGCCGACGAAGCCGTCCGGGCCCGTGATATAGACCGACGGCATGCCGAACGAGGTGCCAAGATTGTTCTTGAATTGCTGTTCGTGCATCCACCAGGCGACCTCTGCAAGAGTCGTTTTGCCGGGAGAGATAATCTCATTGGAGAACGCGCGTTCCGCGATTTCGCGGGACATTTCCCCGGCCGCTGCGAATGCCGCAATTTCAGTGGCGACCCGGCGTGAGCGAAAATCCGAGATGAGTTTTTGCGCGGACACGAAGCGCGCGCTGTATTTCTCGCCCAGCATTTCCGCCAGTTTGCGATAACTGGTATACGACAGGCCGTCTGCTGCACCAATATGCTCGGCGTAATTCAATGCAATGGTTTTTGGGTCGCGTTCACGCACGAATTGCGCGAGGTCGAAATCTTCCGTGACGATGTCGTAGGCACCGTTTTCCTCGATCAGGTGCGTGCCGATGCCCAGTGCAGCTCGTTCAATGCGTTCTTCTCCGCGATCGGTAAAGACGTAATAGCCCCACGATCCGACATATCCTTTGCCGAGATCCTCGGTCAGCGGGTCGTCGTAACCCTCGCGATTGACGGTGATCCACATGTCGACGTTGTTTTCGCGCATGGCGTCGGGCAGCACCAGGTTAAACTTGTCCTGACGAATCTGATTCATTAACTCCCATCGCTTCTGCGCTTCGCCACCCGCCAGGGCTGCCGCCGATAAGGTTGCAATCGCAAGTGTCGCGATCGAGGTACGCAATGCTTTCATGGCCGTCCGTCCAAAATGAATCTGCCGGTGATCGGGCAATGCGCCCGTCGTGTCCTGTCCGGCTGCTAGAATGCCGGCTTGAAGCAAACAGGTAACCAACCGGATCACTTATGCAGGCAAGCAAGATTCAGCATATTAACTGGGATGACGTCGAGCTGGAATCGGTGAACCCGAGCATGCAACGCCAGATTGTGACCGGTGAGCGCATGACGGTCGCTCGTATCTGGTTCACGGATGGCTATCTTGTCCGGCAACACAGCCATGATCAGGAACAGATAACGCAGGTTGTCGCCGGGAGAATGCGCTTTCGCCTGGGTAGCGAGCGGACCGAAGTTGTCGATGTGGCGCCCGGAGAGGTAATCGTAATTCCGTCAAACTTGCCGCACGAAGCACTGTGCATTGGTAATGTCGAGGAAATTGACATGTGGTCGCCGCGCCGCGATGACTGGCTGGATAAAACAGACGATTACCTGCGGGACGGACCTGCCGGGAATTTGCGAAATCCCTGAGCTGCGTTATTGCACCCGGTCTCCGGTCGTTGTTTAATCCGCCGTTCGTTTTTGCCGGCACCCAGATGACATTTCTCGAAAAAGAACAATTGAAACAAGCCCTGCTTGATCGGCTGGTCTATTCAGTCGGCAAGGACCCTCAGCATGCACTGCCGCGGGACTGGTGCGTTGCGCTGACGCTCGTCATTCGCGATCGCATTGTCGACGCGTGGATGGCTTCGACGAAATCGACGTACGAGACCGGTGTAAAGCGCGTGTACTACCTGTCGATGGAATTCCTGATCGGTCGTCTTTTGTCCGACACGATGTCCAACCTGGAAATCACGGATGCTTGTCGCGAAGTAATCGATAAACTCGGTCTCGACTTTAACGCCATCATCGCCAGTGAGCCGGATGCTGCGCTTGGCAACGGTGGCCTCGGTCGACTTGCGGCATGCTTTCTCGATTCCATGTCGACGCTCGGCATCGCCGGGTTCGGCTACGGTATCCGCTACCGGCACGGACTTTTTCGCCAGCGGTTTGCAGACGGATGGCAAGTGGAGCAGGCCGAGAACTGGCTCATGTTCGGGCATCCCTGGGAATTCGAACGGCCCGAGTCGAGTTACCTGATCAGCTTCGGCGGGCACGCCGACGCCGATCCCGATGCGACAAGCCACTGGACGCCGGCAGAGACCGTTATCGCCAGTGCCTACGACACCCCGATCACCGGTTGGACAGGCCAGCACGTCAATACGTTGCGTCTCTGGTCAGCCAAGCCGGCCGAACTTTTCGATTTGTCGCAATTCAATCAGGGAGACTATTTGCGTGCAGCATCGCAGGAAGTGCTCGCTGAAACAATCACACGCGTTTTATACCCGGACGACTCGACCGAACAGGGGCGCGAGTTGCGACTGAAGCAGGAGTACTTCTTCACGTCGGCTTCACTGCAGGATCTACTGCACCGCTTTCTGATCGATCACGACGACCTGCGGAAGTTGCCTGAATGCGTCGCCATACAGATGAACGACACGCATCCTGCGATTGCGGTTCCGGAGCTGCTGCGCCTGTTGGTCGATGAGCATTCTGTGCCACTCATCGAGGCGATCGAAATCACACGGCAATGCCTCAGCTACACCAATCATACGTTGTTGCCGGAAGCGCTCGAACGATGGCCGATGCCGCTTTTCGCGCGCACGTTACCGCGCCATTTGCAATTGATCGAGTATGTCGACCAGCAATTCCTTACTTCGATTGCCAGTGAAGTGCCTAGCTTTGAGACGGAACACCTGACTGCTATCGATCACCACAACGGCGGTTCCATCCGTATGGGCAACCTGGCATTCATCGGTAGTCATGCTGTCAACGGCGTGTCGGCCCTGCACACGGAATTGATGAAGAAAACGGTGTTCAAAGGCCTGCACAAACTGTTTCCCGATCGCATTGTCAACGTTACCAATGGCATTACACCTAGACGCTGGCTGCATAACTGCAATTTGCCGCTGCGAGCGCTGTTGAAGGACACCATCGGAGACTCCTGGATCGACGACCTGGAGAAACTGGAGGCGCTGCGCGCTTATGCCGACGACAGCGCGTTCCGACAACGTTTTGCGCAGGCGAAACGGCAGAACAAATTGCGGCTTGCGGAGGAAATCAAGAAGCGATGCGGGCTTACGATCAATCCGGACGCAATGTTCGACGTGCACGTCAAGCGTATCCACGAGTACAAACGCCAGTTGATGAATGCATTGCATACCGTCGCGCGTTACCAGGCTATCCGTCGCGACCCGCAGGCTGATTGGTTGCCCGTCGTTAAGATTTTCAGCGGCAAGGCGGCGCCGAGCTATGCAGTGGCGAAACTCACTATCAAACTTATCAACGATATTGCCAACGTGGTCAACAACGACCCTGAGGTCGGCGACCGCTTGAAAGTGGTGTACATGTCCGATTACAACGTGTCTCGTGCCGAAGTCATCATTCCTGGCGCGGACCTGTCCGAACAGATCTCGACTGCCGGCATGGAAGCATCGGGTACAGGCAACATGAAGCTGGCCCTGAACGGCGCGTTGACGATCGGTACACAGGATGGCGCAACCGTTGAAATTCGCGAACGCGTTGGCGGCGATCACTTGTTCATTTTCGGTCTCACCGCTGAGGAGGTCGCTGACCGGCGTCGTGACGGTTACGAACCACGCGCGGTGATCGAGGCTAACGAGATGCTGCGCGCCGTGCTCCAGGCAATCGGCGAGGGACAGTTTTCGCCCGGTCAACAAGACCGCTTCGCACCCTTGTTGCGCGGACTGTACGAGCACGACTACTTTCTGAATACAGCCGACTTCGAGTCGTATGTCGCCGCCCAGTCCGATGCGGTTATCGCGTTCCGGGACACGGAGCGATGGTGGCGTTCGGCAATCCACAATACTGCCGGTGTAGGCTGGTTCTCGTCCGACCGCGCCATCAGCGACTACGACCGGAAAATCTGGCAAACCCGCCCAAGAAATCAGGGACGAAAATAGGGACAGTTACCTTTATTGGTTATCAGGTCACTGTCCCTTAAAGCTTGTTAACCGGAGGCGTAAGAAAATGCCGGCCAGTGGCGGCAGGGTCACCACGACACTGTGCTCGCGGCCGTGCCACGGGATGGCTTCGCTGGGCATGGTCTGCGGATTCGATACATTGCTGCCGCCGTATCGCTCGTGATCCGAATTCAGGATTTCTGCGTAGTTGCCGCGTGTCGGCACGCCAACCCGATAGTCGTGGCGGATAACCGGCGTGAAGTTCAGAATTACGACAACCGAGTCCTGCGGCGCAACGCGAAGGAACGCGAGGACGGACTGGTCGCGGTTGTCTCCGTCCAGCCATTCGAAGCCGCGAGAATCGCAATCCCAGTGCGCCAGCGCTGTGCAGTTCTGTTGCAGTTCGTTGAGATCGCGAATCAGGCGCTGAATCCCGGTAGCTTCCGGCTGAACAAGAAGCGACCATGGCAAACTCTCGCCTTCCTGCCATTCCCCGGTCTGCGCAAATTCGCCGCCCATAAACAGGAGCTTCTTGCCCGGAAATGACCATTGCCAGGCATATAGCAGCCGCAGGTTGGCCAGTCGCTGCCAATCGTCGCCCGGCATCTTGCCGTAAAGCGAAAGCTTCAGATGCACGACTTCGTCATGCGACAACGGCAACACAAAATTTTCGTTGAACGCGTAAGTCGGGCTGAAGGTCAGCCAGTCCTGGTGATGTTTACGATGCAACGGATCCTTGGCGAAATAATTGAGTGAATCGTGCATCCAGCCCATGTTCCACTTGAGATCGAACCCCAAGCCGCCGGCGCTGGTGGCGTGCGTAACGCCCTGCCAGTCGGTTGACTCCTCGGCAATCATGAGACAGTCGGGACATTCGCGCTTGAGCACCGTATTCATTTCGCAGACAAAATCGACAGCCTCGAGATTCTGGTTGCCACCGAATCGATTCGGCACCCAGTGGTCCGCCTGCCGCGAAAAATCCAGGTAAAGCATCGAGGCCACCGCATCGACGCGCAAGCCGTCGATATGGAATTCGCGCAGCCAGTAAAGTGCGTTCGAGATCAGGAAGCTGCGGACCTCATTGCGCTCGTAATTGAACACCAGCGTGCCCCAGTCCCGGTGCTCGGCTTTCCAGTGGTCGTGATACTCGTACAGGCTCGTGCCGTCGAAACGCGCCAGTCCGTGGGCATCACGCGGAAAATGCGCGGGCACCCAGTCGAGAATGACGCCGAGATTCTTCTGGTGGCAGCAATCGACAAATGCACGAAACTCGTCCGGCGTGCCGAAGCGACTGGTCGGCGCAAAATAGCCCGTCGTCTGGTAGCCCCACGACTCATCCAACGGGTGTTCGCTGACGGGCAGCAACTCGACATGGGTAAATGCCAGGTCGCACGCATAGTCTGAAAGTTGTTGCGCCAGCGTGTTGTAGTCGAGGAACCGGTTGTCCTCCGTGCGCCGCCAGGATCCCAGATGTGCCTCGTATATGCTTATCGCGGCATGTTGCCAGGGCAGGTTGGCGCGACGCGCGAGCCACGCCGCGTCTCGCCACTCGTGCCGGCTGCCGGCGGTAATCAGGCTGGCGTTAGCTGGTCGCTGCTCGGACCATCGGGCATAGGGATCGGATTTCAGATGCACGTCACCGGTATCGCGATTGCGAATCTCGAACTTGTAGGAACCCTGCAGCAGTTCGGGTACGAATAGTTCCCACACGCCACTTGCACCGCGCACGCGCATCGGGTGGCAGCGCCCGTCCCAGCGATTGAAATCGCCGACGACACTGGCGCGTTCGGCATTCGGCGCCCACACCGCGAACAGGGTGCCCTTTATATTCAGAACCTCGCGCCGGTTCGCACCGAGAAACTGCTGGGCCTCTGTATGACTGCCGGCGTTGAAGCGCTGCAGATCGCTGTCCGCGAGCAGCGTACCGAACGAGTACGGGTCGTGACGGAAATACCGATCGCCGTGGTCGTCTTCGACCAGGATTCGATAGTAGTCCGGTACGGCGACGCCGGCTGCCGAGAACTCGAACAGGTCGGTATTGTCGATGCGCTGCATCGGTTGCGCGTCCGATTCGACGTACGCGCGGCGCGTATGCGGGAGGAATGCGCGAATAACGACCTGGTCACCAACATCATGGCGACCGAGCACCGCAAACGGATCATGGTGGCGAGCTTCGATCAGTCGCACCACGTCCGCGTCGGCTGCTGACAGGATTGTCGATCGACGGTGAGATACGATAGGTTGATCCTCTGGCAGGATATTGAAAAAGCCATCCTGACCTTTTTCAACGTCGCGAATCAGGCACATGTCCGGATTCGCTACCGACAGGTGGATGCCGTAGCCGTGAATGTAGCATACTGCTTCGATATGCTTGCGAAGACCGACGGCGCGCACCGCGCTAACGGCAACAGGAGCAGCTCATGCAACCGCGACGATCCGGTCGATTTGTCAGCAGCCTGACGCGCAGCACCATGGCCGTGATCATGGCGGGTGGACGTGGCACGCGGCTCGGCGACCTGACGAACAAGCGTGCCAAACCCGCGACCCCGTTCGGCGGCAAATTTCGTATTATCGATTTCCCGCTGTCGAATTGCGTCAATTCCGGCATTCGCCAGATCTTTGTACTGACCCAGTACAAAGCGCACTCACTGATCCAGCACATCAATCGTGGCTGGGGATATCTCCGCGGCGAGTTCGGCGAGTTCATCCAGATCGTACCCGCCCAGCAGCAACTCGGGGAGCAGTGGTACCTGGGCACCGCCGATTCCGTTTACCAGAACCTGTCGATTGTGCGCGAAAGTAATCCCGAACACGTCCTGATCCTGGCCGGCGATCACATCTACAAGATGGATTACGGGCCGATGATCGCCTATCACGCCAGCAAGGAAGCAGACATTACGGTCGGCGTCATCGAAGTGCCTGTTGCGGAAGCCACGGGTTTTGGTGTCATGTCCGTCGATGACAACAATCGCATCAATCGCTTTGTCGAAAAGCCAGCCAATCCGGAGCCCATGCCCGGCACAACGGATATTGCGCTGGCCTCGATGGGAATCTATGTATTCGATACCGAATTTCTCTGCGAGAAACTTATCAAGGACGCAAACGACGCGGATTCCGCTCACGATTTCGGCCGTAACATCGTGCCCGGCAGTATCGAGTCAGGCGAGCGCGTTTTTGCCTACCCTTTCCACGATGTCGAAACAAGGGCGCAAAGCTACTGGCGCGACGTCGGCACCGTCGACGGCTTTTTCAATGCCAACCTCGAGCTTATACAGGTGCGTCCCGAGCTGAATCTTTACGACGATCAATGGCCGATCTGGACCTACCAGGAACAACTGCCGCCCGCCAAGTTCATACTGGATGCCCATAATCGACGCGGTGTCGCTATAAATTCCACGGTCTCGGGCGGTTGCATTGTGTCCGGTGCGGAAGTACGTGAATCGATCCTGTTCTCCAACGTTCGCGTCCGCGAGGGCACGCGTTTGCACAGGACCGTCATACTGCCGCGCGCCAGTATCGGTGGCGATTGCCGCATCAGCAATGCGATCATCGACGAAGATTGCGTCATTCCGGACGGCACCGTCATTGGCGAGAACGCCGAGGAAGATGCGCGTCGCTTCGTGCGCACCGACGGCGGTGTCGTCCTGGTTTGCCCACATATGTTGCAGTAAGTCGCGTGTGTAGCAATCAGCCAACTCGTCTCCGGCGCGGGCCTGTCGGGAAATGACCGCGCCAATGCTCAAACTCGTGTTGTGCTGGCACATGCACCAGCCGCAGTATCGTCGCTTGAGCGATGGGGAGTATCTGCGGCCATGGACCTGGCTGCACGGTATCAAGGATTACACTGACATGGCCGCGCACCTGGAGACCGTGCCGGGTGCGCGCTCAGTCGTCAACTTTTCGACCATTCTTCTGCAACAGATCTGCGATTACGCGGATCGTCTTGCGTGCTGGCAACGTGATGGACAGGCCATCGGCGACCCGTTGCTCGATGCGCTGGGCGGCCGACTTTCGACTTCGCCGGAAATGAAGCTGGCGCTGACCGAGGCCTGCCGGCATGCCAACAAAATCCACATGGTCGCGGCTTTCCCGCCCTTTGCTGTCCTGCATGAAAAAGCCTCTGTCGCCGTGGCGACGGGCGAACCCCTGGATGATGCGGAGTTCTACGACTTGCTGGTGTGGTATTTGCTTTCATGGACGGGCGAGAGCGTGCGACGCGCGCATCCATTCATTCGCGAACTGCAGTCGAAGGGGCGTGAATTCAGCGCTGACGATGGCCGGCAGTTGCTCATCCTGGTCGGCGATTGCCTGCGTGAGATCGGGCCGCGTTACAGGCGCCTCGCGGAAAGCGGCAAAGTGGAATTGTCCGTGACACCGCACGCTCATCCGATCCTGCCCCTGCTGATCGATACCTCTGTCGCCCGCGAGGCAATGCCAGAGGTCGCGCTGCCGAACCGTCCGTATCCAGGCGGCATTGACCGCTGTCGCTGGCATCTCGACCGCGCGATTGCCGTGTTCGAAAGCCTTTTCGGCTTTCGCCCCCGTGGTTGCTGGCCATCCGAAGGCGGCCTCAGCGAGGCGGTGCTGCCATTGCTTGACGGATTTGGCTTTCAGTGGACCGCAACCGGCACCAACGTGCTGAAAAATTCCGTCGGGCGTTCCGCGACAACGGCGCATTTTCGGGCATGGCGGCTGACTGCCAGCCAGCAAAGCTGCGCCTGCTTTTTTCGCGATGACGAACTGTCGGACCGCATCGGCTTTCAATATTCGACCTGGGCCGCCGAGCATGCGGTGGATGATTTCATCGCGCGACTCGAGGCCGTGCGACGCCACTGGAAAGATTCGCAGGCACCGATCGTTTCCATGATCATGGATGGCGAGAATGCCTGGGAACACTATCCCTACAACGGCTGGTACTTCCTGCAACATCTTTACTCGAAACTTGCGCAACATGCACACATCGAACTGGCGACGTACGACCAGTTACTCGACGACGGCATCGCAACAGAACACCTGCCGCAGCTGGTAGCCGGCAGCTGGGTATACGGCAATTTCGCGGTATGGATCGGCGATAAGCAAAAGAATCGTGCCTGGGACTTGCTGGTCGAAGCAAAGGAGTGCGTCGATCGGGCGCTCGCTGCCAAACCGTTCGATCCGGCGCAGCGCGAGGCCATTGCGGAGCAGCTTGGCGTTTGCGAAGGATCGGACTGGTTCTGGTGGCTGGGCAGTGACAACCGGCTGGAAGACAGTATCGCCTTCGACAGCCTGCTGCGCGAGCATCTCGAGGCACTCTACGAGCTGCTCGGTGAACCGCTGCCTGGAAACCTGCAGCCGATCGTTCCAGATACCACCAATCTCGAATCGCCAACGGATGGGGCTGGCTCGATGCGTCGAGCCAGCCAGTGACCTCGCGCGGATGAATAGAGGCGCGGTCGGTAATGAAAACGTTCTTCAGTTCCGCGCCGCCGGGATCATTCTGCATCCGACGTCGTTGCCGGTCGGCCATATCGGCAACTCCGCGTTTCGATTTGTTGACTTCCTGAGTCAGGCCCGCTGCCAGGTATGGCAAGTCCTGCCTCTGGGCCCTACCGGTCAGGGACGGTCGCCTTACAGTCCGGTGTCCGTGTTCGCCGGCAATCCGCAATTGCTTCCGGCGGATGACGAACACTTCGCTGCGAAGTCGCAAACGATAAACGCGTTCATCGACGAAGCCCAGGGTTGGCTGCCGGACTTTGCGTTGTTCACGACGCTGAAGCAGGCGAGCCACGGGGCACCGTGGTGGGAGTGGCCCAACGAAGCCCGCAATCGCCAACGTACCGAGTTGCAGCGATTGCATAAAAGGTATGCCGAGGAAATTGCGGCCGTATATCGCGAGCAGCACCGGTTTGCTTGCGCTTGGCAGACGTTGCGACGCTATGCGAACGAGCGCGGCATACTGCTCTACGGTGACCTGCCCATGTTCCCGGTGACTGACAGTGCCGATGTGTGGACGCATCGAAAGTTGTTCAAACTCGACGCGGACGGTGCGCCGACATTTACCGCCGGCGTGCCGCCGGATGCCTTCACCGAGGATGGCCAGCACTGGGGCAATCCGGTATTCGACTGGCAGGCACTGCAGGATCAAGGCTTCATCTGGTGGCGCGAACGCGTGCGGCATGAGTTGCAGCGCTTCGATCTGCTGCGCTGGGATCATTTTCGCGGCCTCGTCGAGACCTGGGAAATTCCCCATGGTGCTCGTACGGCCCGCGACGGTCAGTGGCGCGCGGTGCCGGGTCGCGAACTATTGACGGCCTTGCGTGACGAGCTTGGGCATCTGCCACTGATTGCCGAAAACCTGGGCATCATTACACCGCAAGTGGAAAAGCTCCGGCGTGACTTCGGCTTGCCGGGCATGCACGTATTGCAATTCGCTTTCGACGGCAGCCCGGACAATCCACACAGGCCGGCCAGTCACGAGGAACTCGGCGTGGCCTACACCGGCACGCACGACAACGACACGACACTCGGATGGTTTCAATCGCTGACCGACGACATTCGCGAGCAGGTGCTAGCGACCACCGGGGGCAGGGCGGAGGACATGCCCTGGCCCGCCATCGAAAGCGTATTCCGTTCCCCTTCGCGGCTGGCCGTAGTACCGATGCAGGATATGCTGGCACTCGATTCCCGACACCGCATGAACCGTCCGGGTATTGCGGAAGGCAACTGGGGCTGGCAGCTCGCCGACAATGCCCTCGGCCCGGCACTCGCCGAGCGCATCGGAGATCTGGTAACGGGTTCGAACCGTCACTTGCCGCCTGTCGCCTGCAAA
>JBGTHC010000158.1:0-53390 GCA_041746375.1 Woeseiaceae bacterium
GGCGGTCTTCCGCTTCGAAGCTTTCTTGCTTGCCTTCTTTTTGGTAGCCATCATTTTCTCCGTGTCGGGTACCCGGCGTTGAGTATATACAACAAAACCGAAAAATCCAGCTAGTCAAGTGATCCCGTTAACATTTTGGGAGATTCGCCATTGCGATGAATGCAACAGTGCAACAGCAGTGTCGTTGTCGCAACGGCGGTTCCGACGTGAAGTCGTATCGCAGATCGCAGAGCACGCAAACGAAACGACGGTGCAGATTTGCATGTGAGTCGGCAGTGCACGCAACTGCATCAACGCGGTTTCAAAACTGTGTGCTCATGCTTCCATGCCAATTGCCGAGACCGGCAAGGCGACGCGCAAAATTATTGGCGACTCTCGGTGACCACCCTGTAAAGTGGTATATCCCACGGATTTTCGGCGATTTTTTCGACGCGCTGACAATTGAATGCGAGCCCGACCAGCTTGGGTTTGAGCAGCAGGCGGCGATTCCTGAGGAAAGCGAACGTGCGATCGTAGTAACCACCGCCCATGCCGATGCGTCGCCGTTCATCGTCGTAAGCAACCAGTGGCGTCAGCACAAGATCGAGCTGTCGAGCACTGATTTCAGTACCCGATTCCGGTTCCAGAATGCCGAATTCATTCACGATGAGGCCGGTATCGGGCGTCACCAGGCGAAAGCTCAGCATTCGGTCCGGACCGGTTACCGGAGCAAAAATCTTCTTTTTTCTGCGCCAGGCGCGCTCGATTATCGTCCAGGTGTCGACCTCGTCAGCCAGCGACAGGTAGCAGGCGACGCAGTGACTTCTTGAGAAGTATGCCGCTCGCACGACTGTGTCGGCGATGTGACCGGACGCCACGCTGCGTTGTTCGTCGCTGAGCGCAGCCCGTCTTTTTCGGTACTCGTTCCGAATATCTCGTTGGCTGGTCTGTATTGCCGCACTGGATTCGGGCATCGGAGCCTCGGTCGGTTTGCTGTCGCGGATTTGCAGGACGCGGTCGGCAGGACGCGGTCGGCAGGACGCAGTACTCACGTGAAGATGGCGCCTCCCGCCTGTGCCGTTACCGACCGTCGCTCTCGAACCAGAGCAACAGGTGGGGTCAGACGTGACAGCACCAGGCTATCCACAAATTGTGGTTTTGCACACATGCTGCCGACAGTGCGCGACCCCGATATAACAATTTAGGGTCGAAAGGTATCCGGGCCGGCATCGAACACTGCAGGAGGCGCCAAATTTTTGCGTTTCGGTCAATACAGGACTCTTGCTTGCGTTGACCGTTCAATCGGACCTTGTAATCCCGTGAATCTGATCCCATGGATCTTACAGTGAATCAGCTCTTACAGGTCGAGTTCGTTATTGGTCGTGAGCACGGACTCGACGCGATCGGACATCAGCTTCAGGCGCTGGCCGACATTGGATTCCAGTGCCTTGTCCCTGGCACGAGAATGCAGCAGCTCATTCGCCATGTTGAGGGCTGCCATGACCGCGATCCGGTCCAGGCCGACCACCTTTCCACTATCGCGAATTTCGCGCATCCTGGCATTAAGTATTTCCGCAGAATCCAGCAGATCCGTGCGTTCGCTGGCAGGGCACGACACCTGGTATTCCTTTTCGAGAATCCTCACGCTGACGTGGGCATAAATATCATTCATTGCGTTACTCCGTCGGCTTCGCAATCCGGGCAGATCTTTGAGAAATCGGGAAACACGTCCCGTGCGGCAAGGTTCGCGCCCAGGTTCGGCCTGGTCAGCTTGCCTGTTCCATAGCCTTGAGCCGCCCGATCATTGCTTCGACGCGGGCTCGAACCTGCTCGTTCTTTTGCAGCAGTGTTGCGCGTTCTGCGGTCAACGCGTCCTGCCGCTGCTTAAGGGAGCGATTTTCATCCTGCAGCTGGTCACACACCAGCACCAGCGCGTCGACCCGCTTTTCCAGTCGCTTGAGTTCGTGTTCAAACATGACTTTTGCATCGTCGGCCATGGCAGCAATATAGAGCCGGGCAAGAGCAGAATCAATTGTCTTGAGAAGCCGCCATGGCCAGCCGTGCGGTTCCGTGGGATCATTTACCCTGCCAAATCAAATGAAATGTATGCAGGAAACTATCGAATACAGCGATCTGGACGATGCGCTGCGACGCTGCGGGGCAACCTGGAACGCCGCACAGGCGCACGGACTGCTGTGCGGGCGCCTCTGTCTGCCGGGCGGCGCTTCCGTCCGCGAGACGGTTCGGCAATGGCTTGCGACAGTGCAGGATGGAGTTGTCGCCGGCAGCGCTGAGTGCGCGGCGTTGCTGGAGAGTGCCTCGACTACGATGTTGCGTCAGCTTGCCGAGCGCCAGTCGCAATTTGCACCGCTGTTGCCTGCTGACCCCTGCACCGTTGTGTTGCGAACAGAAGCGCTGAGCCACTGGTGCGAAGGATTCCTGCACGGCCTGGTATCCGGTAAGCAGGCTCCTGCCGTCCGTGCGAGGCTGGCGGCGCAACCCCTGGCTGACATCATCCGCGATATGCTCGAGATAACGCGGGCTGCCGTCGATGAGCAAGCGGACGAAGAGACCAATGAGGAAGCGTACGTTGAACTGGTGGAGTATATTCGCGTCGCCGCGCAGCTGGCCTACGAGGAACTCGCCGAATTCCGCCCTGCGGGTAGCGAATTCGCGGCAGATGTGTTGCATAGCCGGCAACAGTAAAACCGGGCGCGGCCTGGCAAAGGCATGACTGAATGAACCCCACGGAATACGCGAAACGCAGGAAGCAGTTGCTGCGCATGGTAGGCGGCGACGGTATCGCGATCCTGCCCAGCGCGCCGGTGCGTCTGCGTAGCCGGGATGTGGCATACCGATATCGGCAGGACAGCGACTTCTATTACCTCACTGGTTTCGCGGAGCCCGATGCCGTCGCGGTCCTGGCGCCGGGCCGGGACAACGGCGAATATTTGCTCTTCTGCCGCGATCGCGATTCCGAGAAGGAGCGCTGGGATGGTTCGCGTGCCGGCCCCGACGGCGCAATGGAAAGATTTGCGGCGGATGACGCGTTTCCGATCGACGATATCGATGACATCCTGCCCGGCATCCTGGAATCGCGTCGGCGCGTCTATTACACGATGGGTGCGTACACGGAATTCGATCTGCGCATTGGCGAATGGATCAAATCGTTGCGCTCGCAGGAGGCATCCGGAATGCTTGCGCCACACGAGTTCGTTGCGCTTGATCATCTGCTACACGATATGCGGCTGTATAAAAGTCGTGCCGAAATCGCCGCCTTGCGGCGTGCCGCCAAGGTCGCCGTCGGCGCGCACACGCGTGCGATGTCGCTGATCCGGCCCGGCATTCGCGAATACGAGGTCGAAGCCGAGTACGTGCACGAATTCCGTCGCCATAATGCGACAATGTCCTACAGCCCGATCGTCGGCTCGGGAGTCAACAGCTGTACGCTGCACTACATCGACAACACGGCGGAGCTTTGCGACGGTGACCTGGTGTTGATCGATGCCGGTTGTGAGTACGACTACTATGCATCGGACATCACCCGCACACTGCCGGTCAACGGCCGCTTTTCCCCTGAGCAACGGGCCGTATACGAAATCGTACTGGAAGCCCAGCTGGCCGCCATTGACAAGACGCGCAAGGGAAATCACTGGAACGACCCTCACGACGCGGCCGTACGCGTTATTACGCGAGGACTGCGCAAGCTCGGTTTACTGCAAGGGTCGCTGCCCAAACTGATTCGCGATGGCGCCTACCGGGAATTCTTCATGCATCGTACCGGGCACTGGCTCGGCATGGACGTCCACGATGTTGGCGACTACCGCGTCGGCGACGAGTGGCGTTTGCTGGAGCCCGGTATGGTGACCACGGTAGAGCCGGGCATCTACATTGCATCAACGAGCGTAGCGCGCCACTGGCGCAACATCGGCATCCGAATCGAGGATGACGTTGCCGTTGCCCAGGATGGCCCGGATGTGCTCAGCAGGGGGCTCGTAAAGGACCCGGACGACATCGAACGCCAGATGGCGTCGTGACAGCATGGCGATGACCGAAGCCCCCGGTTACAACTACGATATTGTCATCGCGGGCGGCGGCATGATCGGTACCTGCCTTGCGCTGGCTCTCGCACCGCTAGGCCTGCGCGTGGCAGTAGTCGAAGCAGTAGCACGTGGGGTAGCTGACCAGCCAAGTTTCGATGATCGATCAACGGCGCTGTCTCGCAGCAGTCGCCGCATGTTCCAAGCTATGCAGCTCTGGGACGAAATCGAAGGTGCGTCGACACCGATCACGAGCATTCATGTCTCGGAGCGTGGACGTTTCGGTTTCGCGCATATCGATGCCCTGGAACAGAGGGTCGATGCGCTCGGCTACGTGGTTATCAACCGCGTATTGGGCGCTGTTCTGCAGTCGGCGATGACCGCCGTCACAGGCCTCGAGTTTCTTTGTCCCGCCACGATCACAGCGGTCGACCTGGAGACGTCAGGTGCGACGGTGACTGTCGAACGAGCGGGCCGTTCGACGAATTTTACCTGCAGCCTGCTGATAGCGGCGGATGGAGCAAACTCCACCGTGCGCAGCATGCTGGGCATCGGTGCACGGCAGCGTGACTACGGGCAACACGCGGTCATTGGCAACGTTCTGCCGGAAATCTCGCCGGCCAATCGTGCGTTTGAACGATTTACGCACACCGGCGCGCTCGCGCTGTTGCCGGTCGCCGATGATCGGGCGGCGTTTGTCTGGTGCTTGCCCGATGCAGACGCCGCAGAACTTATGCGGCTGCCCGACAATGAATTTATCAACAGGCTGCAAGAGTCCTTCGGGCTGCGACTGGGACAGCTCGACCGGGTTGGCCGCCGAACTTTTTATCCGTTGACGCTCTCACAAACCGATCGGCTGACAGCACGGCGCAGCGCTCTGGTCGGAAATGCGGCGCACGGCCTGCATCCTGTGGCGGCACAGGGATTCAATCTGGGCATGCGCGACGTCGCCGCACTTTGCGATTGCATCGCTGATGCACTGCAGTCTGGCGGCGCGGAGTCGATCGGTTACGACGATGTCCTCGCAGCTTACCGGGACTGGCGATACGATGATCATCGCAAGATCGTGCAGTTCACAGATGGCCTGGTACGGCTATTCGGTACCGATCTGGCGTCCGTGCGTACCGCGCGCAACGTTGCCATGCTCGGATTTGATCTTCTGCCCGGCGTACGCACGCTGTTTGCGAAACACACGATGGGCCTTGCCGGACGATTACCACGGCTTGCGCGCGGCGTGCCGCTGGCATGAAAAGGACATTCGACGTCGTGATCGCCGGCGCCGGCATGGCAGGCCTCACCGTGGCAGCCTTACTCGCGAAAAGCGAGCAGCGACATCGTATGACTGTCCGCATCATCGATGCGGGGATGCGGCCGCAATTCAATGCCAGTGACGATCTCGCGCTGCGCGTGTCGGCCGTGACTGCCGGCTCTGCCAGCGTCTACCGGGTGCTGGGTGTTTGGGACACAATCACGGCAATCCGCGCATGTCCCATTCGCGAAATGCTCGTCTGGGATGCGACGCGGCAACCTGACGGGCCGGAGACTCTGCATTTCGATGCCGCCGAGTTCGCGCTGGCCGAACTTGGCCACATTGTCGAAAACGTACTGGTGCAGGACACACTATTGGCTGAACTTGACCGACTCGGCGTTGAAGTTGCTTTCGAGACGCCGCTCGCAGACCTGAAGCTGGAGAACGAACGCTACACCCTGCAAATGCCGGATGGAAAACTCCTGAAATGCGATTTGCTTGTCGGGGCAGATGGCGTGAATTCCATGGTGCGTCGCTCCGCAGGTATCCCGGCAACATCGTGGCGCTATCCGCAAACCGCGTTTGTCACGCACCTGCTGCCGCAAATCGCGCATCGCAATATTGCGTGGCAACGTTTCCTGCCGGACGGTCCGCTCGCGCTATTGCCATTGTCGGATGGCCGTGTATCGATTGTCTGGTCGACCACACCCGAGCAGGCTGCTGTGGTCATGGCAGCGACCGACGCGGAACTGGGTAAGAAGGTGACGGAGGCGAGTGACGGCGCTCTCGGTTCGTTGACGGCAAGGGGACCGCGGGCGACGTTTCCACTCAAGGCACAATATGCGCAAGCCTACGTCAAGCCGGGCATCGTGCTCATCGGCGATGCAGCCCACAGCATTCATCCATTGGCCGGGCAGGGCGCCAACCTCGGTATCGCCGATGCATGGCAACTGACCCGCGTGATCACGCAGGCCATTGCTGACGGTGAGAACCCCGGAGACTGGCCGGTGCTGCGACGCTACGAAAGGCGGCGCAAAGGCGCCAACCAGGGAATGCTGTTCTTCGTCGATGGCTTGAATCGACTATTTTCATCGCCTGCTCAACCGGTTTCGGCTTTGCGGGGTGCCGGGATGCGGCTGTTCAATCGCAGTGGCCCGCTCAGGCGACGCGCCGTCGCGACCGCTTTGGGCGTCGTAGCGTCCGAATAACCGTGTAGAATCATGCTGCCGGTCGACAACAGTAGTGCAACAATAATCCGTATCCGGTACCCGGAATTTCGCGTACCCGGGTTCGTCAAATCCGCGAATCCAGCTCTGGCCTGGTAAAAATGCGACAGGAAGCGAATTAAATGCCGTATCAACGCAAAGCCGCAGCGGGTAGTGCAGTGTGACCACGCGATACGTACTGGTGCTGGCTGGCATCCTGACGCTTATAGGCCTCGCCATGTTCGTTTACAAATGGCAGGTCTTAGGCCTGCCTGTGGACGACAACCAGGAGACGCCGACCTGGACGGTGGAGACGACCATCGGCTTCGAGAGCGGGCCCGGCTCCATCAGCGTCAATTTGCAGATACCGACCTTGACACCGGGCTTCGCCACGCTGGACGAGTTCTCGGTTTCACGCAACTTTGCCTTCGGCTTGAATTATGTCGGCGCTGATCGAGAGGCGCAGTGGACTGTGCGGCGTGCCGACGGCTCGCAAACGCTCTATTACCGCATCATCGTGTACGCCGATCCGGACAACGACCAGTCGGATATCACGCCGCCACTGCCGATCCCTCCGTCGATCAACGAGCCTCTCAGGACGGCTGTAGAGATGATTGTTGCGGACGTCAGCGAGCACTCGGCCGATGCGGCGTCATTCACCGCCGTACTGTTACGACAGATCAACACACCGTCCCCGAATCCCAATATCGAATTGCTGCTGGCCGAAGCAACTACCAAAGCTGCCGTTGTACGACAAATCACCACGGTACTCGCTTCGGCCCGCATTCCTGCTCGCATCATTCATGGTATCCCGTTGCAGGATCAACAGCGCCAGGTCCAGCCCGTGCCCTGGCTGGAGATTCACGATGGTGACCGCTGGCGCTACTTCAACCCGGACACGGCGATTGAAGGATTGCCGGATAATTTCCTGATCTGGTGGCGTGGCAGCGAGCCGCTAGTGCGCGTGGAAGGCGGCAGCAGTGTGGAGACCAATTTCGCGGTACAAAGAAACCTGATCGACACGGTAGCCATTGCCGAAAATCGCGCCGACGTTCGCCAGTCGCGCCTGATCGATTTCTCGCTGTTCAGCCTGCCGATCAAAACCCAAGCGGTATACGGCGTGCTGCTGATGATTCCCATCGGCGCGTTGATCATAACCATCATGCGCAATGTGATCGGCATCGATACCTTCGGCACGTTCATGCCGGTTCTGATCGCGCTGGCGTTTCGCGAAACGCAACTGGTTTCCGGCATCGTGCTGTTTACGTTTCTGGTGGCGCTCGGTTTGAGTATCCGGTTTTTACTCGAGCGACTGCGACTGCTTCTGGTACCGCGTCTTAGTGCTGTCTTGATTGTGGTCGTTCTCCTGATGTTGATTACGAGCATCATTACGCATCAGCTCGGCCTGGAGATGGGATTGTCTGTTGCCCTGTTCCCGATGGTCATAATCGCCATGACCATTGAGCGCATGTCGGTATTGTGGGAGGAGCGTGGGGCCAGCGAAGCCATGCGGGCCGGTCTCGGCAGCATGATCGTGGCGATACTGGCCTACCTGGTGATGGGGATGAGCTGGCTCGAGCATCTGATCTTCACGTTTCCCGAATTGCTTTTGATCATTCTTGCTGTTGTACTGCTGCTCGGCCGCTATACCGGTTACCGGGTATCCGAACTGAAGCGCTTCAAAGCGCTGATCGCCCCGAAGTGATGTTACAGACGGCGCGATTGCTGCGGGAAAGCGGTGTGCTCGGTATCAATGAGCGAAATGCCGAGTTCATCATGAGACTCAACCCGCGCCACTTTTTCCCGCGGGTTGACGACAAGGCAATCACCAAGGCGCTGGCAATAGAGGCCGGTATGCCGGTGCCCGAGCTGTACGGCTCGATCGCCAGCCAGGCTGAAGTGCGGCACTTCTCCGACATCGTAGCTGACCGCGAGAGCTTCGTGGTCAAGCCGGCTTGCGGCAGCGGCGGCGACGGCATTGTCGTTGTCACCGGGCGCAGCAAGCGCAAAGCGGCCAGTTACCGGCTTGCGAACGGGCTGCTGATTACCGGAAACGAAATCGAGCACCATATTTCCAATGTCGTCGGCGGACAGTACAGCCTGAGCGGCAACCCGGATACGGCGCTCATCGAGTATTGCGTGCAGTTCGATCCGCTTTTCGCCGACGTGAGCTATCAGGGTGTACCTGATATCAGGGTGATCGTTTATCGCGGTTACCCGGTGATGTCCATGGTGCGACTGCCGACGCGAAACTCCGATGGCAAAGCGAACCTGCATCAGGGGGCGGTCGGCGCCGGTATTGATCTCAGCACCGGGCGCACACTGCGAGGTGTACTGGGCAATGACGTCGTCGACGAGCACCCGGATACCGGAGCACTGATTTCGGGCCTTTATATTCCCCAATGGGATTTCATTCTGCAGGCCTCGGCGCGCAGCTATGAGGTGACCGGGCTGGGCTACGTCGGTGTCGACATCGTAATCGACCGCAGCCAGGGACCTATGATTCTCGAGATGAATGCACGGCCAGGCCTCAATATACAGATTGCCAATGGCTGCGGAATTCTGCGCCGCGTACGACGCATTGACGAAATCTTCGATCCGACAGCCGATCCGATTACCCGTGCGCGAGTGGCCCGACAGGAATTTTCCGCCGAAGTGCAGGGCGCGCTGGCGCTCGAATAGTCAGGCGAATTTCGCGAGGAACTCCGCTTCGGTTTCGCGGCCAAGGTTGCCGGCGAACTGGTAGCCGGGCGGCTGGTGATCGACAAATATCTCGCCGACCATGCGAAACCGGGCAGCATCGTCAAACGCGCCCACACTCATCAGATAGCGGTCGGCCGGTTTCAGGTAGTAGAAGAGGTGGGATCCGCAGCGCCTGCAAAAGCCTCGCTGGGCCCACTCCGACGAATCGTAGCGTACCAGCGATTCACTGTCCGCAAACGCTACTCCCTGCGCGTCTGTCGCCATTACCGGTCCACCGGACCAGCGACGACACATGCCACAGTGACAGACGTGATAATCATTGTCGACGGCGTCCACGGTAAATGTGACCGCATTGCACAAGCATCGCCCGCTAATCATGAATTTTTTACTCCTGTCAACGTGCGGCCAGACGTTTCGTCAGCCAATCGTTCATTCGCGTTTCCAACACTTCGAGCGGCAGAGCACCACCGCCCAGAAGTTCGTCATGAAAGGCCCGGATATCGAAGTCCTCGCCGAGCGCCTGCTCCGCGGTACGCCGCATCTGCAAAATTTTCAACTGGCCGATTTTGTAGGCGACTGCCTGGCCAGGGTTGCCGATATAGCGATCGATTTCATTGATAATATCGAGTTCGGTTTTCGCCGCGTTGTCCGTGAAGAAGTCGATCGCCTGCTGGCGCGTCCAGCCTCTGGAATGGATTCCGGTATCCACGACCAGCCGTACCGCCCGCCACATCTCGTAGGTCAAAGCGCCGAACCGCGAGTAGGGATCCTTGTAGAGACCCAGCTCGCTGCCCAGACTTTCACTATAGAGTCCCCAGCCTTCGATGAACGCGGTGAAGCCCGCGTAACGACGAAAATCCGGAATGTCATCGAGTTCCTGCGCCAACGCAATCTGCAAATGGTGGCCGGGCATCGCCTCGTGCACCGTCAGAACCTCGATTTCGTATTTCGGGCGTACTTCAGGCCGATACAGGTTCACATAGTAATAACCGGCGCGACTGCCGTCCGCGGCCGGCCGGCTGTAATACGCCGTTGTCGTATCCGGCGCGATGCTGTCAGGAATGGGCCGTAAGCCGTATGGCATGCGTGGCAGTTTGCCGAACAGCCTGACGAGCTCCGGATCGATGCGTTTGCTGGTTGCGAGGTAGGCCTCGAAAAGGTCGTCGGGATTGTCGAAGTAGAATTGCGGGTCCGTGCGCAGGAAGTGCAGAAAGTCTGCAAAGTCACCGGCGAACTCGAGTTCGTCAATGATCGTTTGCATTTCTGCGCGCAACCGGCTCACTTCCGACAGCCCCAGTTCGTGAATCTCGTCCGGCGTCATCGGGGTCGTCGTGTAAAGGCGTACCCGGTGTTCGTAGAAGTCCTTACCGTAGGGCAGTTCCGATGCACCGATACTGTCCCGGCTGGCAGGCAAATAGGTGTCGGCGAAATAACGACTGAAGCGGCGGTAGGCAGGAACGATCGTATCCTCGATAACAGACGTGGCACGTTGTCGAAGTCGTTCCTGCTCGTCCGGCGGTATGCTATCCGGCATGTTGCTGAAGGCAGCAAAAAACGGGCTGGCCTCGGCGTTCTCAACGAGCTGCGCGGCGATCTGGTCAGGCACGCGCTGCATAAGGATCGCCGGCGGCATGTACCCGGCGCGACGACCGCGCTCCTGCAAGCCCATGGTCTGCTCGATATACGTCTCGACTCCTGCCATGCGTTCGAGCCAGTTCTCATAGTCGCTTAACGTCGCCAGTCGCAATGTCTCGGTGGTGGCGTCCAGGTTCTGTACGCCGCCGCGGTGATGCACGGGCATCAGATAACTGCGAAAGCGCGATGTTTCCAGATCGTTCTGCAGTTCGCGGCGAAAAAGGTCGTAGTTGAGTCGTGAGCTCTCGTCCAGCCGGGTCACGTCGATTGCGGACAGCCGGTCCAGGAATACACGCTGCTCCTGTTGCCGTCGCTCGATGGCCTCCATCGACAGGTCCGGCCAGCGTGCGTCAAACCGACGGTCTCCGAGCTGAGACGCAAAAACCGGGTTCTCAACCAGTTGCCATTCCCAGGCTTCGCCGAGCAAAGCATCAAAATCGTCCTGAGGGGCTGCCTGCAGCGGCAGGTACGCGAACAGGGGAATGATTGCTGTTATGAGGCGACGGTTCGCCATCATTTTTCTCCGGCCAGTTGGAAGCGTGCATTGTTGCGTTGTTGCGAGCGGCTGGCAACCGCAGTTCGACTTGGCTATCATTGCGCGCACTGATCAACAGGGTAGGCAGAAGAGACCCCGTCATTCGATGGGGCGCCGAAGGCGCAACTCGCCCGGAAACGCTCAGGCACACGGACTGCAGACTCTGATCAGCTCTGGAGAGAGGCCGGAACAACGGTCCACCGAAGGGGTATGCGACCGAGGCCGGTCTGCGATCTCTCAGGTAATTTGGACAGAGGGGCGGCTCGCGAGAGGACTGCATTTGATGCGGCCTCTGGCGAGCCGCCCTTTTTTTGTTGCTTGATCGGCCGCAAGCGGACGCATCAAAGAACTGCCGGAGCTATGCATGGGATTGAAGACGCCGTTATATGACAATCATCTCGCGGCCAGCGCGCGAATGGTCGATTTCGGTGGTTGGGATATGCCACTGCACTACGGCTCCCAGATCGAGGAGCATCACGCGGTAAGAAAGCGCGTGGGTATCTTCGATGTATCCCACATGACCGTGGTCGACGTCGCGGGGGACGCCGCTAAGGAATTTCTCAGAATCCTTCTCGCTAACGATGTGGCAAAGCTCGAGGAGACGGGAAACGCCCTGTACACCTGCATGCTCAACCAGGCCGGCGGCGTTGTCGATGATTTGATTGTTTATTTGTGCGCCGAGTCGCGGTATCGACTGGTCGTCAATGCGTCTACGCGCGAAAAAGATCTCGCGTGGATTCGGCAGCTAGCGGCATCGCACCCGGTCGAAGTGGTGGAGCGCGCGGAGCTTGCCATGATCGCAGTGCAGGGCCCGCTGGCCCGTGCTCTGGCCGCCGAGCTGATCGATCAGCAATGGCGCGCCGCGGCCCTGGCGCTTAAACCCTTCAACGCATTGCAAGCCGGTTCGTTGTTCGTAGCCCGTACCGGCTATACGGGAGAAGACGGATTCGAGATTACGTTGCCCGCGGACGATGCTCCTGCGCTTTGGCAGGCGCTGCTCGGCAGTGGCGCGGTGCCGTGCGGCCTGGGCGCTCGCGATACCTTGCGGCTCGAAGCCGGTCTCAATCTTTATGGCAACGATATGGACGAGCAAATGTCGCCGCTGGAAGCCGGACTCGGATGGACCATTGCATGGGATCCCGAAGATCGCGCCTTCGTAGGCCGGGAGGCGTTGGTGGCGCTGCGCGAACAGTCGACCCGGCAGCGTTTCGCGGGGCTGTTGCTGGAAGGCCGTGGTGTCCTCAGGAATCACCAGCGAGTTGTCACGGTTGCCGGTGACGGCGAAATTACCAGCGGCGGGTTCTCGCCTACGCTCGAGCGTTCCATTGCTCTGGCGAGGTTGCCGGCAGGGGACTATAACCACGCACAGGTGGAAATTCGCGGCCGATTGCAGGATGCGAAGATCGTCAGCCCGCCATTCGTGCGCCATGGCCGTATTCGAATCGAGTTATAAGTCGGATCGACAGACGCTGGTCCGCCAATGACTACAAGCCCGGTTGTCCGGATTTTGAAAAATGAGGAGAAAGTCAATGAGTGAATTGCCAGGCGACTTGCGCTACACGAGCGAGCATGAATGGCTGCGCAAGGAAGAGGACGGTAGCGTAACCATCGGCATCACGGATCACGCCCAATCGGCACTGGGCGATCTTGTCTACGTCGAACTGCCGGAGGTTGGCCAGGAGATCGACAGCGGCGGTGAAATGGCCGTTGTCGAGTCGGTCAAGGCAGCGTCCGATGTCTACGCACCGATCGCAGGAACGATACTCGAAGTCAACACGGAACTGGCGGACGAGCCGGAAAAGCTCAACGCTGATCCCTACGGGGACGGTTGGATCGTGCGCATGCAACCGGATGACGACGATTTAAGCGAAACGATGGATCCGGACGCATACCAGGAATTTCTGGATGAACTCGAGTCCTGAGCGCCAGTGCCCTGCCAGCGACCGACCAGGCGCAATCCGGAACCTAATTCAGTAACCGAGTTTTACAATGCCATTCATACCGCACACGCAGGAAGACATCGACGAGATGTTGCAAACGATCGGGGTGCCGGCTATCGACAGCCTGTTCGAGGAAATTCCCGCTGATTTGCTCATCGGCAATCTCGATGGCATACCGGACGCCCTGAGTGAAATGGAAATAATGAGGCTGATGCGTTCACGTGCCGCACAGGACAGCGGCATGCTGACGTTTATCGGCGCCGGCGCCTATGAACACCATATTCCAGCGGCCGTCTGGGACATCGCCACACGGGGCGAGTTTTACAGTGCCTACACGCCATATCAGGCTGAGGCCAGTCAGGGCACATTGCAGACAATTTACGAATATCAATCGATGATTGTTGCATTGACCGGTCTCGACGCCAGCAACGCCTCGCTGTATGACGGTGCGTCGGCGCTCGCCGAAGCTGCGTTGATGGCAGTGCGCGCGAATCGTCGCGCCAGGTCGTCGCGTGTGCTGTTGGCGGCGGGGGTGAATCCGGTCTATCGTAAAGTTGCCGCTGCGATTGCTGGCAGCCAGGGACTCACATTCGAGTCGCTGCCACTGGATCGCGAGTCGGGAACCACGGACCTGGCGGCCCTCGATGACAACGATGAACCGCCGGTTGCGGTGGTCATCCAGCAACCGTCGTTCTTCGGCACCCTGGAACCTGTCGATGCGCTGGCGAACTGGGCGCATGCCAGGGGCGCAATGGTCATTGCCGTCAGCAACCCGACCTCGCTGGCGCTGCTCGAAGCACCGGGAGAGTGGGGCGAGCAGGGTGCGGACATCGCCTGTGGAGAAGGTCAGCCGCTTGGCGTGCCGTTATCGTCAGGTGGACCCTACTTCGGGTTCATGGCCTGCAGCCAGCCCCTGGTCCGGCAAATGCCGGGACGCATCGTGGGCCGTACGACCGACCTTGACGGCAATCCGGGGTTCACGCTGACCCTGCAAGCGCGCGAACAGCATATTCGCCGCTCCAAAGCGACGTCGAACATCTGCACCAACCAGGGATTGATGGTAACGGCAGCGACAATCTACATGTCGTTGCTCGGGGCTGAGGGACTGGCACACGTGGCCGCCGCAAGTTGCACTAACACAGCGGCGCTGGCTGAAAGTCTTTGCCGCATCGATGGTGTGGCCAGGCTCTTCAAGGGGCCGTTTTTCCATGAGTGCGCGCTGCGCCTTGATCGACCGGTTGGTCCGGTTCTGGAGGCACTTGCCGACGCGGGCATTCTGGGCGGCTACGACCTGTCCGTAAGCCATCCGGATCTGGGCGAAGCGCTGCTGGTTTGCGCGACGGAGACGAAAACCCGCAAGGACATTGAGAGTTACGCGGAGAATCTGCGACGCATTATGGCTGGCAAGTCGAGTGCCAGCGATAGCGCCCAGAGTGTGAGTTGATGCCGAAAATCGTATTTAACGGTACCGCGTACCGTCTCGACGGCGACTTGCCGGCGATCGGCAGCAAGGCCCCGGATGTGTCGCTGGTCAACGTCGACCTGCAGGACGTATCGCTTGCCAACTTTCACGGCAAGCGGAAAATAATCAACACCATGCCGAGCATAGATCTGTGCGATTGCGAAAAATCCGTTATCGAGTTTGATCGACTCGCCGCGGAGTACAGCGACATAGCGATGCTGGTGGTTTCGTACGACCTGCCCTTCGCCCATGCGCGCTTCAATGCCGAACACGGGCTCGCCGCCGTCAGGAGCCTGTCTGCGATACGTCACGCCGGCTTCGGCAACAATTATGGCGTTCTCATCGTCGAGGGACCGCTCGCGGGAATGTTCGCTCCGGCAGTGGTCGTTCTGGATGAAAACAATACTGTCGTTTACCGCGAGCAGATCGAAGATGTCTGTCGCGAGCCTGACTATGCCGAAGCGTGCCGCGCGCTCGGCATTTCTCCCGGATGAATTTATGAATGAACCATTGATCTTCGAAAAGTCGCGTCCCGGGCGGCGTGCCTTTGCGCAAGCGCCTCGCGAGCTGGCATCCTGCGATATTCCTCAGCAGTTCCTGCGCGCCAGGCGGCCCGTGCTTCCGGAAGCATCGGAACTGCAGGTCGTGCGACATTTCACGCGCCTGTCGCAATTGAATTTTTCGATTGACACGCACTTCTATCCGCTCGGGTCGTGCACGATGAAGTACAACCCCAGAGCCTGCAATACCAGCGCCATGCTGCAGGGATTCATCAAGCGACATCCTCTTGCGCCTGCGCGGCACGGGCAGGGTTTCCTGACCTGCATGTTCGAACTTCAGGAAATGCTTAAAGCAGTCACCGGCATGCGCGGCGTATCATTGACGCCGATGGCCGGCGCGCAGGGCGAGCTGACGGGTGTGCTGATGATTCGTGCGTACCACCTTTCGCGAAACGAACCTCAGCGCAACGAAATTATTGTGCCGGACGCCGCGCATGGCACCAATCCTGCGACGGCTACCATGTGCGGCTGTGTCGTACGGGAACTGCCGACCGGACCCGACGGCGATATCGATCTGGACATGCTGCGCCAGGCTGTCGGGCCGAACACGGCCGGTATCATGCTGACCAATCCATCGACGCTCGGCGTTTTCGAGCGGCGCATCAAGGAGGTCGCCGCAATCGTGCACGAGGCCGGTGGCTTGCTGTACTACGACGGTGCGAACCTCAATGCCATTCTTGGCAAGGTGCGCCCGGGCGACATGGAATTCGATGTCATTCACATGAACCTGCACAAGACGTTTTCGACGCCGCACGGCGGCGGCGGCCCAGGGTCCGGGGCGGTCGGCGTCGGGCGTCGCCTGATGCCGTTTCTGCCAATACCGATCGTAGGGAAGATTGAAGACGACGGTGGCAGCCGCTATGAATGGTTGACCGAGAAGGATATGCCGCAAAGCATCGGTCGCCTGTCCGGTTTCATGGGCAATGCCGGAGTTTTGCTGCGCGCGTATGTTTATATGCGCATGCTCGGACACGATGGCATGCGACGAGTCGCCGAGTTTGCCACGCTGAATGCGAATTACCTGCTGGCCCGTCTGTGTGCGGCGGGTTTCGATCCGGCGTTTCCACAACGGCGAGCGAGCCACGAATTCATCATTACACTCAAGCGCCAGGCAAAGACTATGAACATTACTGCAATGGATGTGGCCAAGGCACTGCTCGATCACGGTTTCCATTCGCCGACGACCTATTTTCCATTACTGATTCCGGAATGCCTGCTGATCGAGCCGACCGAAACTGAAACACGGGAAATGCTCGATCGCTTTGCTGATGCGATGATCGCGATTGCCGACGATGCGCGGGAGTCACCGGAAAAACTGAAAGGGGCACCTTACAGCATGCCGGTGCGGCGCCTGGACGATGTCAAGGCCGCGCGTCAGCTCGATATCGCTTTCAAGTCCACCTGACCCGAACTCACCGAGCTTTACTGGCAGCCGCTTTTTTTGCGGACGGCGTCGGGTTCTCCGACATCGGCCACATGCATAATGAACCGGCGCGCTGCCGCGAGGTCTGAACGCCCAGATACCTGCCAGGTGGAAGAAAAGGAAGTTATGAAATACAGGATTCTCACGCTTCTCGTACTGTGGACCCTTACCGCGACACAGTCACAAGCAGACGTGCAGGCACAGGATCAGGGTGAAGCACAGGCGCAACTCGAGGCACAGGTAGTCGCTGAAGCGCAAGTACTGGTTGAGCCGCAGGACAGCAACTGGGCCGGCACGCTGGAACGCATTTCCACCGGTGTTGTATCCATCCGTGTCGATAGCACCCGCGCATTCGATACGGAATGGAACGCATCCAGTCAGGCAACCGGCTTCGTCGTCGACGCGGAGAGAGGCATCATCCTGACCAACCGGCACGTAGTGACGCCCGGTCCGGTCGTCGCAGAGGCCATATTTCTGAATAACGAAGAGGTTCGGCTGCAGCCCGTCTATCGTGACCCGGTGCACGACTTCGGCTTTTTTCGTTATGACCCGTCAGAGCTGCAGTTCATCGAGCCGGCCGAGTTACCGCTTGCACCCGGCGCAGCGGCCATCGGACGCGAAATTCGCGTCATCGGCAACGACGCGGGTGAGCGGCTTTCCATTCTGGCTGGCACGCTGGCACGTCTCGATCGGGAAGCGCCGGACTATGGCCGTGGCAAGTACAACGACTTCAATACGTTCTATTACCAGGCCGCCTCGAGCACCTCGGGCGGTTCGTCCGGCTCCCCGGTAATTGACATAGACGGGCGCGTGGTTGCCTTGAACGCCGGAGCTGCGAATTCCGCCGCCAGCAGCTTCTTCCTGCCGCTGGATCGGATCAGTGAGGCTCTGCGGCTTCTGCAGAACGACCAGCCGGTACCCCGTGGCTCGTTGCAAACAGTGTTCGTACAGAAGGCTTACGATGAGTTGCGCAGGCTCGGTCTCACCGAAGCCACGGAAACTGCAGTGCGCGAAGCACGACCGGGCAAGACGGGTATGCTGGCCGTCCAGGAGCGCATCGTGCAGTCGCCGGCGGACGATATGCTCGAGCCGGGAGACATCCTGTTGCGTATTGACGGCGAGTTGATCACGGAATTCGTGCCGCTGGCGGCGATCCTCGACGAGAAGGTCGGGCAGACAGTAACGCTGGAGCTCGAGCGCGGCGGTAAGCGGCGAACGACTACGTTGCCGGTGACGGACCTGCATGCCATTACACCCGCCGAGTACCTCGAATTCGGCAATGCCGTTGTAAACAACCTGTCATACCAGCAGGCGCGACATTTCAACCGACCGATAAAGCATGTCTACGTCGCCGACCCGGGCTATACGCTGGCGCGCTCCGCCATTCCGCGTGGCGCGGTCATTACTGAAATGGGTGGCACTGCGGTAACGGATATCGCTACTTTCGAACAGGCATTAACGAAGCTCGCCGATGGCGATCGAACGACGATTCGCTATGTAACCGTCGAGGATCCGCAGAATAGCGTAGTACGCTCGTTGCAAATGGACCGTACCTGGTTTCCGGCCCGTTACTGCAAGCGCGACGATACGACGGGCTTGTGGCCGTGCCGCGATCTGGCGTCCGGGCCGGAACTTCCCGAGCCTGCGGGTGGCAGCACGCGCTTTGCAGAGAGCGGCGACCGGCGGCTGGATGCAATTGCACCATCGCTCGTTATGGTCAACTTCGATTTGCCGTACACGGTCTCTGGCGTTGCAGATCGTCACTATTACGGCACCGGGCTGATTCTCGATCATAAACGTGGTTACGTTCTCGTTGACCGCAATACTGTGCCGGTGGCAATGGGCGACGTAGCGATCACTTTTGCCGGGTCGTTGGAGATCATGGGCAAAGTGGAATCTGTACACCCGTTGCATAATCTTGCCATCGTCTCCTACGACCCCGCATTAATCGGGGACACACCGGTCAAGTCTGCCGTATTGTCGACCGCTACGCTCAAGCCCGGCGATGAGGTGCTGGTTGTGGGCCTCAAGGCCGATCACCAGCTTGCTCGCCAGGCAGGAACAGTGGCGTCGGTCGATCCGATGACCCTGCCATTGTCCCGTACGCTGCGCTTCCGCGAAGCCAACCTCGAAGGTATTTCGCTGGTGAACGAACCGGCGCAAATGGACGGAGTCATGGTCGACCGGCGTGGCCATGTGGTGGCGACCTGGTCGAGTTTTGCCTACCAGGGCGGCAACGAAGCGAACCAGATGAACAGGGGCATTGCCAGTGACCTTGTGCGTGAATTTCTCGAGACAGTACGTGACGGGCGACCGATTTATTCGCTGGAAGCGGAGTTCGGTTATGCGCCTCTTTTTGCGGCTCGCAAGCTGGGTCTCGATGAATCCTGGATCGAGCGCCTCGAGAAGCATGACCCGAAAGGGCGACGCGCTTTGAGTGTCAGTCGCGTGGCGGCCGGGACTCCGGCGGCGGAGGTGCTGCGCAACGGCGATATGCTGCTCGCTATCGACGACCAGATAGTGTCGAGTTTTCGGGAAATGGAACGGGCCGCACAGAAGCCGCGCGTGACAGTCACGATCTGGCGGGACGGACAAGCGCGCGATTTCGAACTGGATACAGTGGCATTGGACGGTGCCGGCATCCAACGTGCGGTTTCGTGGGCGGGCGCGTTGTTGCAGGATCCGCACCGCGCGATGGCCATACAGCGCGGTATCGATCCGTCAGGCGTCTATGTCGCGTATTTCAACTACGGATCGCCGGCGACACGGTACGGCCTGTGGGCGGGGCGGCGCATTGTGGAAATCGACGGCACGCCGACACCGGATCTCGCGGCGTTCGTCGATATCGTGGAGCACAAGGGAGATCAGGCCTCTATCCGACTGAAGACGGTGACTTGGAATGGTGCCGTTGAGGTCATTACACTCAAGCTCGACAACCAGTACTGGCCTGCGTATGAAGTTCGGCGCTCTGCTGACGGTTGGCAACGTTTTCCGATCGGCTGACCGAGCGTGGCTCGTTGCTGTCCTGGCAACGGTCTCGCTGGTGAGTGTGGTCGCAGATGCCCAGTCGCTCTACAAATACCGGGGCGGCGATGGAGAGTGGATTTTCTCCGATCGTCCGCCGGCGGATGCGCGGGCGGTCGAGACCCGCGCGTTGTCGACGGAGGCGACATCACCGACAGTGACGGTCGACCACCGCTTGCAGGATGGCCGGATATTTCTTCGTGCCGGTAATACCTACCACGCGCCTGTCGAACTCGTACTGGGAATCGACGAACTGCACAATATCGAGAAGCCTGCGGCCGATCAGCCGTTGCGCTTTGTCCTGCCGGCTAGAGGGCAGACCGAGTTGATGAATCTCGCCGTGACTGCCACTAGCGCAGGTGCGCCCACGATTCGCTATCGCTATACCTGGATAGTCGGTGATCCGACCAGTCTCCACAGCCCCGACACGTTGTACCGGGCACCCTTTGCGGTGGCGCGCAGCCATCCGATCTCGCAAGCGTTCCCGACAGCACTCACTCACAGTACGGCTGACAGTCGCCATGCGATCGATATAGTCATGCCGATCGGTACGGGGGTCTTTGCAGCGCGCGACGGTACGGTGTTCCAGGTGGCCAGCCAGAATTTTCGCAGTGGCCTCGACGTTGAGCGAGATGGACCGGCCGCCAACCTGGTTCGCGTCCTGCACAGTGACGGCACGTACGCGGAATACGCGCACCTGAACTGGAATACGATTCGCGTTCGACCAGGCGATGCCGTCCGTCGCGGCGAGTACATCGCAGATTCGGGCAACACCGGTTTTTCCAGCGGCCCGCACCTGCACTTTGCGGTACTGCGCAACCGGGGTATGGGGACTGAGTCGGTGCCGGTTGTTTTCGAAGGGCCCAACGGCAGCGAACTGACGCCGGAAACCGGTAATACCCTGAGTGCTTACTAGGGAAGCTCTGCACAAGTGTGCGGAGCTTCCCTGCGGGGCATGGATGCCCCGCCGCGTCAATCGCGCTAGCGATTGATAACGCGGGATAAAGGGCGAAGCTGCGCTTTGCCCTTTCGACTCTGCAGAAGTCCAGGATGGACTTATGCAGAGATTCCCTAAGAACGCTGCGAATCGTCGGTAGTGCCGAGGAGGGCGGCGAGGTCTTCCCACTTTGTGACCGGCAGTGAGCACTGATTGCCCACGCAGCGATAGGCGACCGTCTGACCTTCGACAGCCCTTCGCAATAACAGGCTGCCAGGCAGATCGTCGAGATCCGACGGGATAGCAAATACCAGCCTCCGTGGCGCGTAAATCCCGGCCACGGCATCACGCCAACTGGCAATCTCCTGCGCCTGCCCGCGGATTATCACGATCTCGGGATGCTGCAAATACTCTTCCACTGCGGTCAGGAGCGTGACATGCGCGTGCGGGTAACCCAGCATGGACGCTGCCGCATAGCGGAGTGTGTCTTCCGCTGCGCGCAGGTAACGCGACTCGCCCAGCAGAAAGCCAAGTCGTTGCAGGGCAAGCGCGGCAACGCCGTTCCCTGCCGGCATCGATTCATCGGACAGCGGTTTCGGCCGGTGAATCAGCGTTTCATGGTCGTCTGCCGTGAAATAGAAACCGCCGCCTTCCGTGTCGAGAAAATGCTCCAGCAGGATGTCAGCGAGTTCCACCGCGAATTCGAGATGTCGGTTGTGCCAATCGCCCTGCAGGACCTGCAATATTGCATCCAGAAGAAATGCATGGTCGTCCAGATAAGCGGGGAATCTCGCCCGCCCGTCCTTGTAGACAGCGAGCAAGCGTCCGTCCGCGCGCATGTTGCTGTCTATGAAATCGACGGCGCGGGAGGCGGCCTCAATCAACTCCGGTCGTCGCAGCGCTCGCCCGGCAATCGCCAGCCCGCGTATTGCCAGTCCGTTCCACGCCGCAAGAATCTTTTCATCGCGGGCCGGTGCAACGCGTGCGGAGCGTATTTGCAGCAATGTCGACCGCGCTTCGTCGAGCTGCCTGCGCAGATCGCTTTCGCTGCGCCCCAGGTCTTGCGCGATTCGTTCGAGCGGTTCGCGCATCGTGAGATGCCAGCGGCCGTCGAAGTTGGCGCCGCCCTGCATTCCGAAGTGGCGGGCAATGAGCAGGTATTGGTCTTCCGGCAACGCGCTGCGAACCTCGTCTGGCGTCCATACGTAGAACTTGCCTTCGTGTCCCTCCGAATCGGCATCGCGACTGGCAAAGAATGCGCCGTCCGGCGATTGCATATCGCCAAGAAGCCATGCAGCGGTCTCCAGTGCAGCGCGACGGAACAGTGGTTCACCGGTTGCCATGGCGGCCTGTGCGTACAGCGCCAGCAACGGGCCGTTGTCGTACAGCATCTTTTCGAAGTGCGGGATTTGCCAGCGGGCGTCCACCGAATAGCGAAAAAAGCCGCCGCCAAGCTGGTCGAAAAGCCCGCCTTCGGCCATGCGGGTCAGCGTGAGGGATGCCATGAACAGCGCTTCGATATCCGGCTGTTCGTCGTGCGCCGTGCCGGCCCAGTGCCGAAGCAGCCGTTCGATGCCGGACGGCTGCGGAAATTTCGGCGCCGATCCAAAGCCGCCATGTTCAGCGTCGAATACACGAGCCATCTGAGTGCGCGCCGCTTGCAATAGCGCCGCGTCCGGCAAAGCGTCCTGCGTATTGCGCGGAGGCGTCAGGCGCTGCAGGATGCCCTGAAGCTCGACGCCCTGTTCACGCACCTGCTGGCGATTCTCATGGTAATACGCGGCGACGCGGTTCATCAGTTCCCCGAACGAGGGCATGCCGTAGCGTGCATCCTTCGGAAAGTAGGTGCCGCCAAAAAAAGGTCGTTGCGTTTCCGGATCGAGGAACATGGTGAGCGGCCAGCCGCCCGGCCGCTGCGTCAATAGCTGGTGCGCCGTCTGGTAGATGCGGTCAATATCCGGCCGTTCTTCACGATCGACCTTGACGTTGACGAATAACTGGTTCATCAGTGCGGCGGTGTCGGCATCCTCGAACGACTCGTGTGCCATGACGTGACACCAGTGGCAGGCGGAGTAACCAATTGAAAGGAGCAGCGGCTTGCCAACGTGCCTCGCGGCTTCCAGTGCCTCGTCACCCCACGGATACCAGTCCACAGGATTGTCGGCATGCTGCTGCAGATAGGGACTCGTCTCCGCGGCGAGGCGATTATGGCTGTCTTTGCGGGTCTTCATAGCGACGGGACACTATAGCGCATTGCGGCAGGCGACCCGCTACCGGTGCAATGGTAAACTGCTGCCGCTGGCGGGCATTCGGCGCAAGCTCGAGCATTTTCCAGACAACGGAGACCCAACGACCAACCATGCTGACCTATCCGGAAATCGATCCGGTCATTTTTTCAATCGGCTTCGTCAAGGTCCGCTGGTACGGTCTGATGTACGTCATCGGATTTGTGCTCGCCTGGTGGCTGGCACGCATCCGCTCGAAGCAACCGCATTCAATCCTCAAGCCACAGCAAGTCGACGATCTGATCTTCTACGGTATGCTAGGCGTCATTGTCGGCGGCCGGCTCGGCTATTCACTGTTCTACGGCTGGGACGAGCTCACCAGCGACCCGCTGTATATTTTCAAGATTACGCAGGGTGGCATGTCATTTCACGGCGGCGTGATCGGCGTTTCTGTCGCGTTGTGGCTATACGGCCGCAAGATCGGCAAGCCGCTTTTTGCCATGACCGATTTTGCGTCGCCCCTGGTTCCGCTCGGCCTGGGATTCGGTCGCGTCGGTAACTTCATCAACGGCGAATTGTGGGGCAAGCCAACCGACGTGGCCTGGAGCTTCAGCGTGAACGGCGTCGGTCGCCATCCTTCGCAACTCTACGAGGCGCTGCTGGAGGGGCTGATCCTGTTTATCATCTTGTGGATTTTTTCGGCACGGCCCCGTCCGCTCATGGCCGTGACCGGCATGTTCCTGCTGCTGTACGGTATTTTTCGCAGCTTCGTCGAATTCTTCCGCGAACCGGATGCCGACATCGGCTACCTGGCGATGGACTGGCTGACGATGGGTCAGTTACTGAGCCTGCCCATGATCGTTGCCGGTGCCACGATGCTCATCCTTGCGTGGTGGCGCGGTGCCGAAACAGTGAAGGCCTGAGATGCAGCCGTACCTCGCAATGATGCGACATGTCCGCGAACATGGTGTGCGCAAGGAGGATCGTACCGGCACTGGAACGCTAAGCATCTTCGGTTACCAGATGCGCTTCGACCTCGCGCGCGGTTTTCCGCTGGTCACGACGAAAAAACTTCACCTGCGCTCCATCATTCACGAACTGTTGTGGTTTTTGAGTGGCGAATCCAACGTTCGCGCACTGCGTGACAACGGCGTTTCAATCTGGGACGAGTGGGCCGACGACAACGGCGATCTTGGTCCGGTCTACGGCGTGCAATGGCGCAGCTGGCCGGCAGCGGACGGCGCTACGATCGACCAGATCGATGATCTCATGCGACGCCTACGCGACGAGCCCGACTCACGTCGCTTGCTCATCAGCGCATGGAATGTTGCCGCGTTGCCGGACATGGCGCTGCCGCCTTGTCATTGCCTGTTTCAGTTCTATGTCGCGGAGGGCCGGCTTTCCTGTCAGTTGTACCAGCGCAGCGCCGATATTTTTATTGGCGTGCCGTTCAATATTGCCTCGTATGCGCTCCTGACTCACATGGTGGCGCAACAGGCCGGCCTCGGCGTCGGCGACTTCATCTGGACCGGCGGCGATTGCCATCTCTATCTGAACCATCTCGACCAGGCAGACCTGCAGTTGGCCCGCACACCCCTGCCATTACCGCGACTGGCCATCAAGCGTCGCCCGGACTCGATTTTCAAGTATCGGTTCGAGGATTTCGAAATCCTGAATTACGAATCGCATCCGCACATCAAGGCGGCGGTCGCCGTTTGATCGCGTGCGACTAACCATTGTTGTTGCCGCCTCGACGAACAATGTCATTGGCCTGAACGGGGAGTTGCCCTGGCACCTGCCGGAAGACCTGCGTCGCTTCCGGCAACTCACCATGGGCAAACCCGTAATCATGGGCCGCCTGACCTTTGAAGCCATCGGCAAGCCACTGCCGGGACGTCGCAATATCATAATCAGCAGCGATACAGACCTGCGCATCGATGGCTGCGAGGTCGTGCCGAATCCGCAGGCAGCGTTGCAGCTTGTCGAGGGAGACGAGGAGGCCATGATCATCGGCGGCGGCCGCATCTACGAGCAGTTCCTCCCCCGGGTCGGACGCATCCACCTGACCCGAGTGCACACAACCGTTGACGGCGACGTCTTTTTTCCCGAGCTGTGCGCCAACGACTGGCATGTCCTTGAGGTCGAAGAATTCCCCGCCAACGAATCGCGCCCGACCGGGTTCACCATCAGCACACTCGAGCGCATCGATCCCAAATAACACGGGCACGGCGGGTGGCTCGAATCGGTCTCGACCGCCGGGGAACCCTTTGACGCAATGGCTCCCTTCGGTCCGCTTTATTTGCGCCAAAGGGTTCCCCACCGTTCGAGACCTTGCGTCGTGGTGTGGCTGCGGCACGCATGCGCCAGCCTGGATAGCACCGCGCCCTCAAAACGTGCCGGTCGCGCTGACGCTTCCGGGCCTGGTCTTCGGGAGGTTCTTTGGCGGAAATAAAGCGGACCGATGGGAGCCATTCCGTCAAAGAACCTCCCGAAGACCAGGTCCTTTCGCAAACGCGGAATCACAAGGCTAAGCGAACGGGCTCAGCGCCTCGCGTACCGCCGCTGCAGCCGCATCCAGGTCGATGTCCTGTAATGTTCGACGACCGTGGGTTAGTTCGAGTAGCAGGCGCTGCTGCGCTTCGCCACGTTGCTGTGCGACGGCGTAGGGGATTTCGTCGTGGAACATCACCATAGAATAGCGGGGAATGAAATGATTGGGGAGGCGACGTTCCAGTTCGAACGACAGCTCTTTCCGCAAGAGGAAGCCGGGGTCGCGCACGGTGTCGCGCATCTCCACATAGTTTTCCAGGGCCATGTCGGCGATGGCGTTGGCATTCTCGTGTTGCTGCTGATCGAAGCGCGGAAAGGCCTGCGTAGTGTCGTCGCCGCTGGCGGCGAGAATATTGTCGAGCAGCATGCAGTCCTCGAAGGCCAGGTTCATTCCCTGGCCGTGGAAAGGTACGATCGCGTGGGCTGCATCACCTAGCAGCAACAGCCTGCCGTCAACGTGCCAGGGCCGACAACGCACGGTGCCGAGCACGCCGACCGGATTGAGCAGGAAGGTCTCTGCGAGGTGGGGAATCAACGGCACGATGTCCGGAAAATATTGACCAAAAAATTCGTCGATGCGCGCGGCGCTGTGGAGAGTTGCAAAACTGTCCGGGCCGTTGGCGGGCAGGAACAGGGTTAGCGTGAAGTCGCCGCCGGGATTCGGCAGTGCAATCAGCATGAATTCCCCGCGCGGCCAGATGTGCAAGGCGGACGGATCGAGGTGAAAGCCGCCGTCTGCTGTCGCTGGAACTGACAGTTCCTTGTAGCCGTGCGGCAAGAGTGACTCCGTGGCGTCGACCAGCGAGCTTTCCTGCAACGACCGGCGAATGGCTGAACCCGCGCCATCGGCAGCAATGATTGGATTGTCGCCCAGGCTGTATTCCTCTTGAGGATCCGCGTCCCGCATTCGCAATGTGTTGTTCGAGCTGTCCCAGGCAAGGGCTTCCTGACGGAACGTGACTGGCACCGACTGCGATTGCTCGGCCTCGTTGATCAGCAGGCGATTGAGTTCCGTACGTGAAACCGAATAAATCTGTTCATCCTGCCGTTGCCCGTACGGGAGGAACTCGGTCGTGCCGTCCTGCGCGTGAAGCAGGCGGCCGCGCATCGGCAGCAACAGTGGCTCGACGCGATCGAATACTCCGGCGCCGCGCAGTGCCCGAATTCCGCGCGAGGACAACGCCAGATTGATGGAGCGGCCGGCTGCTGTGGCCGTGCGTCGCGGATCAGGGCGCCGCTCATGGATGCGGACGCCGAGACCGCGACGAGCGAGCAGAATGGCGAGCAGGCTGCCGCAAAGTCCGGCGCCGGCAATATCGATGGAATTGCGGTGGGCGGGCTGCCTCATGGACATCGCATCCGGTCAAACCGTCACGGCGCCGCGGGTGCAGCGCCGCCGGAGATCGCCGACTGCAGTCGTTCTACGACCTCGAACACGTCGAGAAAGCGGTTGTAAAGAGGCACCGGCGCGACGCGTACGACATCCGGGTCCCGCCAGTCCGCAACGACCTGTTGAGCTTCGAGCCGCGCAAAGACTGTGCGCGGGTCGATGCCGGGTGCAGTCACCATTAGCGAAAGTTGCGCGCCACGAGCATTCGGTGGCGTGATTGAACGAACCTGGCCTGCCAGGCATTGCTCGAGCAGGTACTCGAGATAGCCGGTCAGCCTGAGTGATTTTTCCCGGAGTCTCGTCATGGTTGCCAGATCAAACAGTTCCAGCGATGCGAGGACGGGCGCGAGAGAAAGGATAGGCGGGTTGCTCAATTGCCAGGATTCGACGCCAGGTGCGGCAGTGAATGCCGGACGCATGCTGAATCGCGAAGCTTCGTCGTGCCCCCACCAACCGAGCAAATGTGCCTTGCTGTCGCCTTGCAGATGACGATCGTGCACGAACACGCCGGCGATGGCCCCGGGTCCGCCGTTCAGGTATTTGTAGCTGCACCAGGCTGCGAAGTCCGGGGCCCAGTCGTGCAGTGACAGCGGCACATTGCCGATAGCGTGTGCGAGGTCGAAGCCGATGGCCGCGCCGGCTTGGCGCGCCATGCGGCAAAGTGCCGGCATATCGAGCAGTTGACCGTTGTAGTACTGCACGCCGGGCAGCAACATAAGTGCAATACTGTCGCCACAGGCGGACATTGTCGATTCGAGGTCTTCAAGGCGCAGGTCGGTTTCCCCGGGCCGCGGTGCCCATTCGATCAATGCATCGTCCGGATCGAAGCCGCGCATACAGATCTGCGAGACGGCGGCGAAGCGATCCGACGGGAAGGCCGTCGACTCGATCAGAATGCGGTAACGCGAGGCATCGGGTTGGTAGAAGCGTGCCATCAGGAGGTGCAGGTTGACCGTCAGCGTATTCATGGCCACCACTTCCGCCGGCAGCGCACCGGCCAGTCGCGCCAGCGCGGGCGTGGCCAGCCGGTGATAGGGTAACCAGGGGCGGCGAGCGCGGTGATGCCCATCGACTGCCAAACGTCCCCAGTCGTCAAGTTCTTCCTGTACGTAGCGCACGGCGCGCCTGGGCTGCAATCCCAGCGAATTACCGCAGAGATAGATCGGCAGGCCGCTCGCAACGGATTGCGGGAAGTTGAACTCATCCCGCAGTGCGGCCAGATCGTCGTCACGATCCATTGCTTCGGCATGGCCGCGGGTGGCGCCGTAATCACGGTGCACGCCCGTCACTCGAAGTCGCCGCGCTTGCGCTCAAGCCATTCGAGCGCAGTACCGGCCAGCAATCGATCTCGGACAGCCGGCTCGAGTTGCATCGATTCGATCATCGCGCCAGGCGGGTGCTCGCCAAGCGGAAACGGATAGTCGCTGCCGAGCGCAATGTTATGCGCGCCCAGCAGGTCAATCATGTAATCGAGCATACGCGGCTCATGCACCAGCGAGTCCACGTAAAAGCGGCCGAGATAGTCGCGCGGGTTCTGAGCGTTGCTGGTCGCCACGATGTCCGGACGCACGTTGAAACCGTGTTCGAGACGCCCGATGAGACCCGGAAAGGAGCCGCCGCCGTGCGCGAATGCTACGCGCAATTTCGGCAGCCTCTCGAAAACACCGCCGAAAATAAACGAGCAAATCGACAACGCTGTTTCGGTAGGCATGCCGACCAGCCACGGCAGCCAGTAAAGTCCCATCCGTTCCTTGCCGAGCATTTGCCAGGGATGCACGAACAGGGCCAGACCGGACTCAGCTATCGCCTCCAGAACCGGGAAGATCCGCTGGTCGTCCAGATTCCAGCCATTCACGTGCGTGCCGATCTGCACGCCGTCGAGGCCCAGGCTGCTACAACATCGTTCCAGTTCCCGGATGGACAGGTCGGCATCCTGCATGGGCAGCGTTCCCAGGCCAACGAAGCGCTTCGGGTAGTCATTGACGAGACCGGCAATATGATCGTTCAGCAGTTTGGCCAGGTCGGCCGTGTGCTCCGCTTTGGCCCAGTAGCTGAACATGACTGGGACAGTCGACAGAACCTGTACGTCGACGGCGCTGTTATCGCAGTCCTCGAGCCGGCGCTGTGCATCCCAGCAGTTGGACTGCACTTCGCGAAATTCCTTATCGTCAATGAACATCCGCGCGCAGCCTGGCCCCGAATGTTCGAGACGGACGAAGCCGCCGTAACCGTAGCGTTCGCGAAGATCGGGCCAGTTCTCCGGCAGTACGTGTGTGTGTATGTCGATCTTCAGCGACAAGGTCTGCGGCCTGCCGTCAGCCGGGCGCCGGCATCGTTGTGCCGCAGCGGTCGCAGCGGCGGTTATCGGCCGACGCGTAAAAGCGCTCGAATAACGGCGGCAGCTGGCCGACGATGTCATTCACAAACAGGTATTCCTCGTACAGCTTGTGGTTGCAGTTGTCGCAAAACCACATGAAACCGTCGAGTTCCTGCGCGAGCCGCTTGCGCTCGATGACCAGTCCGATCGTGTCCACAAAACGCTGCGGGGAATGCGGGACACGTGGCGGCAAGAGCAGTATGTCGCCTTCGCGGATTGGAATATCGACCCGCTGACCATCCTGCATCGTCTTCAGCAGCATGTCGCCCTGCAGCTGGTAGAAGAACTCGGGCCCCTCGTCGTAATGGTAGTCCTTGCGTGAATTGGGCCCGCCAACCACCATTACAATGAAGTCGTCCTCCTCGAAAACCTGCTGGTTACATACAGGCGGTTGCAGCAGATGACGATGTTCGTCTATCCAGCGGCGGAAATTAAACGCAGTCAGGGATTTAATCGCAATCCTCCAGGCGTCACTTTCTGCATTCGGCAATACACTTCAGTTCGATAGCGATTGGTGTCGGCAGGCGATTGACCTCGACCGTGGTACGGCATGGACCGTCGCTACCGACGTACTCGGCGTATATCCGGTTGAACACGGCGAAATCCCGTTCGATATCGGTGAGAAAGACCGTTACGTCGAGCAAATCGCCCAGATCGGCGCCGACCGCAGCAAGTACTGCAGCGACATTGCGGAAAACCGCATGACACTGCGATTCCATATCGTAACTGACGACGTTGCCGGCTGCATCGAGTACGACACCCGGGATCCCCGAGCCGTCCGCCGGTCGCGGCCCGATTCCCGACAAAAACAACAAATTACCCGAGCGGCGCGCGTGCGGATAGGCGCCGACGGGCGCTGCTGCGCCGGCAGCGTGAAGTCCCTTGCTGGAGTTTTTATCGTGGTCTCTCATTCGTTGCTATTTCTGCTGGCATTACCGTTGGCAGGACTCAAAGGCAGCGACAGTCGACCTGCACGATTCGCGAGGGTCCGCTGAGCTCGACTGCGGTCAGGTCGCGTTTCCACACGCAGCCGGTATCAACACAAATCAGTCCCGGCTTGACGACGAGGCCGAGAGCGGACCAGTGTCCGAACACAACTCGGGTTTCTCGCCAGCGAGCCTCGGGTGCCTCGAACCATGGCACAAGCCCCTCGCGCGCGTTGCCCGGTGGTCCCTTGTGTGCAAAATCGAGGTGTCCTTTGGCGTCCACCATGCGAATGCGGGTCAAGGCATTGACGATAAACCTCAATCGCTTGAAGCCTTCCAGCTTGCCAGACCAGCGCGTCGGTTTGTCGCCGTAAAGCTTCGGCAGCAGAGCAAGATAGTCGTTGCTCCGCAGCACGGCTTCGACTTCTGCGGCCCGCGCAAGTGTCTTGGCGATCGTCCATTTCGGCGGTAAACCGGCATGCACCAGCAGCGTGTTCAGCGTTTCGTCGAAATGTGCGAGGGGCAGCGTCCGCAACCAGTCAATCAGCTCGTCGCAGTCATCGGCATCGAGCACCTTCGACAACGTGCGACCGCGGTCCCCGGCATCATCAATGCCGTTTGCAAGTGCGAGGAGATGCAAGTCGTGATTGCCGAGCACGGTGACGGCCGCGTCGCCCAGTTTGCGTACGAAACGCAGTGTCTTCAGTGACTTCGGGCCACGATTCACCAGGTCGCCGGTCAACCATACCCGATCCTTGTCCGGGTCGAATTCAAGTTTGTCGAGCAGACGGCGGAACGAGTCGTAGCAACCCTGGATGTCGCCAATGGCGTAAATCGACATTGTCAGCGCCGGACCGTTACCAACCCGGGAAAGCCGACTGTGGATACGGTAATGGCGTTATTGCGGCCACGCCTAATGCAATACGCCAGGCACGGCAAGCGTAAACGGTGGAATGGGAGCTTCGAAACGGATGCCGTTGTCCGTTGCCATGCGGTAGCTGCCTTGCATCGCGCCTACCGGAGTTTCCAGGATGGCACCGCTCGAATAACGAAATTTCTCGCCCGGGTTGAGATGCGGCTGTTCACCCACCACGCCATCGCCGCTGACTTCCTGCACTTTTCCATTGGCATCGGTGATGATCCAGTGACGGCTCAGAAGCTGTGCCGGGACGTCACCGAGGTTCGAAATCGTAATCGTATAGGCGAAAACATAGCGTCCGATTTCAGGCTCGGACTGGTCGACGACATAATCCGTCGCTACTTCGATTCTGATATCACAATTGTTTCTGTTCATCCGCGACTTCGGGAAGGGTGTGAATCGACAGGATCTGTATTCTAGCGTGAATTGCCGCCGGTATGGCAGCAAGATGCGGAGTGCAATGTCGCAGGCCGACTTTGCCGCAGCCGATTCGCAAGCGCGACCCACGCAGACACGGGAATTTCTTCGGCACGCGCACCAGGATCGATCGACAGCGCCCGCATATCGTCGCTGCTCGCCAGCTCCTTCAGGGCATTGCGCAGGGTCTTGCGTCGCTGACTGAAAGCCTGAGTGACCAGGCGTTGCAGGAGGGCCTGGTCATCGATAGCGAATGCGCCCGTGGTACGCGGCCACAGCCGAACGACAGTAGAGGTAACGCGCGGCGGCGGGGTAAATGCTATTGCGGGGACATCGAACAGTGGCTCCACGTGCAGTTGGCAACCGGCCATGATGGTCAGCCGACCATACGCTTTGGTGCCCGGTGAGGCTGCAAGACGGTCGACCACTTCCTTTTGCAGCATCAGGTGCATGTCGGTAATTGTCGTGCGGAAATCGATCAACCGGAAAAGCAGCGGGGTCGAAATGTTGTAAGGGAGATTGCCGATGACTCGCAACGGCGAATCGATGGACGCATAGTCAAAGCGCAGTGCATCTGCCTCGTGAACGACGACGTTGCTTTTGTCCGCGAATTGCGCGCGCAGCCGCGGCACCAGGTCGCGGTCGAGCTCGATGGCATGCAGCCGGGCACCGCTTGCCGCCAGCGGCTTTGTCAGGACACCGTGGCCGGGTCCGATCTCGAGCAACGTGTCATCCGGAAGCGGGGAAATCGCATTAACGATGTCCTGAACGACGGTGCCACTGTTAAGAAAGTGCTGGCCAAAACGTTTGCGAGCTCGATGTGTGGCGATCATGCGTCACCGAGCGTCGCGGCCAGTTCCACGGCGGCCAGCATACTTCCCGAGTCGGCTTTGCCGGTGCCGGCGATATCGAGGGCGGTACCGTGATCCACTGACGTACGCACAATGGGCAAGCCGAGGGTGACGTTCACGGCCCGTCCGAATCCTGCGTACTTGAGGACGGGTAATCCCTGGTCGTGAAACATGGCGAGAATCGCGTCGGCGGGCCCGGCATTCGGCGTGAACGCGGTGTCTGCCGGCAGGGGGCCGCGAACATCCAGGCCGCGATCCCGCATTTCCTGAATTACCGGGGCGATAACGTCGATTTCCTCGCGGCCCAGGTGCCCCTGTTCGCCGGCGTGTGGATTGAGACCGCACACCAGGATCTTCGGGCGCTCGATTTGAAACTTTGCCTGCAGGTCGTTGTGCAGCACCTCGAGCACGCCGCGCAGGCGCGCTCGCGTCAGGTAATCGGGCACGTCCCGGAGTGCCAGGTGCGTGCTGGCCAGTGCTACCCTGAACGGACCTGCAACCAGCAACATCACAGGCCGCGGAGCTGACAACAGTTGCGCCAGGAATTCGGTATGTCCGCTGAAAGCAATGCCGGCGTCGTTGATTACGCTTTTTTGCAACGGTCCGGTTACCAGAGCGGCGAAAAGTCCACGCCGGCAGCCGTCGGTTGCGCATTCGAGCGCAGCCAAAAGGGATCTCGCATTCGCCGGATGCGGTGTGCCGCAGGCACCGGGTTGCGGTAGCTGCACCGGCAAGATTTGCAGACCACCTTCGAGGCGCCTGGCCGCCGGGCTGTCGGTAGCGTACTCCGACCATTGCAATGGCCGGCCAAGACGCTCGGCCCTTGCCTCGAGCGTACGGGGGTCACCCACGATGACGAGCCGGTCGACCCACGGTGAGTCGGCAAGCGCGATGCAAAGATCCGGGCCGATGCCGGCCGGTTCACCGACAGTTACGGCTATTGGACGAGGCATTGCTGCCGGATCGGCGGCCAACCCGTCAGGAACGGATTTCGACGTAGGCCTCATCCCGCAACCGGCGTGCCCAGAGTTCCGACTCGTCGGCCAGTTTGCTGTTGCGAATGCGCTGCACGCAATTGCTTTCCTTGAGGTCGTCGGTATTGTCGTAAACGCGCCGGTCCTGCACTTCGAGTATGTGCCAGCCGAATTGCGTCTGGAACGGATCCGACACGGCGCCGATTTCCGCCGTGAGCGCAACTTCCTCGAATTCCGGCACAAACGAGCCGGGACCGCGCCAACCCATGTCACCACCGCTGTTGGCTGACCCGGGATCATCCGACAAAAGCTTTGCCAGCTCGCCGAAATCCTCACCGGCGCGAATTTGTGCGACAGCATCCTCGAGCCGCTGCTTGGCGGTCTCATCGTCGATTACTTCGTTCGGTGTAATAAGTATATGTCGAATGCGTGCCTGCTCGACTTCACTGCGTTCATTGATGCCGCGATAGTCATTGACCTTAACGATATGGAAGCCGCTGATCGCGCGCATCGGCTCGGAGTACTCGCCGACCTCCAGCGAACCTACGACATCCGAAAAGATGGTTGGCAACTGATCTCCCTTGCGCCAGCCGAGGTTGCCGCCTTCAAGCCCGGTCTGACTGTCCGAATGGCGTACCGCCATTTCGCCGAAGTCCTCGCCATTCTGTAACTGTTGGTAAACGAACAATGCCTCGGTACTGGCCTCCTCGAACTGTTCGCTGGTCGCAGATTGCGGGACTGAAACGAGGATGTGTGACAGGTTGTATTCCGAATTCACAACCACGTTGTCTTCCAGATCGGCGATGCACTGCTCTATTTCACGCGGCGCAACGGAAATGCGACCGGTGACTTCGATTCGACGAAGTTGGTCGAGAGTGAGTTGCTTACGCATTTCGCGGCGATACTCAGCGTAGTCGACGCCATCGGCTTCGAGTAGCGCCGGCAGTTGCTCAAACGGCACATTATTTTCCTGCGCGACTTGCGCAATTGCCGAATTGAGTACCTGGTCGGAGATCTGGATGCCGATCCGATCGGCGCGCTGCAACTGGATCTGCTCCAGTACCAGGCGCTCCAGTACCTGCTCCCGAAGTACGGATGGCGGCGGCAGTTGCACCTCCTGCTGGCTTGCGCGTTCGGCAATAATCTGCGTTTGTCGCGTCAGCTCGCTGTTAAGTACGACCCCTTCGTTGACCACCGCTGCAATGCCATCGAGCATCTCCCCGGTCTCCGAGAGTTCCTCGGCGACGCTCTGGCCAGCCGTGAACGCAACCAGCAAGAAAATTGATAAGTATTTGATTTTAAACATATTAAAAATTTCCCACCCGCGTAGCGGGCGCGCCGCAGGGGGCGATCAGTCGATGTCCGCCGAGTAGCCCAGAATACCACGTTCCAGCAGTTTGTCGGCGGCGGTGCCAACGCTGGTCATGCCCTTCAATACCAGCTGCAGACCGAAGGAAGAATCCCGAGTTCCGTCCCGCGTCGAGATATGTCGGCGGGAAACGAGGCGCAGTCCCCAGCAGCAACTCTCGTACTCGAGGCCGAAAAATTGCTCGAGTACCTGGTCGTCACGGAACGAAAAATTATAGCGGCCTACGAAGTTCCACCGCTGCGTCAGCGGCCAGGACCACGACACATCACCCTGTTCGATCGAATCACGTCGAAACCGATAGGCGAGATTCAGTATTTTGTTGGACTGAGGTCGATATTGCAGGCGCGCCTCGGATTGCGTTGTAGCGTCGTCGCCGGTGCCCCATTGGTGTCCGATGTCGAAATTCAGGTGTTCGTAAAGCAGGAAACGAACCTTTGCGATGTAGTCCGACGACTCCCTGATCAATGCCGGTTGCCCGGGAAGATTCACACCCTGAGAGCTCAGGTAGAGTGCCTGTCCGATGGTTGCTGTCATCAGTTCCTTGCCGGATGCTGCTTCGAGTACCCGTGATGTGACCCCGACACTGAGCTGATCGGTATCGGCAATGCGATCAATGCCGAGAAAACGGTTCTTGCGATACAGCTGGACCAGATTGAGGTCAGGAACGATGGTATCGAAGACCGGAAAGTCATCCTGGTCCCGGTAGGGGACATGCACGTAGAGCACGCGGGGCTCCAGGGTTTGTATCCATTCCCGCGCATCGCCCAGCCGCCGCTCGAGTACCAAGCCGCTGTCCAGGCTGGCAATCGGCAGGGTGCGCTCGAGACTGCGTGCCTGGCCCGGGGTCGTGTCGTCGAGTTCGTAGCGAGTGTGCTCGAGTATTACCCCGGGCGTGACAAACCAGCCTGCAGCATCGAGTGACCATTCGACCCGGGGCGCCAGATCGAAGCGCCAGCCGGTGGCGCCCTCGTCGCGGTCAAAATACACGACTTCGCCGTCAATGCCGTATCGCAGACCCAAGCCTTCCCGGGGCCAGTCGCCGCTGATTCTGACCTGCGGCATGCGACGATACGGCTCGTCCAGCGGCGCGATTGCGTCGTCGATGGTCTGGTAATCCTGAAGACGCGCGAGCATCGACCAATGTTCGCCGTAATAATCGAACACCATGCTGCGGTCCAGGTGCGTGGTGCTCGATACGCTCAGGCTGCCGCCCAGGTCCTCGAAGTAACCGCTGTCGGATACCTCGCTAAAATCAATGCGATTGCGCCAACCGCTGTCGAAAATCGTCCCATGGTCGAACGCGATGAGATGCCGATCGGTTCCCGTCAGGTTGTCGTCGGCAAGATATTCGAACTGCAACAAGCCGCTGTTGCGCAGTGTCAGGTAGCGAAATTCCGAACCGATCAGAAAACCGCGGTCGGTCAGCAGGCGCGGGGCCAGGGTGGCGTCGTAGTTCGGGGCGATGTTCCAATACCAGGGAACGCGCAACTCATTGCCACTGCGTCCGGCACTGCCGATTTCCGGTGTAAGAAGGCCGGTCTTGCGGGCGTCACCGATTGGAAACGAGAGAACAGGCGTATACAGGATCGGCACACCCTGAAAGCGCAGCTTGACGTCACGCGCACGCCCGACGCCGGCGCGCGTATCCAGATCGATGTCATCGGCCTGCAACAGCCAGTCGTTCGAGCCGGGCGGGCAGGTTGTGTAACTGACCTGGTCAAGTTTCAGCGTGCCGTCCTGGTTGATTTCGAGCAATTGCGCTGCGCCACGCGAGGCATTGTTGCCCAGCTTGAATTCCGCTCCCTCGAAACGGATGCGACCGCTGTTGTAGGCAAACTCGGCCGAGTTGCCGGTGATCTCGGTACCCGGATCTGCGTATTGCACGTCACCGGACAGCAGCATCGACCTGCTTTCCGGGTCGTAATCCGCCGATTCGGCGCTGGCAACCCGATCGCCGCGCCGCAACAGCACGCCGCCTTCGAGGCGCATACTCGGCTCGTCGCCCAGTCGCGCTTCGATGGCGCCCGCCTGAAACTGGACAGTTTCAGGACCTAACGGGTCGAGGCCAGGGCTTGCAGCGTCGCCAGCGGGGCGCGCCAACGGGGGTGCTTCGCAAACTGTCGATTGCTGGGCGTGCGCAGGAACAAGTGCCAGCACTAGAAATACGGCGACTGTTAAATATGCGTATCTGGACAAAATCGGAGAAGGACGGTCTGATAGTGAGGTAAGAAGTTCGGCCTGTGACGGAAAGAATGTTATCAGGTATTGCCTATTGCTACCCTCGTGGCCGCAATTCTTGCCGCAATACAACGGTCGACCACTTTGGGAGAAACCGCATCGACAGCAATTCCGTTCAGGACGACGCACGACGTGAAGAGATGATGGAATGGCTCGCCGCAATCGACGAACTAGCGGATGGCGTTGTCACCCGGGCGTCCACCGACGCCAGTTTTCGACGTTATTTCCGCGTCACAACAGGATCGCAAAGTCGCATCATTATGGATGCGCCGCCGTCGCGGGAAGATTGCCGGCCGTTCGTCAAGGTTGCCGGATACCTGGCGCGCATCGGCGTTAATTGTCCCAAGGTGCTCAAGGCGGACCTCGAGCGCGGCTTTCTTCTGTTGACCGACCTGGGTACCCGACTCTACCTGGACGAGTTACGCAGCCGTCCGCAGGTTGCCGGGAATTTGTATAGCGACGCGTTGCGGGCGCTGCAGAAAATTCAGCACGAAGGGCGTCAGTTTCAGACCACGTTGCCGGCCTACGATGCGCTGCTGTTGCATGCCGAACTGTCACTTTTTCGCGACTGGCTGTGTGGACGACATCTGGAGATCGAATTCAGCGCCGCCGATGAAATTGACTGGCATTCCTGCTGCGAATTTCTGGTCGGGAATGCATTGCAGCAGCCGGTGGTTTTCGTGCACCGTGACTATCATTCGCGAAATCTCCTCGTCACTGATACGGAGAATCCGGGCATTGTCGATTTTCAGGATGCGGTCAATGGCCCGCTGACTTACGACCTCGTTTCCCTTCTGAAGGATTGTTATATCCGCTGGCCGGCCGAACAGGTGCATGCCTGGGCGATGTCTTTCTTTGCGTCGCTCGATGGCAGCGTCTACGGGGACCTGGACGCCAGCGCATTTTTTCGACACTTCGAGCTCATGGGCGCACAGCGTCACCTGAAGGCTGCGGGAATCTTTGCCCGTTTGTTGCACCGGGACGGCAAGTCCTCGTATTTGCGGGACGTTCCGCGCACGCTCGAGTACATAACGGAAATTGCTCCGCGCTACGACGAACTGGCATTTCTCGGACGACTGATCAACGAGCGCTGCCTGCCGCGACTGCGGGAGCAGATATGAGAGCTATGATTCTCGCAGCAGGACGCGGTGAGCGCATGCGTCCGCTGACGGACCGAAAACCCAAAGCGCTGCTTGAGATAGGTGGCGTCAGCCTGGTTGATCGGCAATTGCGGCGATTGCGCGACGCGGCTGTAAATACTGTTGTCATCAATCTCGGTTGGCTCGGCGACATGATCGCGGAACACGTCGGCGACGGCAGCCGCTTCGGCTTAAGAGTTGTGTACAGCCCGGAATACGAGGAAGTTCTCGAAACCGGTGGTGGCATTTGCAGGGCGTTGCCTCTGCTCGGTGACGAACCCTTCTGGGTTGTCAACGCGGACGTGTTCTCGGACATGCCTCTGCCGTTGGTCGATATGGCCGCCGATTGTGTTGCCCACCTGATCCTGGTGCCGACGCCTCAATTCAAGACACGAGGCGACTTTGACCTCTGCGTCGGCCGGGTCCGATGCGCCGCTGAGCCACGTTATACTTTCAGCGGTATGGGCCTTTATCGTCCGTCGCTGTTCACCGGTTGCGCGCCCGGCCGATTTCCGCTCGCGCCGCTGTTGCAGGCGGCCGCAGATCGCGACGAACTGAGTGGCGAGATCTATGCGGGCTCATGGGAGGACGTCGGCACCACCGAACGCTTGCAGCAACTCAACGAGCGATTTGCAATCGCAGATGCCTGAGAAGATGTTCAAGTAGCTGCCCGGCAGCGCTGGACAGGTCGATTTCAACGTCCAGGTGTCGCAGGTCCGTGACCGTCAGTTCGCGCATGCCACAGGGGTTGATGCGCGAGAAAGGTTCGAGGTCAAGATCCACGTTCAAGGCCATGCCGTGATAACTCGCGCCACGCCGCACGCGCAGACCTACACTTGCCACTTTTTGTCCTTTGACGTAGACACCGGGCGCATCGGCCCTGCTGAACCCGTCTATGGAAAACTCAGCTAACAGATCGACGACAGACTGCTCGAGACCGGTTATCAGGTTACGTATGCCGAGCCCGGCGCGCTTCAGGTCGATCAGTGGGTAGATCATCAATTGACCGGGTCCGTGGTAAGTGACCTGGCCGCCCCGATCGATTTGCACGACCGGAATGTCACCGGGTGACAATAGATGTTCCCGGCTCGCGTTCAGTCCCAGCGTAAATACCGGCGGATGTTCCGTAAACCAGATTTCATCGGGAGTTTGCGGACTGCGGGTGTCCGTGAACTGCTGCATGGCCCTCCAAACCGGTTCATAGTCGCGTTTCCCGAGCGAACGAACCACTACCCGAGTGATTATCCCTGCCGGGTATGCGGGATAACTCATAGCGCAACGAGGACCTGCTCGTGCGCCGTCAGGTCACGGTAGATATCATCGAGCTGTTGCTGACTGGTAGCAGTGATCGTTACCGTGATCGAAACAAAGTTGCCGTTGGTGCTGGTAGAGGTGCGAACTGCATCGTCGTCCAGTTTGCCTGCGTGCTTTTCCACCACGGAGCGCGCGGCCTGACGAAACTCCGGTTCGTCGCGACCCATGATTTTCACAGGAAACTCGCATGGGAACTCAAGCAAGGATTCGCTCATTACCTGTCAGGTCCTGGTCTGGTAAACGGTTCACTCGAACCAGAGCATCACGCCGTCGACCGTACGTTGCCAGATCGATCCGGATGGATTGCCATGCAGTGCGCGCAGCGGTTCGTTGACCAGTTCTACGCCGTTCAGGCTGACCTGGAGTTCTGCCAGGGGCTGGCCCTGGGCAACGGGAGCGACCAGCACCGACGGCATGTTCAGTACTGAACTGACATTGTCGTAGCTGCCGCGCGGTACGGTAATGTACAGGTCTTCGGGCAGACCGAGCGGCGTGAACTCATTGGCGGCTTTCCAGATGCGCGCGTCCGCGACGGTTTCGCCGGCCTTGTACAAGAGGCGCGTTTCGTAAAAGCGAAAGCCGTAGTTAATTAATGCCTGGCTACCATCGAGTCGTGCCTTGGGACTTGCAGTGCCCATAACGACTGAAATAATCCGCATGCCGTCCCTGCTGGCGGAAGAAACGAGACAATATCCTGCGGCATCGGTGTGCCCCGTTTTCATGCCGTCGACACTTGAGTCGCGCCACAGCAGGGCGTTTCGATTTTGCTGCGTAATTTCGTTGTAGGTGAATTCCCGAATCGAATACCATTCGTAGTATTGCGGAAACTCATTGATGATCGCTTGCGCAAGTATCGCCATGTCACGGGCTGTGGAATAGTGATTCTCGCCCGGCAAACCCGTCGCATTGACGAAGTTGCTCGAATTCATGCCCAGTGCTGCCGCATAGCGATTCATCACTGCGGCAAAGACCGATTCGCTGCCGGCAACATGCTCGGCTAACGCAACACTGGCGTCGTTGCCTGACTGGATGATCATCCCCATCAGCAGGTCACGAATGGTCACTCTCGTGCCTACTTCAACAAACATCCTCGAACCGGGTGTCCGCCACGCTTTCTCGCTGACGGTAACCTGGTCGTCCAGGCTGATTTGCTCCTCATCGAGAGCCTTGAATATCGCGTAGGCCGACATCAGCTTGGTCAGGCTGGCCGGCGGCAGCGTTTCGTCGGGCAACAGGGCAGCCAGTTCGTAGCCGGAATTACCGTCGATGGCAAAGTAGCTCCTGGCGCCTGTATCCGGCGGTGACGGGACCGGCAATTCCTGGGCGAGCGCGCCCGGCAACATCGCCGCAAAAAACAGCAACGGAGTAAAGAACAGAATTCGATAGGTTTGTCGCATGACCGCCGGTTGGGTGTTCCGCAGATGCCCGTATTGTAACGTCTGTGGTAAAAAAATGGATCGAGCAGGCGCAATTCACTGCTGCTTGCAAATCCCCGGGGAACAGGCAGGCAGTCGTTACTCTGTAACCAGATGTGTTTCTGAAATACCCAGCCGCTGGAGTTGAGCAACGATAGAATCGTATTCCGTAACGTCGGCTATTGGGCCGATTCTGACGCGGTAGAGTGCCGGCGAACTTGCTGTGTCCTCATGCACGAACGCCGGCCCGACGCCACCTTCGCGAAGCGCCGCGTAGCGTCTTCGTGCATTGACGACATCCCCGAAAGCACCAACCTGCACGAAAATCCTGCGATCTTCTGTAGCGTCCCGCTGCGCATCCGCGTTGTTTGCGCCCGGTTGACTGGCTCGCAACTGTGCGGGCTCTGCTTCGTCATATCCGATGGCAGTAACCTCGACGAGACTGGTGCCGTCCTGCACCATATCAAGCCGTTGCGCAGCGGCGTAAGACAGGTCGATTACACGATTGTCGACAAAAGGTCCCCGATCATTTACACGCACGACCACGCTTTTGCCATTACGCAGGTTGCGTACCCTGACGTACGTGGGCAACGGCAGGGTTTTGTGTGCAGCGGTCAACGCATGCATGTCGTACGGTTCCTGGCTGGACGTTGGACGGCCATGAAATTTCTGTCCGTACCACGACGCAACGCCGCGTTCCTGGTAACCATGACTGGAATCCATAACGACGTAGCGACGCCCGAGTACCTCGTAAACCGGACCATTGCCGTAGCGACTGCGCGGCTCCTGTCGCGGCACGGCATCGGATGGCAAGGCATCGGGGACATTGCGCGGCGGGCCGTCGACCGGACCTGTGGCGCAGGCGGACAGAAACAGCAGCGCGAGTGTTCCGGCAGTTCCATGGCGCCGCCAGCCGGGAAAATTCCATATCACTGCACAGAGTTTTTGTAAGAATTCCGCGAAATTTATCGTCAACCGATGACTACTCCGTTGAAGCGTTCGCACCAGTAACCCCGGCCGTCGGGTCCTGACTTCGGCGCGCGACTTCAGCAGCGATTTCCTGCCCGAGCTGGTAAACGGAAAGCGCGTACATCGGACTGCGATTGTAGCGCGTGATAACGAAGAAATTATGAAAGCCGACCCAGTGCTCATCACCATCCTCGCCGTCGAAGGTCAGGAGTTGTGCTTTCTGATCGCCGGCTAGACCAGTGGCAAACTGCACACCCATGCCTTTGAGAGAGGCAACCGTCTCGTTCGCCGCGAGCGTGTTAGCTGGCACGGCGCCTTCCCAGTCTGCACCCAGGGAGGCAGATACGGCTACCGGTCCGCCGTTGGTCCATTTGTGAGCGACAAAATAGTTGGCAACGCTGCCGATCACGTCCTGCCAGTCACTCCAGATGTCACGCTTGCCGTCTGCGTTGGCATCAATCGCATAGGCCCGGAAACTGCTGGGCATAAATTGTGGGGCCCCCATGGCGCCTGCATAAGAACCGGTTGCATCCGTCGGCGTCATTTGTTCCTCGCGCACGAGCAACAGAAATTCCTCCAGTTCGCGCAGGAAAAACGCAGAGCGGGGCGGGTAGTCGAACGCCAGTGTAGCCAGGGCATCGAGAACGCGGTGTTTGCCGGTAATGCGGCCAAAGTAGGTTTCGACACCGATGATAGCCACGAGTATGTCGCCAGGTACGCCGGTTTCCGTGCTGATCCGTTGCAAATCATCTGCATGCTGTTGCCAGAAGACGGCCCCGGCATCGATGCGCTCCCGGGTGAGGAAAATCTGACGATACCTGGCCCAACTGAGCATTTTTTCCGCGGGCTTGCTGATTGCCTCGAGTATGGCCGGCTGGACTTCGGCGGAGTCCAGAACGGAAATCAGGTAATCGCTGTCGTAGCTGTGTTTCGACACCATGGTAGCGACGAACTGGCTCACATCGGGACGATCGACATCGATGACGAATGCAGGTGGCGCGTACATGAAGATCAGGCACGCAAGTGCTGTCCTGCTCGTGTGCGAATTCAGCTTGATCAATGTGGCACCAGTTTCCTGTGAGTGTGAATCGACATGAGAATACCGAACCCCGTCAACAGGGTCACCATTGAAGTGCCGCCGAAACTGACCAGCGGTAGCGGAATGCCGACAACCGGTACCAGGCCGGTCACCATTGCAGTATTGACGAACACGTAAACGAAAAAGGTCAGGCTCAATGAGGCCGCGAGCAGGCGGGAAAACGTATCGCGCGCCTGGATTGCGATGATGAGTCCGCGCCCAACAATGAACAGGTAGAGCGCAAGAAGGCTCAGCACCCCGAGCAAGCCGAACTCTTCACCCATTACGGCAAATATAAAATCCGTATCGCGTTCGGGCAGGTATTCAAGGTGTGCCTGGCTGCCATTGGTCCAGCCCTTGCCGAACAGGCCGCCCGAGCCGATTGCGATCTTGGACTGAATAATGTTGTAGCCGGCACCGAGGGGATCACTGTCGGGATTCAACAACGTGAGCACCCGTTGCCGCTGATAATCCTGCATGAAATGCCACAGAACCCAGGCGCCGGGTATCGCCAGCACACCCAGAATTGCCAATAGTCGAAATGATAATCCGGCCAGGATGACCACCAGCATGCCGGCCATCGCGATCAGAAGCGACGTGCCAAGATCCGGCTGTCGTGCGATCAGCAGCGTGGGTACGAAGATAAGCAACGCGATTATCAGAAACTGGCCCACACTGGGTGGCAGGGTTCGGTCATGCAAATACCAGGCGGCTACCATCGGTACCGCCAGCTTCATGATTTCGGACGGTTGAAATCGTATGCCGAGGTCGAGCCAGCGTTGCGCGCCCTGACCCATCTCGCCGCGCAGCAATACCATGAACAGGAGAGTCAGGCCCAGAAGGTAGGCCCAGGGTGCCCAGCGTCGCAACACATCAGGCGGAATCTGCGCAGCGACTAACAATGACATGAGTGCGATTCCGAGGCGCACGCACTGGCGAAGCCACACTTCCATATTCTCGCCGACCGCGCTGTACAAGACGACCAGGCCAAAGCCGCACAGGAGCAGCACACTGCCCAGCAACGGGCCGTCGATATGTACGCGACGAAGAAATCTCGCCATGTTGCCAAGTGGCGCAGACCGTCTTTCGAACAGTTCCTGGGAGTCGCTAAACACCATCTTCGGCAAACCCCAGGTGCTGGTCCATCAACGCACGCGCAATAGGCGCAGCGACGCCACTGCCGCTGCGCCCGTTTTCCACGATCACGGCGACCGCAATACGCGGATTCTCGAGGGGCGCAAAGGCGATGAACAAGGCATGATCGCGCAGGCGCTCTTCGAGCTCGGCATCGTCGTACTCTTCGTCCTGGGCCACCGAGAAAACCTGTGCGGTGCCGCTTTTGCCGGCCATCTCGTACGGTGCGCCGAGCCCAACCGCGCGAGCCGTACCAGTCTCGCTTTGCATGACCGCGTGCATCGATTCGATTACGCTCTCCCAGTAGAACTCGTTGTCGATTTGCACACCGGGCAGTGGTTCAGGCGCAATCTCCTGTCGCTGCCCGGTAAGCGGATCCTCGATGGCTACGACCAGGTGCGGACGGAATCGTTGCCCGCGCATGGCCAGAGTCGCTGCTGCTTGCGCGAGCTGCAGCGGCGTGGTCAGCATGTAGCCCTGGCCGATCGATGCGATTACCGTTTCCCCTGGAAACCAGACCTGGTCGGCCCGCTCGCTGAATGCCTGGCGTTTCCATTCCCGCGACGGCAGCAGGCCGGCTTTTTCGCCGACAATATCGATACCGGTTTCGTGGCCGAGTCCGAACTGGTCCAGGTAGAAATGCATGTTCTCGATGCCGATCTCGCGGCTGATTTCGTAGAAGTACACGTCGCAGGACTGGTTGATTGCGTCATGCAGATCGACTTCACCATGACCCCGGGGACGCCAGTCGCGGTAGCGATGTGTGCTACCGGGCAATGTGTAAAAACCGCGGCACAGCGTGCGCCGCGTCAGGTTGGTTGCCCCGATTTCCAGAGCGGCGAGGGCAAGCATGGGTTTTATCGTGGAGCCGGGCGGGTAATTGCCGCGCACAGCGCGGTTGAAAAGCGGTTGGTCCAGATCGAATTGCAGCGCGTTGAACTCGCTCGTACTCATCCCCAGCGCGAAGGCGTTCGGGTTGAACGAAGGGGCACTGATGAGCGCCAACACTTCACCGTTGGCCGGATCGAGCGCGACAGCTGCGCCACGTTGGCCTTCGAAAGCTTTGGTCGCAACGCGCTGCAGCTCCAGGTCGAGACTCAGGATGAGGTTGCTGCCGGGCTTCGGCGACTCGTTTTCCAGCAGTGCCTGCGATGAGTCCCGGGGATCCACCGGCACTTGCCGACCACGCGCATTGGTAACGATTTGCCGGTATCCGGTAGTGCCGTGCAAGCTCGATTCACCGGAATGTTCGATGCCGGTCTTACCGGTTTGTGCCGTACCGACATAGGCAGTGGCGTCGAGTCGTTCCAGGTCCTGCGTGCTGAGTGCGCCGACATAGCCGATTGCATGCGCGGTCAGATGCCCGTGTGGATAATGTCGGACGAGCCGGGGCTGAAAGTCGACGCCCGGAAATCGCGGACGTTGAATGGCAAAATTGGATATATCCTCATCGTTCATGCGGAAGCGCAGCGTTACCGGCTTGAAGCGCGGCCCGCGCCGGCTGAGGTCCTCGAAATTTGCGATGTCCTCTCTCTTGATAAGGCCGAGATCTGCAAGGCGGCGCAGGGTATCGCCGACGTCAGGCACCTGCTCGGGAATCAGTTCGAGCTGGTACGCTGGCAGGTTCTCGGCCAGGATTCTGCCCTGCCGGTCGTAAATCAACCCGCGGTTCGGCGGCAGAGCCTCGATGCGCACGCGATTGCCTTGCGAACGCTCCGCGAAATGTTCGTAGTCGAAAATCTGCAATTGCACCAGGCGGGCGACCACAAGCCCCATGAGCATGACAGCAAATACCGACGCCATGACGACACGGGCAACGAACAGTTGTTTCTCGCGGTGATGATCCTTGATGGGTGCCAGTAATCGCATGGAGTCAGCGCCGGCCTAGCTGCCACGCGCCAGGCGATATCGAATACTGCCAAAGAATACGGCAATGAGCGGCCACAGCAACGTGCCGGTGACAACCGGGCCCCAATAGGTCACCGCGGGTGCATACGTTCCGGCGACGCCGTTGATCCAGAAGAGAATGAACTGGTAGAGGCCGAGCAATCCCAGCACCGTGGCCGTCATCTGTGACAGCGGAAAAACACGGAGTTGCAGATGAAACTTTACCGTCAGGTAGGTGATGAGGGAAAGCGCCAACGCGTGCTGGCCGAGCAAGGTGCCCTGGGCTACGTCGAGCACCAGCCCGATCAGCCACGCGCTGCCGACGCTGTAGCTCCTCGGTAGTGCCATGGACCAATATATAAGAGTCAGGGCGGCCCAGTCCGGGCGGTAGCGGATGGCAAGGTCCGGCATAGGCACGATCGACAGGATCAGGGCTGCAACGATGCACAACAGAACCGGCAGGCGTGCACCTCGTTCGTTACTCATCGTCGGCGACATCCGTCGGACGTACGTCGCCGGGCCAGATCAGCATGATCTCGCGCACCTGGTTAAGCGCGGCTGACGGACGAGCGGATATATCGGCGAAAGGCCCCTGCGGGATACGGGTCACGTTGTCCACGATTGCAACCGGGTAGCCGGGCGGGAATGAACCACCGAGACCCGAGGTGACCAGGAGATCGCCGTCACGGATATCCGCATTGTTGGGCAGAAACGGCAGGTCGAGTCGATCGAATTCACCCGTCCCGACAGCGATCGTGCGCAGGCCGTTGCGATTGACTTCGACCGGAAGCGCATGATCCGGATCTGAAATCAACACTCCCTGGGCGGACAGCAAACCGGCTTCGATAATCTGGCCGATAACGCCATTTGCATCGATGATCGCCTGTCCATCGAAGACGTTGTCCTGGGTACCCTTGTCTATTACGAGGGTATGCCGAAACGGATTGGAACTGACCGACAGGATCTCTGCGACCTGCACCTGGTCACGTACCCGGCTGGTCGCGTCAAGCATGCCCCGCAAGCGGGCGTTTTCCGATTCAAGTGCAGCGAATCGTTGTAGCCGGGCATGAGTCAGCAGGCGTTCGGCGTTCAGTCGGCTGTTTTCCAAGAGCAACCGGTTGCGATCGGTGGTGGATTCCCTTACCCAGCGCAACGTGGATACCGGCGCGTCGACGATCACACGCAGTGGATAGACCGCGGCACCGAGTGCCTTGCGAACGGTGTCGAGATGGTTTTCGCGATGATCGACGACAAGCAGCAGAATACTGGCGACTGCGAGCAGCAGAAATCGGAGGCCGAGCGCCGGGGTCCGGGTCGAACGATGCTGGTTGTTGGGTCGGGCAGCCGCCATCGGAGTCGCTATGAAGCGGGCAGGATCAGTTGCGAAGCCCGTCGTAGATTAGGGCCTGTTAACACTTATATGGACCATCCTGCCGAGGCCTGTCTTCCGCCCGGCAAGGCAGAAGGAGCGCAGTTTAGCGTGCTAAATAAGCGACTTATAACGCCGCCGGGCGGAAAACAGCCCTCGGCCCTTCGGGTTGAGCCTGACAACGCGCTACTCGTCGTTGCTCGTCGCTTATTTGGAATGACCAAACTGCGTTCCTCGCGCCTCGATTAGCGCGTTGTCAGGCTCAACAGGACGGTCCATATAAGTGTTAACAGGCCCTGGTACCTGCGCGTTCGGCAAGATCGAATCGAGGGTCCAGCGGATTCCGGTCACTGGGCTTGCCGGTCACTCGAGGCCGAACACCGAAGGGCCGTGCTCGTCGATCAGTTCAATGACACGACCGCCGCCTCGCGCTACGCAGGTAAGCGGATCGTCCGCGATAATTACCGGCAGCCCGGTTTCCTCCATCAGGAGCTTGTCGATGTCACGCAACATGGCACCGCCGCCGGTCAAAACAATGCCGCGCTCGGCCACGTCGGCACCGAGTTCGGGAGGCGTTTGTTCGAGTGCTTCCTTTACCGCGCCGACGATACCTTGCAAAGGTTCCTGCAACGCTTCGAGAATCTCATTGCTGTTAAGAGTGAAACTCCGCGGTACGCCTTCGGACAGGTTGCGTCCCTTGACGGAAATTTCGCGAACTTCCTGGCCGGGAAACGCCGAGCCGATTTCATGCTTGATGCGTTCTGCAGTTGCTTCGCCAATTAGAATTCCGTAGTTGCGGCGTACGTAGTTCGTGATTGCTTCGTCAAACCGGTCGCCGCCGATGCGCACCGATGCCGCATACACGATGCCGTTCAACGAAATGACAGCGACTTCAGACGTGCCGCCACCGATGTCGAGGACCATGGAGCCGCGCGCCTCGTTGACCGGCATGCCGGCGCCTATCGCGGCTGCCATCGGTTCGGGAATCAGGAGCACCTTGCGTGCTCCGGCGCCTTCCGCTGATTCGCGAATAGCGCGCCGTTCCACCTGCGTGGACCCGTACGGCACGCATATCAGCACGCGCGGGCTCGGACGAAAGTAGCGAGTGCCGTGCGCCTTGCGTATGAAGTGCTGCAGCATCTTTTCGGTCACCGTGAAATCGGCTATGACACCGTCTTTCAAGGGGCGAATCGCCGTGATGTTTCCGGGCGTCCGGCCGAGCATGTTTTTTGCTTCGAGCCCGACGGCTTCAACCACCCGTCCGCCGCGACCGCTGTCTTCCCGAATGGCGACGACCGACGGCTCGTTCAGCACGATGCCATGTCCGCGGGAGTAGATAAGCGTGTTCGCGGTCCCGAGATCGATCGACAGATCGTTCGAGAAATAACCTAGGATGTTTTTGAACATGTGGGGCCAGAGTCCCGCGGGGCAATTAACGTTGTAATCTAACAATGCGCACGACATTCAGCAAGGCACGGTGTATCATTCCTGCGCTTTGGAAGGCCTTGCCTCGGGGTCGCCGTCTGACCCGGACCGTTCTCAAGTATTCCGCAACCGGAATTGAAAGTATGGTTCCGGGCAACCTTAGTACTGAACGTTGAGATTGGTTCCAGTGTCTCTGACCAAAGACCAGGTGCAACACATTGCGTTTCTTGCCCGCCTCAAGCTCGGCGACGGAGAGTTCGATGACGTCGTCGACAAGCTGTCGAGAATCGTCGATTTTGTCGACCAGTTGCAGGTGGCGCCGACCGAGAATGTCTTGCCGATGGCGCATCCATTGGCGTTGAGTCAACGGTTGCGGCCCGATGCGGTTACCGAAAGCATTGACCGGGACGCCTTACAGGCCAATGCGCCGGCCGTTCGGGACGGCTATTACCTGGTGCCGAAAGTCCTCGAATAATCATGCGCACGGACGACGCAGCCTGGCACAGCCAAAGCCTGTCCAGCCTGGCCCGGGGACTGGCCGGCGGCGAGTTTTCGGCACGGGACCTGACGGAATCCCTGCTGGACCGTATCGCCGTGCACGGCGAATCGCTGAATGCTTTTATCACGGTAACCGCGGACGAGGCGCTGCAAGCGGCGGATAGCGCGGACCGCGCGCGCAGCAACGGCGTTGCGGGAGCGTTGAACGGACTGCCTCTCGTCCACAAGGACCTGTTCTGTACCGCCGGTGTGCTGACGACCTGCGGCTCGAAAATTCTCGGCAACTTCATCTCACCGTACGATGCGACGGTGGTCGAACGCCTGCGAAAAGCGGGAGCGATCATGCTCGGCAAGACCAACATGGATGAATTCGCCATGGGGTCGTCCAACGAAACGAGCTTCTTCGGGCCGGTGCGGAACCCATGGGACCTTGCACGATCGCCGGGCGGTTCGTCCGGTGGTTCCGCTGCCGCCGTTGCGGCGCGCCTGGTGCCCGCAGCGACCGGCACGGACACCGGCGGTTCGATTCGACAGCCGGCCGCGTTGACCGGCACGGTGGGGCTGAAACCAACCTACGGCAGGGTTTCCCGCTACGGCATGGTGGCGTTTGCATCCAGCCTCGACCAGGCTGGCGTGATTACGCGCAGCGCCGAAGATGCTGCTCGATTGCTCGGCGTGATGGCCGGCTTCGACGAGCGTGATTCGACCTGTGTCGACCATCCGGTGCCGGACTACCTTGCCGCTTTATCGAAGCCGCTCGACGGCCTGCGGGTCGGCATCGTACGCCAGCACTTTGACGCAGGACTGGACCCGCGCTGTGCGGCACGCGTTCGCGAATCGCTGGATGTGATTCGTGACCAGGGCGCAAGCCTGGTGGACGTCGACCTGCCCAATCTCGACCTGTCGGTGCCGACTTATTATGTGGTTGCGCCGGCGGAATGTTCATCGAACCTGTCACGATTCGATGGCGTGCGTTTCGGCTATCGCGCCAAAGATCCGCAGGACCTTTTCGACCTTTACTGTCGCAGCCGTGGCGAAGGCTTCGGTGCGGAGGTCAAACGCCGCATAATGACGGGAACCTATGTTCTGTCAGCCGGCTATTACGATGCGTATTACCTGAAGGCGCAGAAGGTGCGCCAGCTGATCAGTCAGGATTTCCACAATGCTTTCGCCAAAGTCGATGTCATCGCCGGGCCGACCGCGCCCGCGCCGGCATTCGGTATTGGTGAAAAAGCCGACGATCCGATCCTGATGTACCTCAACGACATCTACACCATCGGCGCCAATCTCGCCGGCCTGCCCGGGATATCGATCCCTTGTGGCTTCGCCGATGGTTTACCGGTTGGCTTGCAGCTCGTTGGACCCCCGTTTGCAGAAGACCGCATCCTCAATATCGCGCATCAGTACCAGTCACTGACCGAGTGGCACACGGCTTGTCCGGAGCGATTTAAATGAGCCCGCAGTGGGAAGTTGTGATCGGACTTGAACTCCATACCCAACTCGCGACCGTCAGCAAGATTTTTTCCGGCGCGCCAACAGCCTACGGCGCCGCGCCCAACACCCAGGCGTCACTGATCGACCTGGGCTATCCGGGAGTGCTGCCTGTCCTGAACGGTGAGGCAGTGCGCATGGCCTGCAAGTTCGGGCTCGCGGTCAACGCCCGAATTGCGCCGCGTTCGGTGCTGGCCCGCAAGAACTATTTCTATCCGGATCTTCCCAAGGGTTACCAGATAAGTCAGTACGAACTGCCGATCGTTGCGCAGGGCGAAATGCAAATCCGTGACGAGGCAGGGCAGACCAAACGCATCGGCATCACGCGCGCGCATCTCGAAGAAGACGCCGGCAAGTCTGTGCATACCGGGCTCGATGCGTTTACCGGTGTCGACCTCAATCGCGCCGGCACACCGCTTCTGGAAATCGTTTCGGAACCAGATCTGCGCTCTGCGAAAGAAGCAATAGCCTACATGCGCAAGATCCACACCCTGGTACGCTATCTCGGAATCTCGGACGGCAACATGCAGGAAGGTTCGTTTCGTTGCGATGCAAACGTCTCGATCCGGCCGCGCGGTCAGCAGGAGCTGGGTACGCGAACCGAGCTTAAAAACCTGAATTCGTTTCGCTTCGTGGAAAAGGCGATCAACTTCGAGATTCAACGCCAGGTCGATGTGCTGGAAGACGGCGGCAGCATCGTGCAGGAAACGCGTCTGTATGACTCGGACAAGGATGAAACGCGACCGATGCGCAGTAAGGAAGAGGCGAACGACTATCGTTATTTTCCGGATCCCGATCTCCTGCCAATCGTCATTGACGAGGCGTTTATCGAAACTGTCAGGCAGACACTGCCCGAGCTGCCGGATGCAAAACGCGAACGATTCGTAGAGGAGTACGCACTTCGGGAAGCCGATGCCGGGCTCCTGACTACGAGCCGATCGCTTGCTGACTACTTTGAAGCCACGGCTGCCGCCTTCGAGGGCGAAGCACAACAGGCGGCCAACTGGGTCATTGGCGAATTGTCCGCCGCTATGAACCGCGACGGTATTGATGTACCGGAATGCCGAATTTCACCACAGGCGCTTGGCGGGCTGCTGTCCCGCATCGACGACAACACGATCTCAGGCAAGATCGCAAAAGATGTCTTCGACTCCATGTGGGCCGGTGAGGGTAGTGCGGACCAGGTCATCGAGGCGAAAGGTCTGCGGCAGATTTCGGATACCGGCGCACTTGAGAAGATCGTAGACGCCGTCATCGAGGACCATCCGCAGCAGGCAGCGGATTATCGCGGCGGCAAGGACAAGCTCATGGGATTCTTTGTCGGGCAGGTCATGAAAGGCACCGACGGCAAGGCCAATCCGGCAGAAGTTAATCGCATATTGCGGCAGAGACTGGGTTCCTGAACGCAGTGCAGCACGATATCGTTTTGCCGTTCGTGTTCGAGTCTTTGCAAGTGCGTGGTGCCATCATTCAGTTGCAAGTTACGTGGCAACGCATGCAGCTCGGACACCACTACGACTTGCCGGTGTTGCAGACGTTGGGGCACTCCGCAGCAGCCAGCGCGCTGATCGCACAAAGTCTCAAGTTCGACGGTTCGATAACCCTGCAAATCAGTGGTGACGGCCCCCTTGCAATGCTGGTCATGCAATGCACGAGCACGCTGGAGTTACGCGGCATGGCAAACGCGGCACCGTTGGCTGAGCCCGTTGACTTCGCGGACCTGGTCAAAAAGGCGCGTTGTGCCATCACAGTCGATGCGGGCGTGATGGAGCGACCGTACCAGGGTATCGTCGAGGTGCGCGGCAACTCCCTGGCCGACAGCATTGAAAATTATTATGCGCGCTCCGCGCAGATTCCGAGCCACCTCGCGCTCGTCAGCGATACGCTGTGCTGCGGAGGCATCCTGTTGCAGCAAATGCCCGGCGCTGACCATCCGTCCAAAGATGACTGGCAGCGCCTGGGCCTGCTGGCGTCGACGTTGCGGCTCGCGGACATCAGTAAAGGGGTCGGACCGAATTTACTGACTCGCCTGTTCGCCGCAGACGATGTACGAGTGTTCCAGGCACGCAGCGCTGTGTTCCGCTGTCGGTGTTCCCGGCGCCGCGCCGAAAGTGTGCTGCGCCTTCTGGGTGAGCGGGAAATCCGCTCGGTGCTGGCCGAACAGGGCAAGGTCGAAGTCACCTGTGAGTATTGCGGACAACGCCGGCTTTTCGATGCCGTCGATGTAGATGGCTTGTTCGCGGCCGCCATCCCGGCGTCTTCTGACACCCTTCACTAAGCGACCTCGTCGGCTCGACCCCCTTTTTACATTTCGCCCGGCGGGCAGAGGTGGTACGCTATACCGCCTTTTATATAAATATATATTTATATGTTTATGGAAACCGCCACCGAGCACTTTTTATTGCAGCTGAAAGCACTGGCCGACCCGGCAAGGCTGCGGCTGGTTGCCCTGTGCCGGCAAGGGGAATGCAGCGTCTCCGAACTCGCCAGTGCCATCGGACTGAGCCAGCCACGCGTGTCGCAACATTTGCGACAGCTCTGTGAGGCCGGACTGCTAGATCGGTTTCGTGATGGCCGGCGGGTCTTCTACCGCCTGGCGCCCGGCCGTGCCACCGGCACGCAGCGCCTGGTGACGCTCATCCCGGCCGACGAACCCTTGCTCGCTGCCGATGCTGCCTTGCTCAAAGGTTTGCGCGCCGCTGGTCGGGAGGCCAGCGATGCGGTCCGCCGGAGCGCTCGCCGC
>JBGTHC010000159.1:0-3078 GCA_041746375.1 Woeseiaceae bacterium
CGGCAATGAAGCCATGATGAAAGAGAAGACGGCCGAGATACTCGAGATGCTGGCTGCCCACGCCTGATTGGTGGCTGGCCTGCACCGGTGAGACGTGCTTCACAATTCGCTGTAGTTGCATGCGGCCGATATTCGTGCAGGCCTCGGTCTCTGGTAGCATGCACCCATAGGTACAGGGGGATGCATCAGTGAAACGCTCGCGACTATCTGCGCCCTGGTTGTTGCTGCTTACCATGTTCGCTGCCGTTCCGGCATGGGCCGATGTGGATCTGCGCGTCGAGGGGCAGCCCATCACCGATCCGATTCAGGCATTCGTCACCGTGACCGATGTGAACGGTAACCCCGTAGCCGGGCTCACCGCCGCCGACTTCACCGTCACGCTCGACGGCGTACCTGTCGTCATTCAACCGGCGGATCTCACGCTCCCGCCCGCCCAGGACCCCAACCAGAAAGTCTCGGTGCTCTTCGCCATGGATTTCAGCGTGAGCGTCACGAACGTCGCGCTCGCTGCCTTACAGGATGCGGTTATAACCTTCATAGACTCGATGAACGACGGTGACCACGCGGCAATTCTCAAGTTCAATGGCGAGTTGGGGATCTCGATCGTCCAGCCGTTCGTGGCCATCGATCACGGAACCAATAGCGCTGCACTCGAGGCGGCGGTGCTGGGAGACTACTCGGGCGGTGGTACCAACATGTACGATGCCCTCGTTGTCGGCATCGAACATTTTACTACGCTGCCGAATCCGCTCCCGGCCGGACCAAAAGCGATCATCCTCGTCAGCGACGCCGCAGAGAACAGCTCCGTGTCGACTGAGAACGGAGTGATCTCGCTTGCCAACGACAACAGTATTCCGATCTTCACAATCGGTGTGGGCTCTTTCAACGGACCCAATCGCATCGAGCGGATGACCAATCTTGCGGAGCAGACCGGGGGTACTTTCCTGCCGGCACCGAACGATGTGCAAATCGCGGAAGCCTACGCAACGCTCTCGCAGTTGTTGAACAACGAGCACCTGCTGACCATTGCATCGGGCATTACCGATTGCACGGAGCACACACTTGAAGTCGCAGTGTCGGGCCAGACGATACCAGCGAGTGCCATTTTCACGCGTCGGGCCTGCGATGTAATGCCCGATCCCTTCAGCTTCGCCAGTCAAACCGGTCTGAATACCGGCAGGCAGGCAACGTCAAACACCATAACCATCACGGGTATCGAGACCGACGCTGTGATCAACAGCTCAAACGGCCAGTACTCCATAGGCTGCAACGGGACCTTTACGAGCGCTCCCGGCACGATCAGCAACGGCCAGACCGTGTGTGCCCGCCACACCACGTCCGCGCAGTACTCCGCCACGACAACGACAACCTTGAGGGTCGGCGACGGATCGGGGACATTTACTTCAACGACCCGCGCCGAGCCTTCGTCCGGCGGCGGCGGCGCGACCGGCGCGCTTGAGTTGCTCATCGGCTTGTTGCTGCTGAGGCGTCGCCGTTCGACATAGAAGGATCGTTGCGCACGTAGGCGCAACACGCGAATCGCTGTAGGACTTGTCGCTATGCTGCGACATGCTCCCCATTTTTCCGACTCTGGTTATGTGACAAGGTCGCGCCTCAATCGCCGAGCAACGCCCTCCCGACAATTGTCGGTGCGCATTGCTGCGGGGGCACTAGCAACTCATGTCTGTCAGGCGGCTCGCGTGCCGGCAGGGCATTCTTTCGACTTTTTGTCATATCGGGGGTCAAGTAATGGAATACACGAAGATGCGAATGGATTTCGGAATAGGCTGGAAGTGCCTGATTGTTGGTGGAATTGTCGGATTTCTGGCTTCTGTACCGGCGACGCCGGCCTACACAGCAGAGTTCAACCCTGCCTACCCGCGCATCGCCGCGCGGCCGCATGGAACCCTGATCAAGAACGGTGCGATAGACGCGGATTCGCGCCACATCGCCAAGCACCATGTCGCGATTCTGGCAACGCATCGCACGTGGAAGCTCGACGGGTTCGACATGGCGACCCTGCCAGCTCGCATCAAGTCCTACAATCCCCAGGTCAAGCTGCTCAAGTACATGAACGCCAACCAACTGGATGCTAATGCCCCGGACTGGATTCACAAGAAGCTCTCTTCGGAGCTTGGCGGCGGGGGAAAGGGCGACTGGTGGAAGCGGACTACCACCGGAAACCACATCAAGGGCTTCAGCTCGGGCAAATATCAAATCAACGTTAGCCGGCAGACTAAAGCTGACAAGGCCGGTCTGCAATGGCCGCAATGGATAGTTCGGTACTGGAATGCCGCGCCGACTGATTCCGGAAGCTGGGTTGCTCCTTCGGGCTATAACAAGGGGCGCGGCTTGAAAGAGGGCGCTTGGGACGGCGTCTACCTGGACAGTCAATACATTTCGACGTCTATTTACGCGCCATCCAATGCCGATTACAACAACGACAAGCTTAATGATCCGCCCAAAGAACTGAGGACGCGCAACTGGGTCGTAGATGGCGCCACTGCCGTCGTCACTGAGTGGAAAAAAGTCCAGCCGTCGAGATTCGTCATCGGACAGTATGGCAACCTGACGAGCGCGTCCGAACCGAATCCTTGGCCCCTTCAGGGCGTACACGATGGCGGCATAATTCAGCACATCATGCTTAAGGACCGTCAGCAGGGCGGATGGCAGAAAGTGATGCAGCAGTACCGACTGGGTATGAAGCTAGCGGGCGCTCCCAAGATTGTCATTTTCCATAGCGAGCTAAAAGAAGATCTTCTGAATGACAATCCGGATATGACTGTCTTACAGGCAAACCGTTACGGCCTGACATCAGCGCTGATGGATAATGGTTACTATGCCGTCATGGCGCCAGGACAGCTGCATCCGGAGTACGACGAGTTTTTCGGCGGAAAGGTCCACTCTGCCGCAAAACTTGGATATCTCGGTTACCCAAAAAATCCGCCGCAGACGAGCGCCTGGTCGCTGGGCGTGTATCGCCGCGAATTCGACAAGGGACTGGTGCTCGTCAATCCAAGGGGAAATGGAACGAGGACCGTCAAGGTGGGCTCCGGCTGGAAGCGCATCGACGGCGGC
>JBGTHC010000160.1:0-9007 GCA_041746375.1 Woeseiaceae bacterium
GAAATGTAGGTCTTGCCAGTCCCGGCAGCCCCGTAGAGAAATATTGCGCGGCCCGAGTTCAGCGACGGTCCAAGCTTGTCCAGCAGCGCCAGATCAAGCGTAACGTCGTGGAATGCAGCATACATTTCACTTTGCGTGACAGTTCGTGCATGTACCGTCTGGGCCCGAACTATCTGTGCGTAGCGCTTCAGGGGGACCGGCGCTGCACCGACATAACCGCTGCGCATCATGGCGTCCAGCGCCGCTGCACGTCCACGCTCTGTCAGCGCGTAGGAAAGTCCTTTGCTGACATCCCTGGTTGGTCGAACTTCAACGCGTGCCTCACTACGGAGGAAATTGAGCACTCTCTCAATGATCGAACCACTCAGGGCCAAGGCGATACTCAGCTCCCCGATAGTAAGAACACCTCGATCGAGAATGTGTTTCGAAATGAGGTCGCCAATAAATGTCTCGGACAGGCCGGTGTCCTGCAAACTGGTTGGTCGCGGCGCCAGTTTCGCAACCCGGGCGAGGCCCAGATCGTCCATGCGCAAGTTGGACCGATCGCTCTGTCGAGTCTCCATGTTCAAGCAGCCCCCATGCCAGACAACAAGTCCATGTAGTACAGCGTCGCGACGGTGCCGACTGCGACGGCAACGGCATATGGAATCTCCGTCGTACGGACCAGTTGAAATGACGCATTTTCTCGACTGGGCTCAGCTTTCCCGCTAATCCACCATGCGATTTTCGTCCCGCGCTCAATCAAACCTGGCTTGAGAAAAATCCAGACGACATATATTAAAGCGAGCAGTCCGCCCGCCATCATTGTTGCAAGGCCTGCGACGATCGCGCCCCAGCCGCCCAGAATGCTTCCTACTACGCCCAGAAGCTTTACGTCTCCTGCACCCATGCGTCCGAAAACGTGCATGGGCAACAGCATCAGAATGCCTAAAGCTAACCCGGCAATCGAGTCAATAAGCCCGGCAATTCCGCCAGCTACGCTGTTAAGGAAGAAAGCCGTCATTAGTGCCGGCAACAGTACGGCGTTCGGTATACGCCGCATGCTTAAATCTGTGATGCTGCAAAAAAGGACCAATGACAAAAGCAACAAGACTTTTGTCATTTCTATTGGGTCTGCGTAGTTCATAGTCACGATATCTGGTAAACCGAATATTGTCTGAATCTGCTCTCGGATGAGGAGCTGGCAGGTCGCGTCGGACCTGCCAGCACTTCAGTTGGCTTTACGGCGTGATGAAACCAGTCAGCTCGATGATCTTTGCCTGAACAGCTTCACCCAGCCCCGTAAACGCCAGCGCCACAGCCGAACTGATCAGCGCTCCGGCGACCGCATACTCTACGATCGTCAAACCTTCCTCTTCTTGGAGGAACTTCATTACCTGCGTCTTCATTGTCGTCTCCTTGCTTGTTTTTGTAGTCATATGACTTTTGACTTTTTTACCTGGAGCGACTGCGGCGAATGGCGATGTCTTCTTGAATCTGTTCTTCGCGCACTCGGTCACAATGCCCCCTGGTAGCTGACAAGGTAGGCGAGCCTGATAAGCTCAAATAGAACTATGTTGTGAATTTGCGTAACTATCTTGCGGAGCGGATGCCCGGAACAGGCGGGGTACCGAACCGAAACACTTCCAGCTGCGGATAGCTCTCGGCGTGGCTGTGAACATAATCAGGCGTTCGTGTTCGGACTTATGTCCGATCTGTCTCGTGACGCCAAGCACGGTATTTTTACGGGGAATAAGGCACTTTTAGCGTGGGGATTCTTATGTTGGACCGAGATGCCGAAACCAGTACTGCTTTGGGTCGACCTGACCATCTCTTCACGACACGCCGAACTGCCGGCCGTGTTCTCGGACGCCTGTGACATTCGGGTCTGCGACGATTCCGCCAATCTGTTCCAGGATATCGAGCGTGGCGGAATCAATGGCGTTTGCTTCGATCTTGACTACCCCGATAGGCGGGCACTCGAGCTGGTCCGCAAAACCAATGCCACGTATCCCTCGATGCCGATTCTGTTTGTAACGCTTCAGCACTCTGAGGCGCTCGCGGTATGGGCGTTCCGCAGCCGAGTCCTGGACTATCTTGTGAAGCCTGTATCGAGGGGCGAGTTCGAGCGATCGTCTCAAGCGTTGCGCAGCATGTCGAACGTCTGCGCCAATCAACGGTCACGCGCGCCGCTTAACTTCACAGTGCCGATACCGACAGAAATTCCGCATCGCACTAAGGTCGACGATGTCACCCTTCTGCCCGCCATCTATTTTGTGAAGCAAAAGTTCCGCGAGAAGTTTCGCAGTGAGGAAGTCGCCGACACATGTGGTATGACGACTTTCCGTTTCAGCCGCGCATTTCACGAAACCTACGGCCTGACATTTCAGGATTACGTGCTGCGTTACCGGATCCTGGAAGCCTGTCGACTGTTGCGGAATCCAAGTGCCAACGTAACGAAAGTGGCGTACTCGGTAGGCTTCAATGACGCGTCCTACTTCTCGCGCGTCTTCCGGCGATTTATCAGGGTGTCCCCCTCAAGCTACAGCGCCGAATTCGAACCGGACAACACGTCTGAACTGGATATGTCGGCTATTCGGGTAATGCTGCTGTTACCTGACACGGGCTGAGGCCAGAGCTGTGCAAAAGCCCCGCTCGCGGGTGGGGCTTCAATCCTGCATTTCGTTCGTTCAATCCTTGAAATTCATTTCCTGCAACACGAACGTACTACCGATCGTACGAATGGACTCCCGATCGATAGCCGCATCCCGCATGTTATCGAGCGATCCCATCAACTCTTCCGACATTTCCTCGAAGTACTCGATGCCGCGATCAAACGCCGCCCAGTTCTTGTAGGTGACTGTCAAAACTAAATCGGCTTCGCCTTCTCTCGGTGCAGTATTGCTGTAGATCTTGAAATCGACGACGTCGCCGTCTTTTTTCTGGTATTCGTTGGCCTTGCGCCACAGGTTGCCGATATCGTTCATATAGGCATTGAGCATGCCCGGCTTGATATGCACGTTGGTCACCGCGACCACGTGACCGTTATCCCAATTGCGCGTGTGATCCTGCGCGATGGCCATTGTACTTAGCGCAATCGCACCGGCAGCTACGGCGAGTGCCGCGGTTAATTTTCTGATCATGATTTTTCCCTGATTTATTGTTGTAATTGATAACCTTCATAGTGTACGCCTGAATCCGAGAATATGCATACGATTATCCTTGGGTGCAGATTGCCCGCTGTATAGGCTCCTACAAGTCGTCAAGCACCACAGGGATGGACGTACGGTTTGAGCCTGATTCGATCATTGGTAGTGAGGGGTATAATGAAGTATTTCGTCAGTGACAATGCATCCGGTGCGCACCCGGAGGTAATCGCGGCCATTGTCGCCGCGAACGACGGCCACGTCGTGGCGTACGGGCACGACGAGTACACGGAGCGCGCCAGGCAAACGCTCCGTGAACACTTCGGCACGCAAGCCGAGATTTTTTTTGCACTCACGGGTACGGGTGCCAACGTGGTGGCACTGCAAAGTGTGCTCCACTCCTTCCAAGCCATCATTTGCGCAGACTGCGCGCATTTGCATCGCGACGAATGCGGCGCGCCGGAAAACTTCATCGGATCGAAGCTTCTCCCCGCGCCGACGCGCGAAGGAAAACTGACGCCCGAGCTCATCGCACCCCTGCTCGCCGATACCAGCATGGTGCACCGCACGCAACCGCGCGTTGTGACGGTTTCGCAATGCACGGAGTGGGGCACAGTCTACACGCTCGCCGAACTCACGGCGCTGGTGAAATTCTGCCGCGACAATAATCTTTTGCTGCACGTCGACGGGGCGCGGTTGTGTAATGCCGCCGTCGCGCTCGATTTGCCACTCAAAGCGATAACGGCCGATTGCGGTGTAGACATATTGTCTTTCGGCGGCACGAAGAACGGCCTGATGGGCGCTGAAGCGATCGTTTTCTTTGACCCGGAGCTGGCCAAAACCGCCGCTTTTTTTCGCAAACAGGCAATGCAGCTGCCAGCCAAAATGCGCTTCATCGCTGTGCAGTTCGAGGCGTTGCTCGCTACTGATCTCTGGCAGCGCAACGCCGCCCACGCGAACGCCATGGCAACACGACTCGCAGCCGCTATAGATGATATCGATTCGTTGCACATCGTCGCGCCAGTTGAGTCCAATGCAATATTTGCGCAACTGCCGCCCGAATGCATCGCAAAACTGCAAGCGGTGACGGTGTTCGCCGTCTGGAATACGCCGCAGTCGATCGTGCGCTGGATGACCTCATTCGATACGACTGAGAGCGAAGTCGACCAGTTCGCCGAACAGATTCGCCGCGTGGCGAATGATGGATAGCAACAGTTATTACGCGATATTGCAGCAACTGATTGCCTTCCCGACCGTCTCGGCCGATTCCAATCTTCCCCTGATCGACTACACCGAAAGTCTCCTCGAAGAGCACGGCTTTCGCACGGAGCGCCGTTACGACGCCGAGGGCGACAAGGCGAATCTTCTTGCGCGCATCGGCCCGGACCAGCCGGGTGGCCTGGCACTCGCGGGCCACACGGACGTCGTGCCGGTGAGTGGGCAGGACTGGCAGAGCGATCCATTCGAGCTCGTGGAGCATAACGGTTACTTGCACGGGCGCGGCACGTCGGACATGAAAGGTTTTATTGCGCTTGCTATCGCCGCCGCTATTGCCATCGATGCGAAGCATATGACAAAGCCGCTGCTCCTGGTCTTTACCTACGACGAGGAAACCGGATGTCACGGCGCGAAGGCGCTGCAGGAAGAACTCCTTTCGCTGGCGAACAAGCCGCGCTTTGTACTGATCGGCGAGCCGACCGGCATGCAACTCGTGACCAGGCACAAGGGCATCCAGAACATCGTGACGCGGATACACGGCAAACCGGCGCACTCCAGTCGCCCGGATCTCGGAGCGAGCGCCATTTTGTTCGCGGCGCGCTTCGCAACCGGTATTCAACAGGCGCTGCCGCGTGAGTCCGACGCCAGCTTCAATCCGCCGACCGCGACCTTCAATGCCGGCATCATCGAGGGTGGCGCAGCGGTGAATATCATTCCGGAATGGTGCGAGCTACGCTGGGAGTTTCGTCATCTGCCGGGCCAGGACGCCGCGTCCATATATAAGGAACTGCAACGACTCTCGGAGTCCATACGCGCAGATATGCCCGGCATTACGGTCGACACACGCATTGTTGCCGGAGTGCCCGGCCTGCAAGCCGGCGCTAACAACGAGATCGTCGCAGAATTGCGGCGACTGATCCGGTCGCCGGAGCCGACCTTTAACGCAGTGCCGTTCGTCACCGAAGGCGGACTTTTTCAGGATGCCGGTATTCCAGCGGTGATCTGCGGCCCGGGTCTTCTCGAACAGGCGCATCAACCGAATGAATATGTTTCTGTGAAGGTAATGAACGACTGCCGCGATTTCCTGTCACGACTGATCAACGTCAATACGCAGCTGTAAGGAGGAAAAAGTACGATGACCCAAGCCAAGCGAGCAACTGAAGCCGATAGCTATCGGCACCCGGACGGCATGCGCTTTTTTACCGACGAGGAATTCAATGAGCGCATAGCGCGTGTTCGTACAAAGATTGCCGGGCACAATCTCGATGCCGTCGTCATCACCAACCCGGAGAACATCTATTATCTAACCGGGCTGAATCACCAGGGCTATTTCGCCTACACATCGCTCATTTTGCCGCTTGACCAGGAACCCGTGCTGATCATCCGTGCCATGGAAAAGGCCATCACGCGCGACAAGGTCGTTCCGCACGTGCGCTTCTACCCTTATTCAGACGGCATCGATCCCCTGCCCCAACCGCGCGACCGCGAGGCAGATATTGCTTTTTCGTCACCAACCGGTGAGCCGGAAGGTGGCGGACTGATGCCGACATCAATGAGTCTCGGGGTTTCGATTCACACCAACGACGAACGTGACCTGGACCTGTCCGCACCTGTACTCGTCACCTGCCAGGCATTGAAGGACCTTGGCCTTTCGTCGGCACGTGTTGCGTTCGAAAAGAACAGTTCGTTCCTGCCGTACAAGACCGCCGAGGGATTTGTGACGAAGATGTCGGACGTGCATTGGTCGGATGCCGGCGACCTGATCAATGATTGCCGCATCATCCAGTCACCGGCTGAACTGGAGTGCACGCGACTTGCTGCGGAGATCTCCGATGCGATGGTGATGTCGGGTACCGCCATGGCCGGTCCCGGCGTGCCGAATCGCGATGTAGCTGCAATTATCTATCACACGATGATCCAGCGTGGCGGCACCTACCCGGCATTTGTGCCGCTCATTCGCTCCACGCGCACGCTCGACCATGAGCATGGTACGTGGGACAGCGATCGTTTGTCGGCGCGCGACCTTTTGTTTCTCGAGATGTCCGGTTGCTTCTGGCGTTATCACGCGCCGGTCGGTCGACTCGTGCATATCGGTGAGGCGCTCGAAGGTTCGCAACGCACCAGCAAGATCTGCATCGACGCACAACTTGCCGCAGCGGACGCGATACGCCCCGGCGTCACTGCAGACTCCGTCTACCAGGCATGGAAGAGGTGCATCGATGCCGCGGGTCTCGATCATTATCATCGCCATCACTGTGGTTATCTTGTGGGTATAGGTTTTCCGCCGAGCTGGTCGGGATCGGGTGTACCACGCGGGCTACGCAAGGGATCGGATATGGTGATCGAACAGGGCATGGCATTCCACCTGATGTCTTGGCTCATGCGGACCGGGCAAGGGGATGCGTTTCTGTCGGACACAGTTGTAGTGACGGAGACTGGTTGCGAGTTTCTCACCAGCGCGCCGCGGGATCTTATTGTGCGGTGAGCGACGGATGCGCGTTATCGCCCGTGATACGGGGTCCTACAGGAGCAATGTTGGAGCGCGCCCTGCGCGCGAACGCGTAGGTAGTGCCGGGGTCGAAAGTTCGTAGGTATGGTTCCGGCATAAGCACGAATCGTCGACCCCGGCACTACCTACGTATTCTCAATTCGCGGGCAGGGCGCGAGTCAACAAAGCTACCTGCGCTTGCATCCCGCACAGAAGATTGCAATATCCTGACCGGCTCCCTAGGATCACGCTAACCGCCACGATGACGGGGGCACATTGAATAATAAGAATATCTCTGGCTCTACCGGCCAGTTGCTGCGCGGAATCGGTTTCGTCGGCGCCGGGCTGATCATCCTCAATTCCATGATCGGTGCCGGCATTTTTGCCCTGCCTGCCTCCGTTGCTGCAAATGCCGGTGTTTTGAGTCCCTGGCTTTTTCTCGCCTGTGCATTGCTGATCATCACCGTCGTTCTTACCTACTCGGAACTCTCCAGTTACTTCCGCGAATCCGGCGGGCCGGTTCTTTACACGACGGCCGCATTCGGGACACTGGCCGGATTCACGGCCGGCTGGTTCCTGTACCTGAGCCGCATGACGGCATTCGCAGCTAACAGTACCGTGATGGCGATTTATCTCGGCAGTATCTGGCCGTGGTTCGCTGAAGGCTTTGGGCGTGCGTTGGTAATCATCGCGGTCTGTACCGCTTTGACGTGGGCAAACTATGTCGGAGTGCGCGACGGTGTGCGCACGATTGGTTTGTTCACCGTTTTCAAGATTATGCCATTGTTGCTGCTGATCCTGATCGGTTTACCTTACGTCAGCGGTGATGTTCTCTTCCCGGCCAGCCTGCCGACCATCGAGGACCCCGGCGCCACCATGCTGCTGCTGATCTACGCATACGTCGGTTTCGAGGCAGGCACGATCACCGCAGGAGAAACCAACCGGCCTCGCTATACGTTGCCGCGCGTGTTGGTCGGGACGGTCGTCGCCACCGGTATTCTCTATTTCCTCATCGTGCTCGTGTACGTCTCGGTGCTACCGGAAGTCGGCAAGGACCAGGCGACGCTGGTTGATATCGGATTCGTCCTGGCGGGCGCAGCAGGCGCGATTGTCATCACTGCTGCCGCAGTATTCTCCATAGGCGGCAACCTCGCCTCTATTATGCTGACGGTGCCGCGCCTGACCTTTGCACTCGCGCAGCAACGTATGTTGCCCGGCTGGTTTGGCCAGGTTCACGACCGCTACAATACGCCCGGCAATTCAATTTTGTTCCTCGGCGCGCTGGCGCTCATCTTTGCGCTGAGCGGCACGTTCGAGAAACTGGCGGCAGGCAGTTCGCTCATGCGCCTCATTGTTTATTTGCTGTGCATTGCCGCGTTGCCGATCATCCGTCGAGCGGCCGACAGCGAAGCCCGCGAACACGCGTTCCGGCTGTGGGGCGGCTACAGCATACCGCTGGTCGCTTTCATACTCTGTGCCTGGGTAGCGGCACAAACAACGCTCGGGTCACTGCAACTGACCGGAGCCCTGTTCGCAGCCGGGCTACTACTCTACGCACTCGCCCGCACCCGGGTCCCTCCCCGGGTCGGACCTCAGTAACCAAAGGATTTTATTCGATTTATTATATTTTTCTAATGCCATTAAGAAATTACTTAGGTCCGGCCCGGAGAGGGTGTCGAAATGGGGGGTTGGTGTTCGACCATTATGTAGGTAGCTAATGAGGAGGATCGTATGGCCAGGTACGTAGATGGATTCGTTTTGCCGGTACCGAAGAAGAACTTAGACGCCTATCTGCGCATGGCGCGGAAATCCGGGAAGGTCTGGCGTGAACACGGAGCTCTCGAGTATGTCGAGTGCGTGGCGGATGATGTGCAGTCGGGAAAAGTCACATCGTTTCCGCAAAGCGTGAAGCTCAAGAAAGGTGAGACGATAGTTTTTGCCTATGCGGTCTACAAGTCACGTGCACATCGCGATCGGGTCATGAAGAAGGTGATGAATGATCCGCGCCTGGCCGATATGATGGACCTGAAGTCTATGCCGTTCGACAGTAAGCGGATGTTCTGGGGCGGTTTCAAGACCATCGTCAGTCTGTGACCGGGAGGCTTGGCTATTCGACGAAGCTTTCGCCAGGAAAACCCCGTAGAATGACCGAAAAGAATGAGGTCATGAGCACGAA
>JBGTHC010000161.1:0-10171 GCA_041746375.1 Woeseiaceae bacterium
GAGCCGCTCGGCAGCGGACGGTTCGAGCTGAGCCTCATCGACGGAACAGGCTTCGCGGTGAGCAGCAACGAATTCTGGATTGTGGACGCGGATGCGACCCCTTGGCTTCAGATCGACGGATCGCGGCACGCGATCGGCGAACCGTTACCGTTCGTCTGGCAACACGCACCGGGCAACCGGAATGACTGGATCGGCATATTTGACGCCACTGCCAGCGACGACAGCGAGGAATACCTGACTTATGGCTACGTGGGTGCGCGACCCTCAGGACGCCTGCAACTCGGGGCTGAAACCGTCGAAGACACGTGGCCTCTGCCCGCGGGCGACTACGTGGCGAGGCTCATGCTCGATGATGGCTTTGTGATTCTTGCCAAATCGGCACCTTTTACCATTGAAGAATAAAACAGGCTGTACTGACGCGATCAATAACGAGAGCGACCGTTGTACTTGCCGGAAATCGGCAGGCATCATCGCCGTGACGTTTCTCTGCAGGACGGTAGCGAAATGAAGATCGCTCGATTTGAGATGGAGCGCACCCAGTGCCTCTTTGAGAATGAAGTCGAATTCAATTTGTCCGAGAGCGGCGTGTCGCCGCTTAGCCTCGGCGAGTTGCTGCCCAAGGCAGCTGACAGGGCCAGGGTGGACGGCGAACCGTTGCGCTACCCACACTCGACCGGCCGTGAGCGGCTGCGGAACAACATTGCAGAGTTCCACGGCCTGTCGGGCAGTGACGGTGTAACGGTGACCAACGGCGGCTCCGAGGCCAACTACACGACCCTGTGGGGCCTGGTCGGCAAGAAGGACCGCGTTGCGTTCATGATTCCGAATTACCTGCAAGGCATGGGGCTTGGAAACGCCTACGGCCGGCGTGTCGATACTTATCGGCTGGCCCTGCAGCGCGCTGACAACGGCACACTGCAATGGCGCCTCGACGTCGACAGCCTGAAGAAAGCCGTCAAGCGCGCGACAAAAGTCATAGTCGTCACGAATCCTAACAACCCGACCGGTGCTGTCCTGACAGAAGCGGAAATGGACGCGATTGTCGCAGCCGCCGATCGCGTCGGCGCCTGGATCCTGTCGGACGAAATCTACCGTGGCGCCGAAATCAGCGGTCCGCTGTCGCCGACGTTCGCAGGCCGCTACGACAAGGTTGTAGTTACCGGGGGACTGTCGAAAGCCTTCGCCCTGCCGGGACTGCGCACCGGCTGGATCGTTGCTCCGCCGAAACTGATCCGGCACCTGTGCCAGTACCACGATTACCTGACCCTGACGCCATCGTTTCTGTCCGATTACCTTGCGGATGTCGTCATGCAGCCTGCGCGGCGCGACCAGGTGCTGGAACGCACCGGCCAGATCATCCGTACAAATCTGCCGCAGGTCGAAAAATGGATCGCATCGCACCACGATATCTTCGACTATGCACCGCCGCAGGCCGGTGCAATCGTTACCTTGCGCTATCGCTTGCCGATCGCCTCGGAAACGCTGTTCAATCGCTTTCGCAAGGACCAGTCGGTGCTGATCACGCCCGGGGCGCATTTTGGTATCGGCAAGTACATACGGATCGGTTTCGGCTACGAGATCAATCACACGTTGCGGGGGCTGAAGAAGCTGGACGCACCGCTTGCCGAGCTCAGGGAGCGCAAGGCGGAAAAGGGCCGCAGCGCACGCGCATAGCAAACGCCTTGTTCGATCAGACCACGATCCCCATATCGCGGCGTAGCGCCTCGGTATAGGCAAGATTGGCGATCGCCGTATCCTGGACACCGGTGCCGGTCAGGTCGCACACCGTCAGTTCTGCCTGTGTCTGCCGTCCTTTCTTCTTCCCCGTTGTCAGCGCTCCCAGCTCGATCACTTGCATATCGGCCGGTAATTCACCTTGCTGCACGACGTGTTGCAGCTCACCATTCTCCCGGCATTGCGACAGGCGATCGCAGACCACGCGGTCCGCCTTGCGCAAAATCTCAGCCTCGAGTTCCTGTTTGCGTGGGAAGTCGGCACCGACTGCGGTAATGTGCTGGCCTGCGCGCAACCACGCTGCCTTGACCAGAGGCTGCTTGCTCGGTGTTGCGGTAATCAGTACATCGCAGGCACGAACGACTTCTTCGGCGGTTGTCGCAACGGTTACCGTGAATTCGCCGCCTTGCTGCAAGTCGTCGGCGTACGCCCGGGCTTTCTGCGCCGAGCGGCCCCAGACGATGACACGATTGAAGTCGCGCACGAGACGCAGGCAGCGGACCTGGTAACGCGCCTGTGTACCGGTACCCAGCACACCGACCGTTGCAACCGAGGACGGCGCCAGGTACTGCGCTGCAACGGCGCCCGCCAGTCCCGTGCGCAGGTCGGTCAGGTAACTGTTGTCGAGCAGCACGGCTTCGCAGAAGCCGCTTTCCGAGTTCAGCAGTACCATCATAGCGCTGCCGGCAGGCAAGCCGCGCTCGATGTTGCCATAAAAACCGGAGGCTATCTTGATGGCAAAATACGGCAATCCGTCAACGAACGCGCTCTTGACATCGACGTCCCCACGATTGCGCGCTTCGATATGCATGATGGGCGGCATGCTGGCGCGGCCTTCTTCCAGCCAGCTGAAAGCCGATTCCACGGCCGCCAGGGCTGCAGCGTCAATGCCCGCGACCTGGCGCAATTCTGCTTCCACCAGCACTCTTGGTTGGTTAATGGTTTGTCTCCGTTTCGACTGTAGTCATCTTATCGCGGCCAAAGGTCCTGGTGCGATCGGGTTTCAATCACAACCAAAGGGAATTTCACAATATGGATTAATGGTGTGAATCCACCCCGGATCAGTGCATGGTCACTGGGGCAAACGCCGACTTCTGCGCGGTGTTCGCAATCAACCATAAACAGTTTTCGACTCGGGGAGTGTCACGATGAACACGTCGAAGCCAGTTGCCGTTCCGCATCCGCATCCGCTGGATTCCGCACTTTCTCCTGCTCTTTCCTCCTCGCCCAAACCTGCCTACCGCCTTACGCCGCTGGCAGCAGCGGTGGTCGCTGCATTGAATCCGGCCGCGAGTGCCATCGCGCAGGACGGCGCCGACGGCGAACTGGAGGAGATCATCGTAACGGCGACGCGTCGTGCGACCAGCCTGCAGGACGTGGCGCAAAGCATCACGGCATTTACCACCGCCGATATCGAAAGGCAGAACTTCCAGAACATGGAAGACTATATGAAGGCTCTGCCGAGCATGAACCTCGTCAACCTGATGCCCGGTCGGAATTCCGTGATCATGCGCGGTGTGTCGACCGGTTCGTCCGAGTACCGGACCGACAGCCAGGTTTCCGTGTATCTCGACGAACAGCCGATGACGTCGATTTCGCAGCAGGTCGATGTGCGCATGGTTGACATTGCGCGCATCGAATCGTTGCCGGGGCCGCAAGGTACGTTGTTCGGTTCCAGCTCGCAGTCCGGAACGTTGCGCATCATTACCAACAAACCTGATTACGCCGGCGTATCCGGCCAGGTGGCGACCTATATCGGTACGACCCGGGGTGGCGCGGAAAGCTATGACATCAACGGTCACCTGAATATCCCGATCATCGACGACAAGCTTGCCATCCGGGCGGTCGGTTTCACCACCAGCGACGGCGGCTACGTCGACAACGTGCTGAGTACGAACCTTGCCGGCACTTCCGACAATTCCGCAGTTGTCGAGGAAGACTTCAACGAATACGACACCAGTGGCGGCCGCATTGCCATTCTCTGGAATATCACCGACAAGTGGGATCTGCTGGCAGGCTTCATCGCACAGAACAGCGAGACAAACGGGTCGTGGGAATCCGATCTCAGCCTCGGTGACTACAAGATCGCGCGCTTTTTCGACGAGTACCGTACGGACGACTGGTACCAGTCGTCGCTCACCCTGACAGGCGATCTGGGTTTCGCGGAATTGTCCCTGACCGGTTCCGATTTCAGTCGTGACATCGACTACGAATGGGACAACATGGCGTATGAGAACTGGCGGACGGCGTACTACGGCTCGGTGTATCCACTGTACGACACAGACTACGGGAACGGAACGATCTTCAACTGGCAGGTCCAGGAACGTTATTCAGTCGAAGCGAGGCTTACCTCGCAGGGCGAAAGCCGCTTGCAGTGGATGGTTGGTGCATTTTACGAAGATGTCTATGATCGCTGGTACTACGGTGCGCTGGTTCCGGGACTCACCTCGACCGATGCCTGGGCGGCCGCGCAAGGTTATGCCTACTACGCGAATTACTACGGCTACGACGTGGAATATCCGTTGCCGCCAACTGAAATCTACTATCAGAACACCTACCGCAAAACCATCAAGCAAAGCGCTGTATTCGGTGAACTGACCTACAACCTGACTGACGCCTGGTCCATTACTGGCGGGGCGCGCTGGTTCGAATACGATCGCGACGAGATCGATATTTACGAGGTGCCGGCGGGATTACCCATCTTCGGAGGACGTGGTGAGGGTGGCTCCCATTCCCGACAGGGCAAGTCGGACGATGTCGTACTCAAGTTCGGGAGTGAGTACCACCTGAACGACGACCAGATGATGTATTTCCTGTACAGCGAAGGCTTCAGGCTCGGTGGCAACAACAGCACCCGGGCCGCCAGTACCGGAGAGATTCCGCTGGAATACGGGCCGGATTCGCTGCAGAACTACGAAATAGGTTTCAAAACGGAGTGGCTCGACCACCGCATGCAGCTCAACGCCTCGCTGTTCTTCATGGAGTGGGAAGACATCCAGATAAACGATCGTGCTGACGACGGACCGTGGTGGGCGCGCGGCACAGTCAATGCGGGCAGTGCGGAGCAAAAAGGCATCGAGATCAATGGCTGGTACAACTTTACGGACAATTTCGTCGTCGAGTTCAGCGCCTTCCTTGCCGACCCGGAATTCTCCGAAACCTTCATGAAACAGGATGGTGACGTCATCGAAGATGGCATGCCGATGCCCGTCTCGCCCGACCGCAAATACTGGGCTGCGCTGGAGTACACCATCCCGGATGTGGATTTTGTCAACGGCGATCTCTGGTTCCGTTACGACCAGAGTTACCAGTCGGAGAGCTGGTCGTCACTAACCACTGTCATAAACAACGATGTCGAAGGCATCTATCCATCCTGGACATCGGCTAATTTCCAGGTCGGCGTGTCAATGCACAATGACTGGGAATTCACACTGATGGCGCGCAACGTCTGGGACGAAGTAAACACGAACTGGATGTGGCGGCCGGAATACGGAGATCTGTTCGGCAACCCGCAGCAAAACAACTATCGCAGCTATCAACGTCCGCGCACGATCAGTCTCACCGTGCGCAAGAGTTTCGGAGCCGGGGGGCGCTGAGGACAGTCGCATCGCGCGACTAAAAGAAAGGCATGGTCTTTGACCATGCTTTTTTTTGTCTTACGTATAATCCGGGCGCATGAAAATCATTACGACGTCCGTCGTTCGCGGCAGCCATCAAGGAGAAAGCCACGGCGGCGTCAACCTGATCGCCCTGGACGGACAGACGGTCACCCAGACCATCGACTGTGACAGGGCCGATCTCGACTGGCAAGGTCGTGGCTGGGACCGGGGCTTGCGCGGTATCGCCTTCGACGGGGAAACGATTTTCATCGCGGCAAGCGACGAGCTGTTCTCCTACACACCCGATTTCAAGCGCATAGAAACCTGGCGCTGCCCGTATCTCAAGCATTGCCATGAAATCGCCGTCTACCAGCGCACGCTTTATCTCACTTCCACTGGCTTTGACAGCATCCTCGGCTTCGATCTGGATGCTCGCAAGTTCAACTGGGGCATGCACGTGGCCACGGAGAATTTCCGCTTCCGAGGCCGCGCGTTCGATCCAGCGTCCGGCGACGGACCTCTGATGCTGAACAAACTGCATCTGAACAGCGTGTACTGTAACGAGCACGGTATGTATATCGGCGGGTTGCGAACCGCAGGCATGTTGCACTTCAACGGCAAGGCCGTGCATATGAGCGCCGAGTTGCCGCCCGGCTCGCACAATGCACGACCATTTCGGGACGGCGTGCTTTTCAACGACAGTGAGGCAGATGCCTTGCGCTACGTGGCGCGTGGCGAAGGCAGGGAAGACCGCGCCATGCGCGTGCCGAAGTACGATGCTGAAGAATTGACGCATACTAGCGCAGATTCACGTGGCATCGCGCGCCAGGGATTTGCACGCGGGCTTTGCGCCCTGTCGGACCGCGTGGTCGCCGGCGGCTCTTCGCCGTCGACGGTCAGCATTTACGATCTGGAAGGCAACGAGCGGCTGCTCTCGGTAAACCTGACCATGGATGTGCGCAACGCCATTCATGGTCTGGAGGTGTGGCCGTTTTAGCACTGTTGGAGCGCGCCATGCGCGCGAATGGGACGTTGGTTGGCCTTATTTCATTCGCGTGCATGGCGCGCTCCTACGGGGCGAGTCCCGCATTTTTCGCTGCAGCCGGCAGCTCCTCGATAATGTGCGCGAGCTCTTCTTTCCACAGATCCAGGTACTTTTCATAGCGACGCCATTTGCCCAGCGCCTCCCGGTAGATTGGCTGCCGCACCTGCTCGGAGCTTGCCGTCTTCACCGCCCTGTCCGTTTCGTAGTAACGCAGGCAGGCTTCCTCGAACGGCAGTCCGCAATGCGCGAGGATGCGTCGTACCTGGCCTTCCAGGTCAGTTACGGTCTCCTCGTAGTGCACATCGAGAACCTTGCCGGGCAGCACCGTGTGCCAGTGCCGGATGGTGTTGCAGTAGTTCCTGTAATACTCCGCCAGGTCCACCATGTCGTAAGTGAAATGCTGTCCCTTGCCGAACAGTTGCTTGTAAGCACCGAGACAGCTGTCGAGCGGATGGCGACGCGTATTGATCACCTTCGCATTGGGAAGGATCAGGTGCAAAAGCCCGACATGGGGAAAGTTGTTCGGCAACTTGTCGGTAAAGAACGGCCGGTCCGTTGTACGGTATCGGCGGGTCTCCTCGATGTATTGCTCTCCATACGCTTTCCAGTCCTTGGTGCGCAGATCCTTGACGGTGCGCGGGTATTGCAGGTTATCCGGCCGATAGCGACCGATCGATGCCGCAAGCTGCATGAGATTCGAAAGTTCGGCAGTGCCCTCCACCTGGCTATGGCTCGCCAGAATCTGTTCGACCAGTGTTGAGCCGGATCGTGGCAGGCCTACGATGAAGATCGGGTCAGGCGCCTCGCAGCCGTGCCCCGCATGCTCCTCGAGAAACTTCCTGCTGAATACTTCGATGATTTCTTTCTGGCGTATTTCCAGTTCCTGGGGGTCGTGCGCCACCTGCATGCGCTGCTTCTGGTTGCCGGTGTGATAATAATGCCAGGCCTTGTCGTAGTCCTGATTGTCCTCGCAGGCTTTGCCCAGTGCAAAACGAAAATGCACGTCGGCACTTATACTTAAATCATTGCGCTCGACCTGTTGCTCCATGGTGGCCACTTCCGCGTCGTCGAACCGGAAAACCTTCAGGTTTGCCATGCTCCAGTAGACTTCGCCGAAATCCGGCTTGCTTTTTATTGCCGCCCTGTACGCCCGCAACGCGCCTTCCTGGTCACCCAAGGTCTTCAGGACGTGACCAAAGCCCATTTGCGTCCCGGGCGCATCCGCCTCAAGTGCGAGCGATTTCTCATAAGCCTCGACGCTGCGTTCGGGATAGCTCGCGTAAGCGTAGGCATTGCCCAACGCCGACCAAACCGCGGCGTTCTCCGGTTCGAGCACAGCCGCCTTGCGAAAGGCCTCGACCGAGTCCATGTGGCGGCTCTTTTCATGTAACACGGCACCCAGGAGCATCCAGGCGGCGGTGTAGTCCGGCGCCACCTGCGTTGCGCGGCGCAGGAGTGCTTCAGCATCGCCCAGGCTGGTCTTGTCCCTGAGATATACTCCGGCGAGAAAACGCATCGCGTCCACGTTCTCGGGATCCGCTCGTAACGCCTTGCGAAATGTCGCGATAGCTTCGTCTTTGCGGCCGGCTTTGAGATGGTCGGCGCCTTCCACAACAGCGCCCTTGCCAGGATCGAGTTCAAGATACTCTTCGAAAGCCTGATCCGCGTCCTGGCCGCGGCCTAGCGCGGCAAGCGCCTGGCCAAGTTTCTTGCGTGCCAGCGGCAGCCGCGGTTCGATGCGTATCGCTTTTTCGAATGACAGGACGGCGTCTTCAAAGCGGCCCTGCATTGCCAGTACGCTGCCCAGGTCTTCATGCAGCCCCGGGATTTCGCGAGCCAGAGACAACGTGAAGCGAATCTGTGTTTCCGCTTCAACCAGCCGATTCTGTTTCATCAGCGCGTGTCCCAGCAGGCGCAAGTGTTCGACTGAGCCGGGATTCAGTACCAGGAAATCGCGACAGATTTCTTCGGCGCGCAGTGGGCGGTTCGCGCGCATTGCATCCACCGCAGCTCGAACGGTAGTTTCCATGCCTGCCACTGAGCCCGGCATTAACCTGCCCTATTGCGCTTTGGTATAGCGATCGAACCACGTAGCGATTCTTTCGAGAACGTCCTTTTCAAATCGCGAGTTCCAATTGCCGTGATGCGAATCGGGATACACGACCAGCTCCGTGTCGACGCCTTTCTCCTTAAGCGACTGGAAGAACAACTCGGCGTTCAGTATCGGCACGTTCCAGTCCTCGCGTCCACCGTAGAAGAGCGTTGGCGTGGTCACGTTACCGGCCTGCAGCAGCGGCGACAGGCGGTCGTATTTTTCCCGGTTTTCCCATGGTACGCCCAATTCCCAGTTGTACCAGCGCTGGTAAATGTCATGTCCGTAGTTGGCCACGATGTAACTGTGGCCCGCACCGGATGCCGCCGCCTTGAAACGATCGGTGCGTGTTATGACGACATTGGTCATGTAGCCGCCGTACGAGTAGCCGGTAACTGCCATGGCATCCGGGTCCGTGTAGCCCAGTTCGATGGTGCGATCGACCGCGCGCACGATGTCCGGGTAGTCGGTGATGCCCCAGGTTTCGTAAATTGCCTCGATGAATGCCTGGCCGCGCCCGGTCGAGCCGCGCGGATTCGGCTGCACGACGACATAACCCTTGCTGGCCAGGTACTGTGTGTCGAAACTGTACCCCCAGGAAAACTGGCCGACCGGGCCGCCGTGAATATCGAGGATCGTCGGGTAGCGCTGTCCCGCGCGGAATCCGGGTGGCTTGACGACAAAGGCTTCGACCATCGTGCTGTCGTCGCTCTCATAGGTTATTTTTTCCTTGGTGCCGAGGTCGACGGAGGCGAAATAGCCATCGTTAATATGGGTCAGTTGCGTCAGCTTGCCATTCTGCAGCCGGTACAGTTCCGGAGCGTCGTTCTGGCGGTTCAGGCGGACGACAATGCCGCCACGGCTGTCAACATCGAATGCCGACACGACGAGATCGCCTTCGAGCAGGCGCTCCAGCCTGCCATCGCTGACGCGCACACGGCCCAGATGGCGACCGCCATGATTGTCGTACAGGAAATAGATCCAGCGGCCATCCGTGGAAAACTTCGGAGAACTGACCCAGCGATCCAGAGTTTCCGTGAGGAATCTCGGCTCGCCACCTTCCGCCGGCACGATGGCCAGTCGGCTGATGCCGTAGACGCCGTCTTTCGCACTGAGATAGGCAACGAAGCGCCCGTCGGGGCTCCAGAGCGGTAAATCCTTGACGTCTTCACCGGAGGCGAGCCGGCGAAGTCCACTCCCTTCATCCGTTGCCGGGGACTCTGCACCCGCCGAGACCGCCCACAGTTCATTGCCGTACTTGGCATCGGGGTCCTCGTCACGATTGCTGACGAATACGATCTCGTCGCCGTCGGGCGACCACGCCGCCGCCTGTTCGGTGTAACGACCCGCGGTGAGCTGCTGCATTTCCGCTGCGGCGATATCGTAGGCATACAGGTGTTCCGAATCCATCCCGGTCAGGTAGCCTTCACCGGCGTCTTCCTTGAATTGTCGGCGCGTGATTACCCAGGGTTCTTTCTCGTCAGACACTGCTTGTTCGCTATCCGGCTTGTCCTCCTGGATGAGCAACAGCCGGCTTTCATCACGGGACAGGGCCAGCGACGAGACGCCGCCTTCTATATCGGTTAACCGGATCGCTTCGCCGAAGGTATCCAGCGGCAATTGCCACAACTGATCCGAACCGGAGCGGTCGGACAGGAAAAAAAGTGTCTTGCCGTCCTGCGCCCAGTAGGGCGACGACGC
>JBGTHC010000162.1:0-2500 GCA_041746375.1 Woeseiaceae bacterium
CCGGCGCATTACACGCTGACGCTCGCGACCGAGCGACGTGAAGCGCCCGGCCCGGGCTCGTTGCAGGTGACAGCGGCACCGGGTGCGCGCGGCGCGATCGCGACCTCCGCGGTCGAACTGATACTCGACGCATCGGGCTCGATGCTGCAGCGCATGGAAGGGCGGCGGCGCATCGATATCGCCAAGGACGTGCTGAGCGGCGCTTTGCGTGAGCACATTCCGGCTGGTACGCCGACAGCATTGCGCGTGTTCGGCCATCGTACGCCGAACGCCTGCGAAACGGATCTCGAGATTCCGTTGCAGCCGCTGGATACGAACAGGGCGATTGCGCAAATCGCCGGCATCGAAGCAAAGAATCTCGCGCGGACGCCAATCGCGGCGTCGCTCGCCGAGGTGGCGAAGGATCTCGGCAAGGCGGGAACAAACGCCGTGGTGGTGCTGGTGACGGACGGCGAGGAAACCTGCGACGGCGATCCGGCGGCGGAGATCGAGAAACTCGCAGAGGCAGGCATTGCCATCAGTCTCAATATTGTCGGTTTTGCGATCGATAACGATGCGCTGGCGGAGCAGTTTGAGTCGTGGGCCGAGGCGGGTGGAGGGCGTTACTTTGCAGCCAACGATGCCAAGGGTTTGAACGATTCGGTAGCGCAAGCGCTGGCTATGCCGTACACGGTTTACGATCGCAACGGCGAGTCAGTTGGGGAAGGCTCCGTCGGCGGTGCGCCGGTGGAGGTGGAGCAAGGTGTTTATCGGGTGGTGGTGGGGACCACGCCGCCACGTGTGTTCAGGGATGTGGAGGTGCCGGGTGAGAAGGCGATCAGGCTGCAGCTGTAAAGGCTTGGTTCAGCGCATCCGCTTGACAGGTCGGGGGTGCAAAATTGAGCTCGTTCGAAGTGACGTTTGGCTAAGGGAACTCTCAGGCCGAATCGGTAGCGTACTCGACCCGCGACACCTGCAAGCACAAATACCTCGCTTAAAAAGCGTAAAGGAGAGAGTTCGTGTCAAAGTCAACAGCCAAAATCGGCCTACTTACGGTGGCAATATTGTGCTCTCTACTTCGGTGCCACGTGGTCAATGCGCAAAGGGTGGATTACGACATCGATCTTGACGCGCTTTCCAAGTCGGTCGATCAGCTGAATCAAAAGCTGGAGCGTTTGCGCGGAGCGGTGGACCAGACGCGCTTGGATCCTGAAAAGTGGTTGGATGCCCTTGAATACGATGCCGATAAAATACTGACGGCAGTCACGGAACAAATAACCTTTCAACCTTACGCCGGGGTTCTGCGCGGGGTCGCGGGTACGCTGAGGAGTCGCGCTGGTAATAGTTGCGACCAGTCCTTACTCCTGGCCTACCTTTTAAAGTCTGCCGGCTACGACGCAAGAATCGCAAAGGGAACGCTGCAAGAGTCCGACATCAACCGGCTCTTGGGCGCAATAGGCAGTGGCAGATCTGCCGAATCTCTCGATTATATGCTGCCCGTGATCAAGCGAGAGTTTGGCTCTGACGCTATCCAGGCCCAACGCAACTTTAACTGGGCTGACTCAAAATTGGCCAGACGTGCGGAATCCGCCGCGAGTTTTCTGTTGCAGACGCTTGCGGAAGCCGGTATCGAAATGAAACCTCACGACATTACAGCCATGCTTAAGTCAGACACCAGGGAGTATTTCTGGGTGCAGCACCGTGACGGTCCGGCCGACCCATGGCTGGATGCGCATCCGGCTTTCGGCAAGTCCAGCCCGCCGACCAGCATACCTGCGGAAGAGTATTTCGCAGATTCGATTCCCGAAAAATACCAGCATCGTTTGACCTTGACAGCACAACTCGATCAGCGATTCGGAAACAAGACACAAACCCATTCGCTAATGGAACCGTATTCGCGACCCGTCGCGAATCTTGACGGGGTGGCGATCACCTACCGTAACCACCCGAGCGGACTTACTACGGCGACGACGAACGACATGAGTCAGGCAATCTCCGACACTGTCGTTCTCATACCAACGCTGAACAATGCCATGGCACCTGGCGCAATGGCATTTGACCATAAAGGCCGGGTGGTCGATCCAATTGTTCTTTCCAGCGGTGCGACCGCTCTGTTTGCTACTTTGGCAGACCGCATGGAACAAGCGACAGCGACGGTTGACGATCCTGATGACCCGCAAGATATCGTTGTTCTGGAGAGCATGTGGCTGGAGTTCCAATTCAACTCTCCCAACGAAACCGAGACCCGAGTGCGGCGCTATATCCTGCCCCCGAGAGATAGCCCTCAATTGACCAAAGAAGAGTTGCATTGGAAATTGATTACGGAGCATACGTACGTAGTGAATTCGGGCAATCATCCGATCGAATACCTGGCGGACCGATACCTCGTCACCGGAATCGCAAGTGGTGCGTGGTATACCGCATTGGCGCACAAGTTCACGCGTCCGCATGCTGCAACGCCTCTTCCAACTACGATAGTTCCACAGGATTTTGCGCCCCTGTCTGTTTACCGGTTCATGGA
>JBGTHC010000163.1:0-4176 GCA_041746375.1 Woeseiaceae bacterium
AATTCCGGTGTGGCGGCGGGATAATTGAAGGGTGCGTCGATGTCGCGCAGGTTGCGGGCGGATATCAGGTTTCGCAGATGACGTAATGCTTGCGAACGCTGTTCAGTAATTTACACAATACCATATGGCGGAGAGGGCGACAGCCGCTACCAAAATGCATCTCGTCGCGTCCCGTCGCATTTTCTACCTTTAATCAATATCTTAGATAAACTTCCCGTTGTATCCCGTTTTAACTTGTCGCATCCAAGTGCGTATGGTATGTTGGGATAGCAGTTGGGTCAAGTTATTTGGCGGAGAAACGAGCAACTATTTACTACCGCCAAGACCTCGATGTTGGTATGGATGATGAGTTGATTGCAAGGCGGAGAAGCGATGCCCAGGAAAGCACCGGAACTGACGGCGTATCAGATACGACGCAAAGCCAAAAAACAGGGCTTCCATGCCGTCGGTGGTGTTGCCGGCCTTCACCTTAATGTAAGCGACAACCTCGCAACGTCATGGATCCTTCGCGCTACCGTCGGCGACCGGCGCCGCGACATCGGACTTGGTGGTTACCCTGATACGTCGCTCGAACAGGCCCGAGGGCTCGCCAGAGACGCACGTTTGCAGATTCGGCAAGGTATTGACCCGGTTGCCGCCCGGCAAGAGGCTAGAGACACGCTCAAGTCGGCGCAGGTGAAACGTCTCACATTCAGCGAAGCCGCGACTGCCTGCTGGAAAACAAAGTCGCAGGAATTCAAGAACCCGAAACATGCCGCGCAATGGCTGAGTACGATCACGGAGTACGCGAATCCGATCATTGGCTCGCTTCCTGTCGCGGACGTGGAACTGGCGCACGTTGTGAAAGTTCTGGAACCGATCTGGAGCACGAAAACAGAAACCGCCTCAAGACTGCGCGGGCGTATCGAATCTGTGCTGGCCTGGGCCAAGGTCTCGGGTTACCGAAGCGGCGATAATCCGGCCCGTTGGAAAGGAAACCTTGACCATGTTCTTCCGAAGCCGTCCAAGGTGCGAAAGGTCAATCACCACCCTGCTCTGCCGTGGCAGGAGGTTCCTGAGTTTATGGCGATGCTCAAAGCTCGATCCGGCATGGGCGCCCGGGCGCTCGAGTTCCTGATTCTGACCGCGGCGCGCTCCGGTGAGGTCCGACTGGCGACATGGGATGAAATCGACCTGGATGCGAAGCTCTGGACCGTCCCCGGTGTACGCATGAAAACGGGCAAGACGCACCGGGTGCCGCTGTCGGAGCCGGCTATCAAGCTATTGAAGGCCCTGCCCCGCTTCAAAGATTCCGCCTACGTATTCCCGGCCGCGAGAGGTGGTGCATTGTCGGATATGTCGGTGTCGTCTGTTTGCCGGCGCATGGAGATCGACGCGGTACCGCACGGTTTCCGGAGTTCGTTTAAAGATTGGGCGCGCAGCGCGACGTCTTACGCTGACGAAGTCTCTGAACTGGCGCTGGCGCATGTGAGCAGCGACGAAACCAGGGCCGCCTATGCTCGCGATGAACTACTGCCAAAGCGTACGCGGCTTATGCGGGAGTGGTCGAAGTTCTGCGGGACGGCGCGGGGCAAAGCCGACGTGGTGCCAATCCGAGAAAGGTCCGCGAGTGTCCGAGCCGATTGAACTCGACCTGTCGGGTATGGGTCCGCTGAGATACGCTGCAATCACCTATTTCGCATACTTGTGCTATCCGAAGGATGATGTTTCTCGCCAACGGTTCACTGTCGCCGCCGCTGCTATGTATGTGAAATTCTTGCGCGATGACCATGAAATTTACGTGCCTGGTCCAGGCGTCGTACTCCGCGCGGAAATCCCCCAAAGGACCTGCCGAAGGCGGATAAACAGGGCCGAGCGAATCCTGTTCGAAATAAGGCTTCCCGTCGCTAGAGACGTAGCGGCTCCTGTGGCCACGCACCGCCTCGGCCACCAGGACACTGAATTGCCTCGCAACCTGATAGAAGCAATCGAAGACTACGCGACCAAAATCGGCCGTGACCCCATCAACGTCCGAAAGCGTGACTGGTACGACACGCGGCCCGTTGTCCACCTTGCAATGGGCTTTCTGTTGGCAACCGACTCTGAGCAATACGACAGGCAGTCAATCATGCAGCTGATGTGGGACCCAAATCCTGACTGGGTAACGAAAGCGATCGACTATTCCAACGAATTGCTCGAGAAGCTGATGAGCGCAAACGTTGTGACCGATGAGCATGAGCCAATCGTCTTTCAAGGCAAAACTCTTCTGTAAGTCCCGCCAGCACTACTCTGCCATTTCTGACCACTAGAACAATTCGGTTTAACCAGTAAGTCTGCGCTTCATAGCGACGAGATGTCGTCGCATCCGTCAATCCGGGAGGTGCAGAAAATGACCGACAACGTCTACGTTTCCGTAACGCAACTCGCGCGCCGGTACTCCGTCGATCGCAGCACGGTATGGCGATGGGTCCAGCGCGGGACGCTGCCCCAGCCTCAGAAACTCTCTGAACAGTGCTCACGTTGGAAATTGAGCGACATCGAGGCCCGTGACGCTGCTCGAGAGCGCGAGCACCAGGCCGCGTGATAGCAAACCCCAAAAACACGAAAGCCGCACTGACCAGGTGCGGCGTTTCGCTTCAATCAACCTTCCGAGTACGGCGGAATTATGGCAACGATAGCACGATGCACCGATTGCGGTGAACTGTTCGGCACGCGCGCGAGGGCGGCGACGTGACAAAAGCAGTTTATCGTGCGGGCACCATAAAACGCTCTCGGCGGACCAAAGAGCAGACGGATCAGCTTGATAGGCAGATTCTGGCCGTGCTGCGTGAAGACCATCCGCAGTCGGTCCGGCATTGCTTCTACAGAATGACCGACCCGCGGCTCCCGGAGCCCGTAGAGAAGTCTGAGCGCGGTTACCGCCATGTGCAGAACCGATGCGTCCAGCTCAGGCGGGCCGGCCGTCTGCCGTACAACTGGATCACGGACGCGACCAGGCGCGGTTACTTCACGCCGACCTACAACAGCGCGAGCGACTTCCTGCGCAGCATAAATGCTCATTACCGCGCGGACCTGTGGCAGCACGCTGACAATTATTGCGAAATCTGGGTCGAGAGCCGGTCAATCGCCGGCGTCGTGCAGGACCTGTGCAAAGAACTCGCTGTGTCGCTATACCCTGCAGGCGGCTTCACCAGTATTTCGCTGGCCTATATGGCGGCGACCTACATCAACCAGGACTGGGACGGAAAGCCGGTAACGATCTTCTATATCGGCGACTACGACCCGGCAGGCGTGTTGATTGACGTGGCACTCGAGCGGGAGCTGCGCGAGCACCTCGACGAATTCATTGAACTGGACTTCGAGCGCATTGCGATCAGCCCGGAACAAATCGAAGTTTACGAGCTGCCGACGAAACCGCGCAAATCTGGCGATCGGCGGTCACTGCAAGTCGAATCGACGGTCGAAGCCGAGGCCATGCCGGCGAACACGCTGCGCGAACTGCTGCGAGACAGAATTGAGGACTTGCTGCCGTTTGACGCTTTGGAAGTCGCGAAAGTGGCCGAGGAATCCGAGCGTGAGCACATAGAGCGGGTGGCTGACATCCTGGAAGGCGCGTATGGCGAAGCGTCGTAATGCCAAGGGTCGCCGAGAGTCGGGCACGTTCACCCTGCTTCCGCATTCGCTGCTGCGCCACGAAAACTTCGGAAGGCTGTCACCGCGGGCAACGAAGCTGTTCCTCGACATAGCAACGAATTACAACGGCTCCAACAATGGCGATTTCTCTATCGCCTGGAGCCGAATGAAGGATCGTGGCTGGAGGTCGAAGGACCAGCTCTACAAGGCGCTACACGAGCTCGTTGGGGCCGGATTTGCCATCCAGTCACGGCAGGGCGGCAAGCACAAGTGCAGCCTGTACGCGCTCACGCTATGGCCAGTCGACGGCTGCAAAGGAAAGCTTGATATCCCGGAGACGCGAACCGCATCGAACGAGTGGAAAAACAGAATCGGTGCCCCGTATACGGACCACATTAGCCCGCCACGAGTACCAATCAGGGTGCGCAATGGCAATGTCGTTTCCCTATTGGCCCGCCATGAGGACCAGTCAGCGTGATTTTCAGAACCGAATTAGCCCGCCATGGATACACCTTTATAGTTTACCAAGGCGAAGCCGCTTCTATTGGGGGTGATGGGCATGCT
>JBGTHC010000164.1:0-28819 GCA_041746375.1 Woeseiaceae bacterium
GGCACTAACCACGGGCACGGCACTAACCACGGGCACGGCACTAACCACGGGCACGGCACTAACCACGGGCACTAACCACGGGCAGGCACTAACTACGGGCACCAACTGCGAGCGTGCACAATCTGATTGTTGGCCGGGTGCTGAATTGAGTAGTCAGAGGGCCGGGTCGATGCTTTACGATGCGGATTGCGGATTTTCCGTCCAGAAGGACAGGTTTCCTTGACTCGCCAGACATCCTCCGCGCCGACGGCCGAGCGAACCGAGGATCGGGTACGCAACGGCGTCGTTGCGGCGTTGATCGCCTATACGATGTGGGGCTTCCTGCCAATCTACTTCAAGGTTGTCGCGACCGTCCCTGCAATTGAAGTCCTGGCCCACCGGATCGTCTGGGGCGTGCCGTTCGGGGCCATCATTATCATACTGAGGCACCAATGGCCGGAAGTCCTCCAGGCGTTGTGCCATCCGCGCACTTTGGGTCTTTTATCCCTGTCCGCAACTTTTATCGCTTTGAACTGGCTCGTCTACATCGTGGCAGTGCAGGGCGACCAGATTTTCCAGGCCAGTCTCGGCTACTACATCAACCCGTTAATGTACGTTTTGATTGGCATAGCACTGCTCGGCGAGCGGCTGCGTCGGAACCAGTTGATCGCTGTTTTGCTTGCTGCAGCCGGTGTTACTGTATTGACGATCAGTGGCGGCCAATTTCCGTTGATCTCTCTCACCCTGGCGACGTCATTTACGATCTACGGAGTTATCCGCAGCCGGGTCGCCGTTGGGGGTATGCCGGGCCTTTTTATTGAAACCCTGGTGCTGTTGCCTCTCGCGGGTGTCTATCTCGTATGGGCGACGTTCGCAGCATCGGCCGCCTTCGACACAAGCCAGCCAATGCTCATGGTGCTGTTGATGTTGGCGGGTCCAATCACCGTCGTGCCGCTATTGTGTTTTGCACTGGCTGCCCGGCGCTTGCGCCTCTCGACTATCGGCATCATGCAGTTCATTGCACCAACATTGCAGTTTCTCGTGGGACTCATGTACGGAGAACGGCTGACAGTTCCACACATCGTTTGCTTTACATTGATCTGGATTGCTGTCGCTGTGTTCAGCTGGGATGCGTGGCGGGCGACCCGACATCGTGAGGTCGTGCCGGTCACGGATCTGTCCTAAACTGCCGGCTTGTAACGGACTCTTTTGGATGTCCAACATGATTACATTGCATCATCTCGAGAATTCTCGTTCGCAACGCATTCTCTGGTTACTCGAAGAGCTTGAGATTCCGTATGAAATAAGACTTTATCGGCGCAATGCTCAAACGAGCCTGGCGCCGCCGGAGTTGCTCGCTGTGCACCCGCTCGGCAAGTCACCGGTAATCACCGATGGGGAGCGCACGCTGGCGGAGTCCGGAGCCATTATCGAATACCTCGTGGAAACCTATGACAAAGGGCGCTTGCTGCCGGCGGCGGGCACGCCGGAGTACCTTCGCTATCGTTACTGGCTGCACTACGCCGAAGGGTCGCTTATGCCGTTTCTGCTGCTCTCGCTCATCGCACGTCGCATCGAGAATGCACCCATGCCCTTTTTTGTGCGGCCTGTCGCTCGCGGCATCGCCGGCAACCTCAAGGAAGGCTTTGTGCGGCCCAACATCGATCGACATCTCGCATTCCTGGAGCAAACGTTGACCGAAACTCCCTGGTTCGCCGGTGCGGAGCTGACGGCGGCCGATATCCAGATGAGTTTTCCGCTGGAGGCGGCTGCCGTGCGTACGAATCTCGACCAGCAGTACCCCAAGCTCAAGAGTTTTCTCGACCGGATCCATGCGCGACCGGCGTATCGGCGGGCAGTCGAAAGAGGTGGTGCGCTTCAGTTGCCGGGCTAACCCCGGGCTTTCGACTGGTGGGTAAACGTCAGAATACCTATCGATCTGACAGTGGCATCGGCACTCGCCTTGTGCGACGCTATAGGTGCCAATTCATAGGGTCGGGGAGGCTGTATGGCTGTTGTCGCTTCGGATTCAGTTCGTTCGGAGGCACCCAGGTTTTATGTCGGGATTGCGATCGTCAGTACGTTGATCGCCTTCGTGGGGTTTTTTCCAACCTATTGGTTGCAGTTGGCAAACGGCACGTTTGTCGGCGCTCCCATTCGACACATACATGGTGCGCTTTTCTTCACCTGGTACCTGTTTTTTCTCAGTCAAACGATTTTCGTGGCAAGTCACCGGGTTACCACCCACCGCGCCTGGGGCATGGCCGGTATTTCTCTCGCAACTGCCATGGCAATCTCGATGCTGCTGGTGATAATCGATGGCATCCAGGCGGCGGAACTCCTGGGTATCGGGGACGCGGTACGCCGGTTCTCCATCCTGCCGTTTTCCACGTTTGTCTTATTCACGGCCTTTCTTACGCTGGCGATTGTCAACGTGCGTAAGCCAGATCTGCACAAACGCTTCATGGTGCTGGCATCCGTGCCGTTGCTACAGGCAGCCATGGCACGGATTTTCTTGACCTTGCTCGCGCCGCCGGGCCAGATCGGACCGCCACCGATGGTCGTTACCGTGGCGCCGGGCGCGGTTGTGGATCTGCTGCTCGTGGCAGCCATGGTTTACGACAAGCGCACACGCGGCCGGATACACCCGGTTTATCTTATCGGCGTACCACTGGTCGTGCTCAAACAACTGCTGGTTGTTCCTTTGAGCGAGTCGCAGGCGTGGCTTGAGCTTGTAACTCGCCTGGAAGCACTTGCCGGTTGACAGTTGTCGCAGCAGGTTACCCCCGATTTCGGCATAATGCCTGGTGCAAGTGAACCAACCATTCCTTGTCGGTTCCCAGGGTAGCTAGAACCTGTCGGCTGCGGGTTGACCACGGCCACCAAGCCGCGAGACGTCTTTGCATGACTTTCAAAGTTAAACGAATCCTGCTGATGGCGACGATCCTCATCGCTGCAGTGGGAGTGACGATTATGCTCGGCAAGATGAAGCCGCCGCCGGAGACACGAGACCGGGAAGACCTCGACTTGCTGGTCGAGACAATGCCGATCGAGGCGGGCACATTCAGTTTCAGCATAACGAGCCAGGGAATCGTCAGACCACGTACAGAAACGATCATGAGCGCTGAGGTCTCGGGTGCGATTGTCAATATGTCACCAAAGTTTGTCGCCGGCGGTGTATTCGCTGCTGATGAAGTATTGATGCGAATCGATGCTGCGAATTACACCGTAGCGGTAGAACAGGCCGAGGCGTTCCTCAAGCAGCGTCAAATTGAATTCGACGGTGCCAAGTCACTCCAGGAACGAGGTTATCGTGCCGAAGCCGAACTTGCCTCTGCGGCGGCAGCACTTGCAACCGCGAACGCTGAACTGGTTCGCGCGAAACGAAATCTGGATCGAACGGTCATTCGCTTGCCTTACGCTGGCATGGTGCGAGCGAAGGAAGTTGATCTGGGCCAGTACGTCACGATCGGCAGTCGCCTGGGCGTGGCCTTCGCCACTGCGATTGCTGAGGTCCGCCTGCCGCTGACCAACTCAGATCTCGCGTTTGTCGATTTGCCTGCTCCCGGTATTGCCACATCGCCCGCGAGTACCGCTGGTCCGAAGGTTACGCTGGTTGCGGAGTATCGGGGCCGACACGCGACATGGCCGGCATTCATAACGCGGACCGAGGGCGTTGTTGACGAGCGCAGCCGGGTAACCTACGTGGTGGCACGCATCGATGATCCTTACGGATTGCAGACCACGGACGACAGCCTGCCACCGCTACCGATGGGCACATTTGTGACCGCTCAGATTGAGGGAAGAACTGTCACAGATGCGATTCGCGTACCGCGCTATGCGTTGCGCGGCAATAGTGAATTGATGTTCGTGGATTCGGAAGATCGCCTTCGCATTCAAGCCGTCGATGTACTCAGGATGGAAGACGGTTACGCGTACATTGCGAAAGGCGTCGAAGAGGGAGACCGCATCAGCCTGACGGCGATCGAGTCACCCGTCAACGGCATGCCTGTGCGCGTCGAGGAAACCAGCGACGAACAACGCATCGTTGCCGAAGAGTTCCGTCAGTAATGAGCCTGAAGGGCGCAGAACAAACTGAGGATCAGGGATTGATTGCCTGGTTCGTGCGCAACCATGTTGCGGCCAATCTGCTGATGTTCCTGATCCTGGTCTTCGGCATCGTCTCCACTTTAACAATCCGCAAACAGACGACGCCGGATTTCGAACTGAACAATGTACAGGTTCAGGTTCCTTATCCGGGCGCCGCGCCGCAGGAAGTCGAAGAAGGTGTGGTCATCAAGATCGAGGAAGCGATCCAGGATGTCCAGGGTATCGTGGAACTTCGCTCGGTGGCGCGCGAAGGTGTGGGTACGGTTACAGCCGAGGTTGCATCGGATAAGGACATAAACGAGGTACTCAGCGAGATCAAGACGCGCGTCGATGCTATATCTACGTTTCCGGGTATGACCGAACGGCCGGTCATTTTCAAGGAAGAAGTCCCTATTCACGTTGTCTTCGTATCGCTTTACGGAAATCTCGACGAGTTTGCCCGCAAGTCACTGGCACAGCAGGTACGCAACGAGTTGATGTCCCTGCCGGCGGTTAACCAGGTCCAGATCCTCGGCGATCGAGACTACGAAATCTCAATTGAAGTCTCCGAGAACGTTCTGCGTGAGTATGACCTGACGATGAGCGATGTCTCGGATGCCATTCGAGCTGCGTCGGTGGATATGCCCGGTGGCTCAATCAATACGGCGGGTGGTGACATCCTGTTGCGGACGGAAGGGCAAGTCTATACAGGACTCGAGTTCGACCAACTTGTTCTGCGCACCTTTCCGGATGGCACCAGACTGACGTTGGGCGACGTCGCTAACGTCAAGGACGGATTCGTGGAAACCGAGGGATTCAGCCGCTTTAACGGTCAGGATACCGCCATCATGCGGGTACTTGCCGGTGGTCAGCAAAACGAACTGGAAACCGCGGCAGCTGTGAAGCAATTCATCGAGCGCAGGTCCGAATCACTGCCGGACGGCGTCGAGATAGAAACCTGGGTCGATCGATCGCATTATCTCAAGGGTCGACTCGAGATGATGGTCAGGAACATGCTGCAAGGCGCGGCATTGGTGTTTCTGATTCTCACCCTGTTCCTGCGCTTGAAAGTGGCTGCATGGGTCACCGTGGGTATTCCGGTCGCCTTCTTCGGCGCAATGTGGCTCATGCCGTACGGGCCGTGGCCGGTGACGATCAACATGATCAGCCTGTTTGGTTTCATTCTCGTTCTCGGCATCGTTGTGGACGACGCCATTGTTATCGCCGAAAGCGTTTATACAAAGATTCGAGCCGATGGACATACGCTGGACAATGTTGTGCGAGGGGCACGCAAAGTCGCGGTTCCAGCCACCTTTGGTGTTTTAACGACCATCGCTGCTTTTGCGCCAATGCTTTTTGTCGGCGGTATCGTCGGTCCCTTTTTCGAAGCAATGTCGGTAGTAGTGATTCTTTGCCTGCTTTTTTCTCTCGTAGAATCCAAATTGATTCTCCCTGCACACCTGGCCCGCGCACACATCAAGCCGATTGACGAGGTCGAAATTTTCGGTCCATATCGGTCAGTCGGTATGGTCAGGCGAGTACCAAAATTCTTTCAGCGATTCCAGCGCCGCTTTCAGCATGGTTTGCATTCCCTGATCCACGATGGCTACGCACCCTTGCTGGAAAAGGCGGTGGATAATCGGGGACTGACCGTAACGATTTTCATCGCCGTCCTGATACTCACGATCGGTGTCATGAACAGTGGCATCGTGCGTACCGTGCTGTTTCCGGAAGTGCCCGGTGACTTTATACGTATGGGGCTGACGATGCAGAACGGCACGGCCCCCGAAGTTCGCAATGCCGTTTTGGACCGGATCGAGAGTGCCGCCCTCGAGATCAACGCAGAGTACGTGGCCGCAAACCCGGGCATCGAAGAGCCCATCAATCATATCGGGACTTTTACCAATGGCGATACGGGTGGCGTGATCTTCGCCGAATTGCCGCTGAACGAGGATCGCCCCCTGAAAGGTGCCGACATTACGGCGATGTGGCGCGAGAAAGTGGGAGAGATCGCCGGTGTCAAGGAACTCGACTTCTCTGACGGCGATGGCTTCGGCGGCGGTGCACCACTCAGCTTTGCTTTGTCCGGCGACAATTACCAATCTCTGGCAAACGCGGCCGAAGCGTTGCAGGAAAAATTGCGCGACTACGACGGTGTATTCGATATTCGTAATTCGCTGACGTCAGGCGGCGAGGAAATCCGCCTGACGATCAAACCCGAAGCGCAGGCACTCGGGCTGACGATGGCGGCACTCGGGCGCCAGGTCCGCCAGGCATTTTATGGCGAAGAGGCGCAGCGCATCCAGCGCGGCAAAGATGAAGTCAAGGTCATGGTTCGTTACCCGCGTGACGCCAGGCGATCCATTGAAAGCCTGGAGAATATGCGCATTCGCACGCCGGACGGTGACGAGGTGCCGTTTGGATCGGTGGCGGAGGTGTCTTTCGGCGACGCCTATTCAACCATTAACCGGCAGAATCGCCAGCGCACGGTTACCGTTTCGGCCGACATCGACCCTGACAAGGTAGAACCACAGGCAATTATCAGTGAAATATCCGACGAGTTCATTCCGGAACTGTTGTCTCGCAATGCCGGTGTCAGCTACGGCTTGGAAGGTGCCAGTCTCGAGGAACGCGAATTTCAGCGCAACATCAGTGTTGCTTCCATCGCCGCACTGTTCCTCATCTACGCCCTGATAGCGGTGCCGCTGCATTCCTATATACAGCCGCTAATCATTATGTCCGTGATTCCATTCGGACTGGTCGGGGCAGTACTGGGCCACATCATCATGCGTCAGTCGATAAGCATGTTTTCGCTGTTCGGGCTCATTGCACTGGCCGGCGTCGTAGTCAACGACAGCCTGATCATGATCGACTTTGTGAACAGCGCACGTCGCGAAGGCGTTAGTGCCAGAGACGCCGTGCTGCAGTCCGGCGTCCAGCGCTTCCGGGCAATCGTGCTGACTTCACTTACAACGGCTGCCGGTCTCTTGCCAATCATGCTTGAAGGAAGCGTCCAGGCTCAGTTCGTCATCCCGATGGCGATATCCCTGGGCTTCGGGATCCTGTTTGCAACCGTGATTACACTTTTCCTGGTGCCATCACTTTACCTGCTCGAGATCGATGCGCGCAGAAAGCTTGGCGAGGCGCGGGACCTGTTACTTGGCCGGCAACCGCACAAGGACTCCGGAGTTGCCGATTCGCCGGGCACATGATTCGCTAGCAAGCCAAGCATCCAGATCCGTTCCAAGGGGGTACGAACGTGAAGAAAATGATTCTCATACAGGCGCTGTACCTGGCCATTGCCGCATGCGGGCCGAACGAGAGCGATCCGGTCACGAACCAGATGCCAAAGGAAACACAGCACTCCGGTGTGTTGACGGACTACATGAATCGCGATGTGCGACCAGGCGACGACTTTTTTGCCTACGTCAATGGCGGTTGGGTCGCTACGGCTGAGATACCCGCGGACAAGGCCCGCTACGGCATCGGCACAATTCTGCATGAAGAATCGCAGGACCAGGTCAAGGCTATTATCGAGCAGTCAGCGGCCGGCGATTTTAGCGATGGCAGCGACGAGCAGAAAGTCGGTGATCTTTACCTGTCATACATGGACATGGAAACCCGTAACGAACTTGGCATCGCACCGTTAGTTGGGGAGTTCGAACGTATCGATGCCATCGCAAATCATGACGAAATGGCCGTCTATTTCGCGGTGGCTAACAAGTCCGGTTATGGCATGCCGTTTACGTTGGCACAATACGTCGACTTCAAGAATCCCGATACCTACATGATGTACACGTGGCAAGGCGGCCTGGGGCTTCCGGACCGGGAGTACTACTTCAAGGAAGACGACCGCTCGCAGGATATTCGAACCAGGTACGCGGCACATGTCGAGAAAATGCTCGAGCTAGCCGGGTTGCCGAACGCCGCGGACTCGGCCGAAACAATCATCGGTGTGGAAACTAAACTGGCCGCCGAGCATATGAAGAAGGAACAGACGCGTGACATGGTCGCACTCTACAACAAGATTCCGCGAGAGGAACTGAGCAGATTGATGCCGAATTTCAATTGGGACGGTTTTATGCGGGAGGCGCAGATTCCACATATTGATGGCCTCGTCGTAACCCAGATTGATTACATGAAGGCACTGGATGGCGTCCTCACCGAGACACCCATCGACGCATGGAAAATCTACCTGAAGTGGGCAGCTCTCAATGCTTCCGCCGGCTTACTCGATGAATCCATGGACCGCCAGAATTTCGAGTTTTACAGCACGACCTTGCAGGGAACGGAGGAGCCACTGCCATTATGGCGCCGGGGCGTTAACCTGGTGAACGCCAACCTGGGGGAGATCGTCGGCAAGGTATACGTTAAGGAACATTTTCCACCAGAGGCCAAGGAGCGGATGCTCGAACTGGTTGACAATTTATTGAAGGCATACGAGTCAAGCATCAGGGAACTCGACTGGATGACGGATGAAACGAAAGCCCAGGCCCTCGACAAGTTATCCAAGTTCACGCCGAAAATCGGCTATCCGGACGTATGGAAAGACTATTCGTCGCTGGAAATCGACAAGAACGATCTCGCAGGCAACGTGCGTCGGTCCGCGCACGTTGTCTACCAGCAGAACATCGATCGGCAGGATGGCCCTGTTGACAAGGACGAGTGGCAGATGACGCCACAGACGGTGAATGCTTATTACAACCCCCCGCTCAACGAAATCGTTTTCCCGGCAGCCATCCTGCAACCGCCGTTCTTCGATCTGCAGGCCGACGATGCCGTGAACTACGGCGCCATCGGGGCAGTGATCGGGCATGAGATCGGCCACGGCTTCGACGACCAGGGCAGTACGTTTGACGGGGATGGTGTATTACGCAACTGGTGGACCAAGCAGGATGCCGAGCAATTCAAAATGAGAACAGCGCAGTTGGTTAAACAGTATTCCGAGTTCAAGCCGTATCCTGATGTGAATGTAAACGGAGAATTTACGCTCGGCGAGAATATCGGGGACCTGGGCGGGCTTGCGATTGCGTTGCTGGCGTACAGGATTTCACTGGATGGCGAGGAAGCACCGGTCCTGGACGGGTTTACGGGTGAGCAACGGGTATTTCTTGGTTACGGGCAGGCATGGCGGAACAAGTATCGGGAGGAGGCGTTGCGCCTGCAGATCGAAACCGACCCGCACTCGCCGGCGATGTATCGAGTCAACGGTGTCGTGCGTAACGTTCCCGAGTTCTACGATGCATTCGATGTTGGCGAATCCGATGCCCTTTTTCTGCCACCCGGGGAGCGTGTAAAGATCTGGTAAGCCTCAACGGCGCAGGATGGCCCACCAGCGTGCAATATTGAGCAGGCTCATCAGAGAGGCCGCGACGTAGGTAAACGCAGCGGCCCGGAGCAGGCGACGCGCATGCGGTCGGTCGGCGGGCTGCAAAACCCTGTGGCTTTCAAGCAGCGGCAGCGCACGGCCGAAACTTGCATCGATTTCGGTCGGCAGGGTGACAAGATGCACGAGAGTGGCGGTGCCGAGGCTCATAAGGCCCCCGAGAAACATGACGATACCCAGAGACGGGGCTTTGGTCAGCATCCCGATAAAGGGCGACAGCATCAGGATACCAGCCCCGACCCGTTCTACCGGTCGCAACGCCTGGACCAACCGGTGGCGAAATCGAAGTGGCCCGTAACCGGTGCGATCCTGTACCGCATGGCCAACTTCATGGGCGGCAACAGCAATTGCGGTCAGCGAGTGACCGCTGTACTTGTCGGGAGTCAGCCGCACCGCTTTGTCTGACGGATCGTAATGGTCCCCCTGATCGGTTTGTTCGACCCGCACATCGGTCATGCCGTTTTTGTCGAGCAAATAACGCGCGAGTTGTGCGCCACTTCCCTTGTAGCGATCCGCCGGGAGCGAATACCGGGCGAGAACGTGCTTGACCCACAGACCAGGACCGAAAATCAATGCGAGAAAAATTGCGCCGATGATTACGAAGTGCATACGCTAAGTTACTTTCGACACAGTGCCAGCGGCCTATTGCGCCGCTTCACAAAGAGCGCTGCGGATGCCCGAGACGGGCCTGGCAGGCCAGGACGGCGGCTATGCGCGCATTGTTCAACAGCAAAGCCTTGTTTGCCAGCAGGGAACGTCCCTCAGTGAGTTCGACGATACGAGACAGGATGAATGGCGTGAGTCGACTTCCGCCGATGCCGGCTGAATCGGCATCACTGACAGCCTGCGCGATCGCTCCTTCGGCTTCGTCCGGATCGAGGGCATTACTAGCCGGGACCGGTACCGTGATGAGCATGCCATTGCCGGTTTCGAGATCCCGCCACGCACGCAACAGATCGGCTGCTTCGTCGCAGGTATCGACGAAGTGCGCCAGGCGCAGCCCGCTGTCGGCGCTGAAGAATGCGGGCAGGTTGCGGGTACCCAGGCCGATAACCGGCACCCCATGGGTTTCGAGTACTTCCAGGGTCCGCGGCAGGTCGAGCAACGACTTGGCGCCGGCGCAAACGCCCGCAACCGGAGTGCGGCCCAGTTCATACAGATCGGCCGAGACATCTTCCGGATGGCCACGATGTACACCGCCGATGCCACCCGTGGTGAAAATACGGATATTGGCAGCGTCTGCCACGACAATGGTCCCGGCAACTGTCAGGGACCCGTGACGCTTCGCGGCCACTATCGACGGTAAGTCGCGACGGCTGCATTTCGCGATGCTGTCGGGATCGGCCCGGCCAAATTCTTCAATTTGTTGCTCCGACATACCGACAGTGACACTGCCGTGCACAATGCCAAGTGTTGCGGGGCATGCGCCCTCGGCACGTATGGCTTCCTCCATCGCGAGGGCGGTTTCCACGTTATGCGGCCATGGCATTCCGTGGGTGATTACGGTGGTTTCGAGTGCCACGACAGGGCAGCGCTCAAACTCCGCCTGACGCACTCGCGAAGAAACGACTAATTCCATGGAATATTCCTGCTGAGCAAACCGGCGCGCTGCTGTGCTCAGCCCTGGTCGATGCCCCGGGTAATGGCAGCGACCGACCACTCGGGACAGTTCCTTTCGGTCGATGCGATGGTGAGTCCGGCACCGTTCTGTCCGATGCGCAGGCTGTTTACCGGGTTGAAACCCTGCAGGCGCGCGTACAAAGTTGCTGCGACCAACGCATCGCCTGCACCGGTTACGTCGATTACTTCCGTAACGACAGCCGGCAAGCGAATACTGCCGGCCACTGTTGAGCAAGCCAGACCATCCGCGCCGGCTGTTACGACGGCGCTGCGAACACCGCGCTGGCATAGGGCACTGGCCATCGTCACAGGATCGGGCGCCAACTCATCGCCAAGTATGGCGCGCGCTTCGTCGCGATTGCAAAACAGCATGTCCACGCCGTTCAGGTTAAGCGGCAACCGGCGTGCCTTCACAGTCGATACGGCGTCGATAACCAATGGCAATCCTTGTTCGCGGCATCCAGTGATTAAAAAAACCAGTGAGTCCTTTGGCAGATTCGCATCCGCAAACACAATACTGGCGCGGGAGATCTGCAGCCACCGCGCCCGAATAAAATCCCGGTTCATCAACTCGCAGACGTCCATGTCGGCAAATCCGGCGTAAAGTTCGCCGTCCGGTTGCAGTGCTGCCGTGTAAGTGCCGGTCGGCCGATCCAGGCTGGTCTGGACCTGGCCCGTATCGACGCCTTGTCGCGCGGTATCCTTGACGAGTTCGCGCCCGTCTGCATCGTCTCCCACCACTGCAATCAACTGGCAGGAAACCGAGAGGCGGGCCAGGTTTTCGGCAACATTGCGGGCGACTCCGCCACGCCCGAAGCGGGTGGAGACCGGATTTGACGTTCGCGCCGACGCCGGCTGGTGCAATTGCAGCAGGCGATCGACCGACATCCCTCCGATGCAGCAGATGGCGTGGCGCTCGGCGGCTTGATTCATCGTGTTCCTCGTCGCTTGAATGAGCTGCATTATGTCAACGGACTGTCGCCGAATGCCTGAAATTCGGTCAAGACCTGACAACGCAGGTAACTGCCCGGGTGTAAAGGCAATTGGATAAAAACCTAAAAAAACCCGTAGAAACGGTTATTTATATAACAAATGCGAAGTTGTTTCACGGTTGGCATGCCCCTTGCAATGGCTTCTGCCAGGACCGGTCCTGGCGGATCACGATCGTCACGCCGGCAAAGTGAAATGGAACGGAGAAGCATTGTGATAAACAAGGAAATAATCCAGGACTGGACTGACAGTACGGTGCTATTGAAATTCGGCAAGCATCGGGACGTTCGTTACCAGGTTTATCGGGACGGGGCCAAGCTGCTCCAGGAAATCCGGGATAAAGAGGATGAGACCATTCATACCCTGGAACTGCCCTGCGGCATGCTGATGGAAAAGCGCAGCTACGAAGTCCTGTTGCGTTACGTGTTGCTGGATATCGTCGCCGATTAAGCGGGCAGTTGGCGTGCCGTCCGTCTAAAGCAGTGTCGCCCGAGAGCAGCGGTTGCGCGGATTTGATCCGTTTGGCGGAATTTGCGCAAATTAGCCCTTAATCTTCGCATATCGATGCAGTTAACCTGCTGTGGGCACGCATCGCAGGCGCGTCGTTCGGGGTCGAACCGACTTTTTTCGGGCGCCGAAATCCCGGATAGCGTATGCTTGCGCGCATGAGCAAATCCAGCGACGCGACGCCGGGCACCCTGGTGTCCAACAATCAACCCTTCAAAATTGTGGAATTTACACGGGCCGAGCCACCAGACGGCCAGACAGAAGCGGAATGGTACCGCTACGTCATCAGTCAGGGTCGCGGCGCAATGTCCGGGCTGCGACAGGGTACCCGTGAAAGCGTAACCGCCGCGGTCGAGGAAATCGTCGCGCGCATGAATGAACGCCGCCTGGGTCGCTTCGGCCGCGTGCATCTCCGCATGGGCGACGGCCCCAAGTCGGATCGCGCCAAACGCTGATTTTTCATAAGCCGATCAGGCGCGCATGTTCGACTTTGAGGCATCGGTCCATGACGACCTCGAGGCCCGCTAGTCGCGCACTGGCTTCGGCCTCAGCGTGTTGGACGCCGAGTTGTAACCACAAACAACGAATGGCGCGCGCTTTTATCAGCGGTTTTACTTCGTTCACGAGTCCGGGCAGCGCGTCGCTGCGACGAAATACGTCGACCATCTCGAATCCTTCGTCAATTTCCACGAGCGATGCGACAACCGGCTCGCCAAGAATGGTTTCGCCTTTCACCGTCGGATTCACGGGTATTACCCGGTAACCAGCGCGCTGAAGATACTGCATGACGCCATGGCTGGGGCGTTCGGGTGACGCGCTGGCACCCACCATCGCAATCGTGCGCGTCGCCTGCAGAATCCTGAGTAGGGAATCGTCATCCATTTGATCGGACGCTTTACTCATTGCTTACACCGACTGGCCATCCAGGGCTCCAGCATAGCAGCTCGATGCAATTGTGCCGCATACGAGCCTGTGTTCAAAAGCAAACGGTCCTCCAGCTGCATCCGCCGCGCCTGCCAGGCGCCTGGTACGAAAGAAGTGCGATAGCAGGTACAGTTGGATGCAGCACGGCTCGTTTGGCCGATGTTGCCTATGCTGCACACGAGGGTAACCCATGAGTGACAAAACCGATCTGGCTCCGGAGACATTCGTCGCGCAAGGACTTCACTACATCGCACCCGACCATGGCGCGATTGTGCCGCCCATTGAGCCATCGACCACTTTTGCCCGCGACGAGCACTATCGCCTTGTGTCTGCATCGCACAGTTATGCCCGCGATCACAATCCGAGCTATCGCACAGCGGAACAAATGCTGCAACGACTGGAAGGAGGCGCGGATGCGTTATTGTTCGCCTCCGGCATGGCAGCAGCGGCCGCTGTAGTGCAGTCGCTGAAACCCGGCGATCATATCGTGGCACCCAAGGTGATGTACTGGGGACTGCGCAACTGGATGATCGGCTTTTGTGACAAATGGGGCGTGGAACTCGACCTGTTCGAAACGAGTGATATCGATGGCGTCGCGGCAAAGGTTCGCCCCGGCAAGACACGACTTGTCTGGGTCGAATCGCCCAGTAACCCGACCTGGGACATAACTGATATCAGAAGTGCGGCTCGGGTTGCGCACGAAGCCGGCGCTCTCCTGATAGTCGACTCAACGGTGCCGACCCCCGTGTTGACCCGGCCCATCGAACTCGGTGCGGATATCGTCATGCATTCCGCTACCAAGTACCTTAACGGGCACGCGGATGTTGTCGCCGGTGCATTGGTGACCGCCAGAACGGATGAGTTCTGGCAGCATATTCGGGAGATTCGTGCCGAGGCAGGCGCTTTGCTTGGTTCGTTCGAAGCGTGGCTGTTGCAACGTGGCATGCGCACGCTGTTCGTTCGCGTACTGAAATCCAGTGCCTCCGCGCTGCAAATTGCTCAGCACTTTGAGGATCATCCGCAGGTCGACGCTGTGCTCTATCCCGGCCTGGCATGCCACCCGGCTCATACGATCGCCGCCGCGCAGATGCAAGGCGGCTTCGGCGGTATGCTATCTCTGCGCATTCACGGGGGTGCTGACGCCGCGATTGAGGTTGCGAAGCGATGCCGCGTATTCATTCGTGCAACGTCACTCGGTGGCGTCGAAAGCCTGATCGAGCATCGCTACTCGGTCGAAGGTTCGCGAAGCCCGATCCCGCCCGATTTGCTTCGATTGTCCGTCGGCATCGAATCCGTCGACGATCTCGTTGCGGATCTTGAGCAAGCCCTCGCCGGGGTCGGACGTTGAATTGGGATTAATTTAAACAAACATTGCGGCTTTCCGACCCCAGTCGGCTACGAATTCAAAGGGGCGGGCGGTCTAAAGTTCGCGCAGAAACGACTCGATGCGTTGACGTGTTACGGTATCCGGTAAACGGCCGAACCCGGCAGCGGCGTTGTCTGCCATGTGCCGCGGATTGCTGGTCGCGGCAAGCACGCACGTAACATCCGGGTGCCCCAGAATATACTTCAGCGAGAGTTGCGCCCAGCTGTCGCAATCGAATTCCGCCGTCCAGGCCGGCAGCTCGCGGTCGCCGACGCGCCCGAAATACGTGCCATTGCCGAACGCTCGATTGATCATCACGGCTACCCCGTGTTCCGCAGCCGCCGGAATCACGCGATTCGCCGCCTGCACTTCGAACGGGGAATAGTTTACCTGAATGAAGTCGAGTTGCCGCTGTCGGATGAGTTTCTCCATCTGTTCAAAGCCACTTTCGCGTGATGTGGTTATGCCGATATAGCGCACGTGTCCCGCATCCTTTCGTGCCTGAAGATTGTCCAGCTGAGTGTTGGCGTCCGTGAGGCTGTGCACCATTATCAAGTCCAGCGGATCTTTCTGCAGGAGGCGCTGCGAGCGTTCGAGGGACTGCAAACCTTCATCCTTGCCGCGCACTCCGACCTTGGTGGACAGGAATATCTGCCCGGTGTAGCCGAGATCGGACAGGAAGTCGCCCAGGACTTTTTCAGAATTACCGTAGGCGGGCGCTGTGTCAACGAGTGACCCGCCATATTCCACAAGTGTCGTCAGTACGGCCTTCAATTGCTCACCACCGTCAGCCGGTACCGCTTCGAACTCGTCGGATGTCCCGAGACCGATGACAGGGATTTCCTCGTCGGTTCCAGGGATGCGACGCCGTTCCATGCTGCGGGTCTCTGCGGCTGTCATGCCGGGCAAAGACAGGGTCAACCCCGCTGCAGCGGTCAGTTGCAGGAAGGCGCGCCGTGTTTGCTCAGGATTCATCGGATCTCCTCGTCCTTCATATCTATCTCACCCGAATCTGGCTCAACCTTAGCACACGAAACGGACGCCCGAGCGCCGGCGTACCGCAGCACGCAGCGCCAACATTTATGTTGCGCGACACCACCCGGCTGTCGGTAGAATAAGGCGTCGTGAGAACAAACGACTCATGAGACCAGCGATTTATGGCGGGTGTAGTTCAAAGGCAGAACATTAGCTTCCCAAGCTAAGAATGAGGGTTCGATTCCCTTCACCCGCTCCAGCCACATTGAGCGTTGCGGGCATCCTGATACGTGCGGATGTGTTGCAACGGGAAGGATCGCAGTGGCACCTCATTGAAGTCAAAGCAAGCACGCAGATCAAGGAAGAACACGCGTTCGACTGTGCCATCCAGTGCTGGGTCCTGAAAGAAACCGGCGTGGAGGTCGCCCGGATCAGCCTGGCCCATGTCGACCACCAATTCAACTGTCCTGGTAATGGCGACTATCGCGGATTACTGATCGAAAACGACATGCAGGATGCAATCGAACCACTGCTGCCGCTCGTGCCCGGCCACTTAGCGGTCGTGCGCGACACGTTGAACGGTAGCGAACCCGACATTGGCGTTGGCAAGCATTGCTTTCATCCGTGGGAATGCCCCTTTGTCGCTTATTGCTGGCCGACTGGCACGGATTTTACGGTCCAGGACCTTGGCGGCAGCAAGGCGACACTGGATGACCTGGTATCCGAAGGATATCGTGATCTGCGCGACGTGCCGGCGGAGCGTCTGAACGAACGACAGCGCCGCATCCGGACGGTGACGCTCTCCGGCCGCGCCGAGTTGTCGCCGGCGGCTGCACGAGAGGTGGCGATGATCGGCTCGTGGTCGTTGAAGGCAGTGCTACCGATGATCGCGCCCGACCTTAGCTACAAAGAACTTGAATAAATACAAAATAGTACCGATTATTCTGAAGGTTATATCGAGGCTATAAAAACGAACACCAGCGGGTCTCGCAGAAGTGAGCTCGACACGCAATTGCGGCGCTACCGTCGCCTCGATACCGTAGCGATGGTGCGTCTGACGCACGTCCTGGCTGCAGCTGCGGATTGAGATTTCGCAGCGATTCAGGCTCGCGCCCATAGCCGGCCACCCATAGCCGACCAGGCGTTCGGCCACGACCGCAGACGGCTCAGCGAAACGCGGGTGGCAGCGGTGATTCCTGCAGATAGCGATCGCGCAGCAGCGTCTGGCGACTTTCCATGGGCATGAGCTGGCCCCCGATCAATACCTGCTCTGCATAGCTCTGAAGCTCCAGCGGGTCGTCATTCCAGATCACGAGATCGGCGCGCTTGCCCCGTTCGATGCTGCCAATCTGCTCATCGAGACCGAAAATCCCCGCCGGTGCAAGCGTGATTGCCGCCAGGCCGGCGGCCCACGGCAGGCCATTGGCAACCGCAATACCTGCCGCCTGAGTGATATTGCGCGCATTGTGATTCTGGCTGAATGAATCGCCACCGACCGTGAACCGCACGCCGGCCTCCGCGAGTATCGCCGCTGTTTCGAGGCGCGCATTCAGGCGCTCGAACGAGCCGGGCAGGTTACCGATGGAATCGAGGATAACCGGCACACCCGCGGTCGCCAGTTCGGCGGCCACCAGCCACGACTCGGTACCGCCGGCGATAATAAGCTGGATGTCATAGTCATCAGCAAGCCGCAGCGTCGCGGAAATGTCGCTTGCGCGATGTACATCCACCACCAGCTTGCGTTCACCGGTCAGCACAACACTCAAGGCAGCGAGATCGGTGTGACTCAGGGAATAATTACGCCGGCGACGTTGTTCGAAGGCTTCCTGGTTGGCCGCAAAGTCACGGGCGTCGTCGAGCGCAGTACGCAAGATCATCAGGGCTGCGGCGCGGGAGCCTGCAGCGAGTTCGCCGCCGGTTTCACCCAACTGGACGAATACGGCCACACCGCGCGCAAGCAAGTAGTCATCCGTATTGCCAAGATGCACTACGGACGCGAGTCCGGACAAAACACGACTCTGATTACCCACCAAATCCATCGGCGCGCCATCCGGCGCGATCACCGCGTGCGTAATGCCCGCGATGCGATTGATCGCAACCAGCGACGAGCGGGGATTGTAGGCGTCGGCTACGTCAAATCCGGCGGAAAACTGGTCACCGCGCTGGATGAAATCGACCGTTCCCGGGACCGCGTCAACTTCAACAAGACCAATCTGGCCCATTGGCGTCATGAGTCCCGGGGTGATGACCTTGTTGGCCGCGTCAATTTGCCGCGCGCCTGCGGGGATCTCGAGGTCCGTGCCGACGGCTGTGATGATCCCGTCCTCGATCAGGACGACGGCGTTTTCAAGCGAGCCCTGCGGCCCCACCGTATGCACCGTTGCACCGGTGATTGCCGTGATCCCGGCGTAGGCGGGCGCCGCAATCAGGGCAGCCAACGCGAACGCCAATATTACTGCTGGTCCTGTTGCCGAATTCATTGGGCACCACCGTGCTGCGCCAGCGAGCCGAGAGAGAAATCCGTCACAGGGTTAGCGTCCGGATTATCACGGTCATAAACCAGTGCACCATCGATATAGACCCGGGACACTTTCGTGTAAACACTGAACGGGTCACCCGCCCAGACAGTTACATCCGCCATTTTTCCGGTTTCAAGCGTGCCGACCATTTCGCCGATCCCGAGCGCTTTTGCAGGATTGCTGGTGATCCAGCGAATGGCGTGTGCCGGCGTGATATTTATGCCTGCACGCGCCGCTGCACCGATAATTTTTGCCGTCTCCTGGTTGAGGCGCTGGATACCGAGATCATCGTCCGAATGCACGATTGCACAGGCACCCGCCTTATCGACAATTGCCGCATTCTCGATAATGCCGTCATAGGCCTCCATCTTGAATCCCCACCAGTCGGCCCACACCGCGGCGCAGGTACCACTTGCGGCCAGGAGATCAGGAATCTTGTAAGCCTCGACGGCATGGTGGAATGACGCTATGCGATACCCGAACTCGTCCGCGATATCGAGCATGATCGCCATTTCGTCGGCCCGGTAGCAATGGTTGTGCACGAGAATCTCGCCATCGAGGACGCCGGCCAGGGTCTCCAATTGCAAGTCGCGCAACGGCGCGTCGCCGTCGCCATTCATTGCCTTTTCCAACTTGCTTCGATAATCCACTGCGGCGATCCAGGCTTTGCGGTAGCCGGCGACATTGCCCATGCGTGTGAATGGTGCGACTCCCTTGCCGATTCCGTAAACTCGTTTTGGATTTTCGCCGCAGGCCATTTTCAGCCCGTGCGGCGCACCGGGGAACTTCATATCCTGTACGGTACGACCGGGAACATTTTTGACCGTCACACTTCGGCCACCAAAAAGATTGGCCGAGCCGGGAAGAATTTGCAGCGCGGTTACGCCGCCCGCGAGTGCAGCGACGAAACCGGGATCCTGCGGCCAGACGCTGTGCTCTGCCCAGACTTCGGCCGTATTTGCTGCTGTCATCTCGTTGCCATCGGCATGCGCGTCGACTGACGGCGACGGATAAACCCCGAGATGCGAATGCAGATCGATTATGCCCGGTGTCACCCAGTGGCCGGAGGCGTCGACAACAAGCGCGCCTTCGTCCGAAAGATTATTTGCGACTGCCGCGATCTTGCCATCCTGCAGGAGTACGTCAGCAGCGTCGAGCTGCTCGCCGGTCCCGGTCAGTATCGTGGCATTGCGCAACAAAGTCTTTTCATTGGGTAGTGGCGAATAACGACTGCTGAAGGCAGAAGCTGGCGAGCGCTCACTGCTACGATCGGCGGTTTCATCATGTTGGCAGCCGGCAACAGCCAGACAGGCGATTACAACGATCAAAACACATTTCATTGGTTTCTCCGGACGCTGCAGAGCGCACTATACCGGAATCAATCGCGAGTTGATCGAGCTCCACTGTCAGCAGTACAGCGAAATCTGTGGCGAAGAAGAGAATCGACGACTGAATAGGTTAGAATTGCTATAACGCCGTACACACGTGAACTATCAGGATGTGGTGACCATGTCTTCCGATACAGAGAGCGATCTGCCGCCCGAAGTTATGCGTGCTATCGAGCAGGGACGAAAGATCGAAGCGATAAAGTTGCTGCGGGAAGAAACCGGGATTGGCCTTGCCAATGCCAAGGTGCTGGTCGACAAAGCATCGCGCGAGCATGGGTCCAGGCCTGCGATGCCGAATCTGGTCACCGAAGAATCGAATATCGGCAAGCTGTTGCTGATGTTACTGATCGTTGCAGTTGCCTTTTACCTGTACCACCAGTTCATCGACACCTGAATACCCGCTGAAGCCGGCAATTAAACCATTCTGCGTGCGTCCATGAAGAGCGTATTATTGCCTATGCCGCATCGGTACTATCGCAAGGAGAACGAAAATGAGCAGTGAGGAGGCGCCGCGCGACCACGCGCCGGGCGATGGTTATGCGAATCCTGACGAGCAAACCGGCAATCGAAGATTGGAGGAACACATCAAGTCGCGATCCACCTGGTTACGAGGCTTGTTCATGCTCGTATTCATTGTTATTTACGGCATATCGCGGATTGTTGTCGGCGCGGTCGTCTTGTTGCAATTCCTTTGGGTTCTCTTTACCGGCGAAACCAACCAGCAACTCAAAATGCTGGGGCAGTCACTCGCGGTCTATACCAGCGATTTGATCCGCTACCTGACCTACAACAGCGAGCGTCGCCCGTTCCCGTTCGACGATCCGTGGCCACCGGGAAACGGGGACAACTGACGGATCGTGTCCGGCACCTTGTCGCCGGGAGGCCGCGCCGTGACAACCAAATGACCGTCGACGGATGGCAGGAAAACTGGGCGCTGTTGCTCGGCGCTGTGTTGGTCATTTGCCTTACGACGGTTGCGTTTGCCAGCTGGTTTGTCTCGACCCCCTATAGCAGATTGCGGCGGGCTCGCAAGGAACTTCGTGCAAAGCGCAATGAATTCAGCAAAGCAGATTCAGTCGTAGTTGCCGCAGAACGCAAGGCGACGCAATTGCACGAGCGAGCCGACCAGGCCAAACCTCGTCATCTTTACGAAGCCGATGAGACACTGGCAGATGCCCGGGCGCTGGCCAAGATCGCACATGACCAGGTCCTGATCGCCGAGAATCTTCTGCGCCGAATCATTGTTGAGGAGTATCCTCCGGCCAGACAGGCACGCTTGCGTGTCAAGTACGGTGTACAGGAAGTTCCGGACAAGAGACCTTTTTCATTTTGAAGTGGCGAATACGTCCTGTCACGGTTAGCAGCACCGCGGTGATTGCGTTTAACCTTGATAAGGTCATGATGCCTTCAAACGACTCGACGGGACCCGGCAAGACGAGGAAATCCGATGGATGCAGAATCGCTTTTTTCACTGGCGGGCATGCTGGTACTGCCCGGCTGGGCGCTACTCGTATTTCTGCCACGCTGGAAATTCAGTGCAACACTGGTCTCCGCAGTCGTTATTCCTGCTCTTCTGGGCATGCTCTATGCCTGGCTGATTGCAATGCACTTTGGCAACAGCGAGGGCGGATTCGGCTCGCTTGCCGAGGTCCGGGCGCTGTTCAGCAACGAATTTCTGTTGCTCGCCGGGTGGATCCACTATCTGGCATTCGACCTGTTCATAGGCAGTTGGGAAGTGCGCGATTCCCAGCGCACAGGCGTGCACCATCTGGCTGTCATTCCCTGCCTGCTGTTTACCTTCCTGCTCGGCCCCGTCGGATTGCTGCTGTACCTTGCAATTCGTTCCGGTGTCAGCCGCCGTATTCTGCTGACGAACGGGGCATAGGGATTGTCGGGTAGCAGAACTTTTCTCGCCGAGGTTTATCGGCGCAATCCGCTGCTCACGCTTGTGGGCTGGTTGCATGTGCTCCTGTTGCTTGCCACGGTGATTGGCGTGCTGGCAGACGATCGCCAGGTGCTGGGTATCAACACATGGGTCAAGCCCATGAAATTCATGGCGTCACTGGTGATCTACCTGTGGACCGTTGCATGGTTCAGTCGTTACATCAGCCGGCCGCGCTGGGCGATCAAAACCGTCAGCATTGTAATCGCGACCGTGATTGTTCTGGAATCCGTCTGCCTGCTGCTGCAAGCCGGAAGGGGCACCGCTTCGCATTTCAACGTGGCCACAGACTTCGACGCAGCCATATTCCAGTCGATGGGCATACTGATCGGGATCAACATGCTGATGGCAGTTGCCATTCTCATCATGTTCGCTAAACCCGCGGCAAAGGTATCTCCTGCTTATCTGTGGGGTATACGGGGCGGGTTGCTGCTGTTTCTGGCAGGTGGCGTGCTGGGCGGGATCATGATCAGCAACAACGGCCATACGTTCGGCGCGCCCGATGGCGGACCCGGTATACCCATTCTCAACTGGAGCACGACGGCCGGTGACTTACGCATCGCGCACGGCCTGGCATTGCACGCACTACAGGTTTTGCCGCTGTTCGGCTTCGTAATCAGCCGTTGGTCGCTCCTTTCTTCGGAGGCAGCGCGCTTGACGGTGCTGGCAGCGGGGGCCCTTGCTTATGCATGGCTCATCTACCAGCTTGCCCGTCAGGCCCTGGCCGGGATTCCGCTTATCTGACCGCTTGTTGGGCGGGCATTGACCCGACAGCTTCTTTATTGCCGGGCGTGCTCGGCCGACCACCCGTGCCAGCCGGGACCGCGAACGATCCGTCCGGGTAACGCCCCGGTGTGTTCACCATCCTGAATAACCTGTGTACCGTTTACGAATACGTGCTCGACACCGATCGCGTATTGATGCGGATTCTCGAAAGTGGCCAGATCATCAATCGTCTCCGGATCGAAAATAACGACATCTGCGTAATAGCCTTCGGCAAGCCGGCCTCGCTCGCGTATGCCGATATTGGCTGCCGGAAATGCCGTCATGCGGCTGATGGCCTCGGCCAGCGACATTATTCCTTGCTCGCGCACGAATTTTCCGAGCACCCGTGCGAAGGTGCCGTAGGCACGTGGATGGGGATTCGATTGCAGAAAAACACCTTCAGCGGCCGGTGCGGCTGCGTCCGAGCCAAAACTGATCCAGGGCTTGGCGGCCTTACGCCGCACGTTGTCTTCGGACATCATGAAATAACTGACGTCGACGCGGCTGTCGTCTTCAATGACCAGGTCGATCGCCGTTTCGGCGGGATCGGTGCCACGCGACTCCGCAACGTCGGCAAGCGTCTTGCCGATCAGCGGCTTCAGGTCGGGATTGCGGAATCCCAGCAGTAAAATATTCTCCGCGCCGGCTGGCACAAAACGGTTTTCCCAGTTGGCATCCGGATCGTTCATTTCGGCAACCACGCGGGCGCGCAACTGCGGGTCTTTGAGGCGGGCTATCCAGGTCTCGTGGCCGCCTTCCTGGACCCACAGCGGCATTGAAGCGTTCAGTCCCGTGGCACTGGCCGGGTATGGATACATGTCCGCCGTGATTGGCAGCCCCGCTTCGCGTGCCGCCTCGATCATGCCGAACACGCCTTGCAACTTGTACCAGTTGGGTCGTCCCGATGCCTTGAGATGGTAGATCTCCGCAGGCGCGCCGGTCAGGCTGGCAATCTTGATCAGTTCCTGAACACCTTCTTCCAGGCGATTGCCTTCGGAACGAATATGGGAAATATAGGCCCCGCCGAATTCGGCTGCTGCATTGACGAGCGCAATCAGTTCATCCGTGTCGGCGAAATTGGCCGGCGCGTAAATCAGTGAGGACCCCACCCCGAGCGCGCCGTCGCGCATCGCGTCGCGGACGAGATCCTGCATCCGCTGCAACTCCGCGTCAGACGCGGGTCGATCTTCGTAACCGATCTCGTGAATCCGCACGGTAGTGGCGCCGATATAGGAGGCGATGTTGGGAGATACGCCCCTGGCTTCCAGGAACTCCAGGTATTCATTCAACGTGGTCCACTCGACAGGAAAGCGTATTTCATTCTGCCTCTCGATCATTTCTGCCCGCATGCTGTCATTCAACGGGCCCATCGATACGCCTTCGCCCATGACTTCCAGGGTAACGCCCTGCTTCAGGTCACTCACGGCACGGCCATCTTCGATCAGTGACCGCGTGGCCCAGGAGAGCATATTGATGAAACCCGGTGCAACGGCCAGTCCGGTAGCATCGATTTCATCGTCCGCAGGGGCCGCCTTGAGGTCACCGATTGCCGCAATGCGATCGTTCTTGAGTGCGACGTCGCCCTTATACGGTTGGCCGCCAAGGCCGTCGTAAATCGTGCCGCCGCGAATAATCAGTTCGTATCGATCGTCCGCCGACACCTCCCGGTCGGAGCACGCAGCCAGCGCCAAAGTCATACAGGTAACAAACGCGCCGATCGCCAATTGTGTCGTTAACCTGGTCAAGACCGCTCTCCCTCGACACTCCAACCGTCTTGCCTCAATTGGCTGCAGCTGCGACGTCGGGCTCGCTCAGACTGCGGGCAACGTTTTCAACTTCGCGCCATACGCGCAACAGGTTGCCACCCAGAATTTTCTCAATCTCAGCGACGCTGTAGCCTCTTTCAAGGAACCCCTGTACCAGATTGGGGTAGGTGGAAACGTCTTTCAACCCAACCGGCAAAGTGTCACCGACACCATCGTAATCGGAACCGATGCCGATATAGTCAATGCCGGTGAGTCGCAGGACGTGGTCGAAGTGATCCAGTGTCTGTTCAAGTGTCGCAAAGGGGTAGGAACCATTGTCCTCAGCGTACTGGTCGTAGAACTGTTGTCGTACTGCATCGCTGCTTTCCACATCGTTTTCCTCAAGCCAGGCAGTGAAGGCGTCGCCACGTACTTTGCCGTATCGCTGCGAAGCTTCGGAGATAAATGCCGAGCCGAAGTTGATCATGATCAGCCCGCCATTGGCAGCGAGCGACCGGATCATGTCATCGGACATGTTGCGCTCCCACCCGGGAGTGAAATGCCGGGCCGAGGAATGCGAGGCGATGACCGGTGCCGTTGTAACTTCCAGAACCTGGTGGAAGGCATCGTCGGACAGGTGGCTGACGTCGACCATGATGCCGAGCCGATTCATCTCGCCGACGACTTCCTTACCAAAATCGCTGAGTCCGCCCCAGCGCTTTTCGTCGTCATAGGACGAATCCGAGAGCTGATTGGACAAACTGTGCGCCAGTGTGATGTAGCGGATTCCGCGCTCGAAAAAATAAGCAACGTTGGCAAGATCCCCTTCGAGGGGCGAGCCGTTCTCCATGCCCATCGGCAGCGATATCAGTCCTTCACGGAAATGCCTGTCGACATCTTCCGGCGAATAGGCAATGGCGAACTTGGCCGGTGCATCGGCAGCAATCTTCTGCACCCCGTCGATCAGAGACTCGGCCAACGTCTTCGAGCCTCCTTCAGCCTCGAGGTCTGCCGGCGTATAAATTGACATGAACGCTACATTGAGGCCGCCGGCGACTGCGCGCGGATAGTCAAAGTCACCGCCGTCGGTGGCCAATGACACGTCCGCCCATTCTTCTTCCAGCCGATACGGTACGTCGATGTGGGTATCGACAATGATGGAATTCAATGCGATTGCCTGCGCTTGTTGCGCGCTATCCGGGGTCGCCGGCACCGGATCCTGGGGTTGCGTGTCGCGATCAGACTGGCCGCAAGCGGCGAGGAACAGGCTGGCTACAATCATTACGCTGGTTCTGACATGCATGTACATCCCCTGAAACAACAAAAAAGCGCCGACAATGGCGCTCCGGGAGTATAAATCCAATCGTTCGCAAGCGCATGCGTTCGCGTTCCTGAGGCCAGGTGCTCAGTTGATCCGTAAAAAAATGCCCCGCCTTGCGGCGGGGCCAATGGGGCGATCACTCTCTTGGGGAGGAGTGATCAGGGGTTAAAGTCGTCGAGAAGAATCAGTCCAAGCGGAATTGGCCTTGAACGTAACGTCAGCAAGTGCCGGTGACTCTGCGCTGATGTCGGCACCCACGGCGGTTACGTATACGTCGACGTTACCGGCAGCGGGCGATCCATGGATGATTCGCACCTTGGCCTCGGTGGAAATGCGACGGTGGTCATGCGTGGCGATCGGAGCGGCATGCAGAACGCGCAATCGCACGGTACTGGCCGGACCGTTCGTTTCGGGTTCCTCCAGTATGATGGGTTCAATATTGGCAACATCGTTTACGGCTATCACGCGATAGAACGCATTGGCCTCGAATGACACGGTTACGGGCCCGATGACTGTCGCGTTACCGCCGGGCAGAACACCGTCCAGCTGTAATTCGACGTCGCCCGCGGTGAGGTTCAGTACCCTGGTTCCCTCGCGAAAGTCGGTTTCCGAAGGTTGCGGGACACCATTGAATGAGATAATAACCGGCGGCGCATCCGCCGACGCATGCAACGCCTGGGCTGTCGCAATCATTGCCGGTGGCGGCGGTTCGGCAGGAGTCGGCGAGGAGCTTGAAGAGCTGCTGCCGCACGCAGAAAGCGCCAGCGTCATCGCGGCCGATGAAAGAGGGTAAAGCTTGCGCATCATTAATACCTTTCAGTCTGTCGTGCGAAATGTGTTTGATGCCAGCGGGTAGTGTGCAATACGGAACCATTCGGTAGGTCTCGCAGCGGTAACAGATTGTTTCAGTTTGTAACGGGGTGATTTTTCAGGCAGAACGGGCAGGAACAAGCGATATCATGCAGCCGATGACAAAAGTCCTGTTAATTGACGACGACCGTCGCCATTCGGAGTTGTTGCAGGCGTACTGCAAGCGTTTCGGCATCGATATCGAATGTGCGTTCGATGCCGACGAAGGATTGCGCAAGTTGGCGCATCTTGAACCGGAGCTATTGTTGCTGGATATCATGTTGCCGGGACGCGACGGCTTTGAAGTATGCCGGGAAGTTCGCAAGGTCAGCAATATTCCTATCATCATGCTGACGGCTCGTGGCGACGTTATCGATCGAGTATCGGGTCTGGAGCTCGGGGCGGATGACTACGTTGGCAAACCGTTCGAACCGCGTGAGCTGGTGGCACGAATCCAGTCGATTTTGCGGCGTGCGGCCGCGAAAGATTCAGGCGACAGAGTATTGCGGTTTGAGGGTCTCGAAATTGACCGCGAAGCCCGCTCGGTGTCGATGAACGGAGAACCGGCGGGACTTACCTCCATGGAATACGAGTTACTGCTCATTCTCGCGTTGAACCCCGGACGAAAACTTACACGTGACGAGATCCTGAGCGCGTTGCGCGGCATTGATGCCGCGATACTTACGCGTTCCGTCGATATTATGATCAGCCGACTGCGACATAAACTGGGCGACACGGAAAAGCCTCCACGTTTCATACAGACTGTCTGGGGGCGTGGGTACTCTTTCGTGGGTCGACCGGTCGCGCATGATTAAATATCTTACGCGCTCGTTGTCATTCAGGCTTCTGGCTATTTTCCTGGTCCTGGGGGCGCTCTTCGCTTACGGCGCCATCACGGCAATTCGCTGGGTTTACAGCGAAGACGATCTGCGCGAGCTGATTAGCGGGCACCTGTCCCTCCATGTCGATTATGTACGGCAGGATATTGGAAATCCGCCCGATATAAGCCGTGCTGTTGCCATCACCGAAAAGGTGCCCGTCGATATAATGATTATCGGGCCTGACCTAAACTGGTCATCCGACCCCGATTTTCCGGAGTTTTCGGAACTGACCTTCGGGTCCAGCCGTTACTTCAGCGAGGAACCGGATGCCTGGCTGCGGCAACTGGAAAACGTACAGTTTGCCCAGCTTGGCGGGCATCGATACCTCAAACTCGAGCAGGGACCATACTCGATCATTGTCGCGTCGCCCAAAATCGCGGTAACGGAAAGCAGTCCGGACCTGCTGTCGATCATTGTGGGCTTCGGACTGGTGCTGGTCCTTTTGGCCTATCTTGCCGTTCGCTGGTTGTTCAAGCCGGTGAGCGCGATTCGTCAGGGTGCATCGCGTATCGGCCATGGCGACCTGGATTTCCGCATTACCGCTATCCGGCAGGACGAACTCGGCGACCTGGCCGAGGACGTTAATAGCATGGCCGCGGATGTTCGGCGTATGCTGGATGCCAAACGACAACTATTGCTCGGAATCAGTCACGAGCTAAGGTCGCCATTGTCGCGGCTGAGGTTGTCACTCGAGTTTCTGACAGATTCAAGCGACGCGCAGAGTCTGCGTGCCGAGATCGAAGAAATGGAACGCATTATCAGCACACTCCTTGAAGCCGAGAGACTCAATTCGCGTCATGTAACACTCAATCTCAGCCAGGTCGACATGCGCACCCTGATTGAGCAGATGCTCGAGAATTTTTTTGCGCGGGACAGGGAGCGAATCAAGGTATCCATGCACGACACAGATGTGCCTGTCACAATCGACGAAGCACGGGTTGTTCTCTTGCTCAAGAACCTGATAAGCAACGCACTGCGCTACTCAAGCGTCGATGAAGGTCCGGTCGAACTTTCAATCAGGCAAAAACCCGACCGGCTGGAGATTAATGTGCGGGACTATGGGCCGGGTATCCCGTCAGAGCAGGCAAAGCATCTGGGAGAGCCTTTTTTTCGAGGTGATCCGTCGCGCACCCGCGGTACGGGTGGCAGCGGTCTCGGGTTATACCTCGCGAAACTTGTCGCCGAGGCGCACGGCGGACAGCTGCTGTTGCTCGACGAAATCAAGGATGGAGCCTCGTTCGAAGTTATCTTGCCGTTGAACCGAGGCCGAAGACACAGCTCGCAACAGGCTGCCTGATACGATGAATCTTCTCTCCATCATTATCATCCTGCTGGCAGTGATCACTGCCGGATCAATCGTCTTTATCGCCTGGGAACTATCGTCCGGCAAACCGGTATTCAAGAAGCGTGAGTCGAAAGCTGCGGACAGCGGCGAGAACACGGACGAATCCGGTAATGCGTCGGACGACGACAATCCCCGTACTGAGTGATCGGGGTACGGCGTCCTGATTATCGGTCGCGGGTGCGGTCGTTGCGCGTTGCCGGGCGCGCAGGAGCTGCTCGTGAGGTTGCT
>JBGTHC010000165.1:0-15097 GCA_041746375.1 Woeseiaceae bacterium
GTAATGCTGTCATCGTCATTTCTCCTCTGCTGGACGACCCACATGGGCACAGAGAAGTGTCGATGACGGATGAACCGATGAAAACTACCGGAGAGCGGCTACCGCGAAGCGGTTTAGTTCAACTATAAGTAGGCAGCGAAACGCCGTAGCTCAAATGCGGCGAAATGCCGTATAACATGATTAATCTCGACGTAAGGTTATGTTGTGAATAGACCATAAGCGGTGATATGCGTCAATTGGTACCGCGATGCTATGCGGCGTGGATGGTGAGCAGAGGTGGTGCAGATTCCTGCAGGTCAATCAGACGGCGATTGGCCTGGGAAACCGCCCGGGGCAAGCGGGTTGTTCGCCCGTGATACGGCCTGCTACAGCGCTTTCTGGGAGCTATGGAATCAGAGCGCTTCGATGCGGCCGTCTTCGCGCTGGCGGTATGGCATCCATAGCAGGCCGATGAAGGACACTTGGACGTCCGCGACTTTCGGTTTTATGAGTATCTCGGTTAACTCTTCGGCCTGTGCGTCGTATGCCGAGTCCTGTGCTTCGATCTCCGCTTCGAGCTCTGCGTTCAACACTATCATGTCGGCGCGTACCTTCTCTGCTGTTTCCTTCGCCCGATCAACGTCGGCCGCTCGCTGCCGAGCGCTGCCGGCGCTGCGTATGGCAGAACCGACCTTACTTGCGGTGGTCGCCGATACTCGTTTGCGCCCGAGCACGGCGCTGAGTATCGCGGTACCCAAAGACACCGCTGTGCTCATCTTTGACTGGTTTGCTTCCAGCGCCTCACGCGAAACTGCCTGCTCGGCACGCAGGAGGCGATTCTCAAGTGTCGTTGCCTTGGTTCCATAACGCTTGCGAATAGCAGCGACCGCGCGGTCGCGTTCCTCGTTGGCTGTCTGTTGCAGGCGGACGCGAAACTCACCTTCGCTTTCCGCGACCGTTGAGGTCAGGCGAAAGCGCTTGCTTTGCAACAGCCGCACATGCTCATTCTGTCGCAGCCAACGCTTGAGCTGCGATTCCCACGCTGAATAGCTTTTTTCGTTGGCTGCCGCAGCGGGACACTCGGCGTAGGAGGCGCCTGGCCGGCCTTCCTCCAGCAGTTCATCACTTGAAAATGGCAGCGACTCCGCCTGCTCCCAATCAGCCTCATGCCTCGCATCTTCCGGCTCGAATGCATACAGAAATTCGCGTTGCTCATCGACCCCGTGACGCGCATTTGCAAAAGCAACGCGGGCCGAGGCGACGATACGTGGAAAATAAATCACATTCTTCACATCCGTTCGCCGATGAAACTGCCGTATGTCGGGCGGCAGCACAGGGCGCGCACCTGCTGTTGACGTACTAATGCGCGGTGCCGCCGGCGCCTCGTGCGCCGACGACATGGCAGTCGGTCGACTCGCCGTCAACGCGCGAATCTGGTCACGCGTCATCGGTCCGGCGAGGTAAGACATCGCCCAGCGAGTATCGAAAATGACCGGCACGTCCTCATGCACGTTGTGCAGGAGAAAGCGGCGCTTGCCGAGACCCGCCAAGGTACGTTCCATCACCGCACGATCGAACTGTCCGCCCTGGCTAACCCCCTCCAGCCCCTCCATCACGCGAGCTTTGTCACGTTCCGTCTGCAGGCGACCAATGAACCAGCTGCCGGTGTTGGACAGTCCCTTGTAATCGAGATCGACCGGGTTCTGCGTGGCGAGTACAAGCCCGAGTCCGTAAGCACGCGCCTGCTTCAGCAGCGTCAGCAACAACAGTTTGCTGGGCGGATTTGCAACGGGCGGCATGTAACCGAAGATCTCATCCATGTACAGGATGGCCCGCAGGCTCGCCGTACCCGGCTGCGTGCGCATCCATGCGATGAGTTCGTTCAGGAGCATCGACACAAAGAACATGCGCTCGGTGTCGCTCAGATGCGCGATCGAGAGAATGGAGACGCGCGGCTTGCCGGCTTCCGTGTGCAAGAGCCTGGCGATATTGAGCGGTTCGCCCTGCAACCAGGCATCGAAACCGGGAGCGGCCAACAGGTTGTTGAGCCTGAGCGCCAACGAAAAACGATCCTTTGACGTGAAGAATGACTCAAGGTCCATGACACCGACGCGGGCGAACGGCGGATTCTGGATGGCGGCAATGAGACCGGGCAGATCCAGGCTGCGGCCTTCCTGCCAGGAGTGATCGAGAATACGCGAAAGTAGAATGTGCTCCCGGCTGGCAGCGGGGTCGGCATCGATGCCGACCAGCGACAGCACTCCGGTCGTGGTTGCCTGTACACGCTCACGATAGAGCTCGGTGTCCACGAGCAGCGCGGCTGCCGGCGCGCTGAACGACTGCAGGACCGAAATCGGCAACCCGGCGTTACTGCCCGGCGTATACAGTGCAAGGTCGGCGCTCGCCCGCAGTTTCGCGATCCGCGCACCGTCCTGGCCCCAGTCGGCCAAGCCCTTCTTCCAGACGGCGGCCTGTTCCGATGCAAATGCGTCCGTCGTGATGCCGCGATCGCTGGCCTGCCGTTCGTTGACCCACGGCAGGAAGTCCTCGGCTCGCAAGTCCGGAAAAGTCAGCAGCAGGTTGCCAAGATCGCCTTTCGGGTCGATCGCGATGACCGGTATATGATCGAGCGCAGCTTCCTCGAGCAAGCTGATGCCGAGCCCGGTCTTGCCCGAGCCGGTCATGCCGATGATGACGGCATGCGTGGTCAGGTCCTTGGCGTCGTACAGCACTGGCTCGTCGGTGACCGCGTCCGTTGCAGTTTCGACGCGCCGGCCGAGATAGAAGGCACCAATCTTTTCGAAATCGATCATGCTTATTCTTGTGTGTGAGCTGCCCTGAAAAGTCGCACCAGGCGCACGGTCATCTTACCAGCCGCAGGTTCGCCCTTCATTCTGTTCGCGCAGCCAGCCCATGAGCGGTTCGAAATAGTCGATAATTGCCGTCGCGTCCATTTCACGCGTTCCGGTCAACTTCGACAGCGTATCCTGCCAAGGCTCGCTGGCTCCGGCTGCGAGCATGGCCTGCAGACTTTCGCCGGCGACCTTGCTGCCGTAGACCGAGCATTCATGCAGCGGCCCCTGATAGCCAGCCCTTTCGCACAGCGCGCGCTGAAACTGGAACTGCAGGATGCGCGCCAGGAAATACCGCGTGTACGACGTATTGCCCGGGATGTGGTATTTCGCACCCGGATCAAAATGCGCTTCGGTACGTTCAACCGGCGCCGCTATGCCTTGATAGCGCGTGCGCAACTCCCACCAGGCCTTGTTGTAATCTTCGGCCGCGATCTCACCGGAGAACACACCCCAGCGCCACTCGTCAATCAGCTTGCCGAACGGCAGAAAAGCAATTGTGTCGAGCGCAAGTTGCATCTGCCGATTGATGACCGCTTCCTCGCTGTACTGCGCATCATCGATGAGCTCGACTTCAACCAGGTAATCCGGGGTCATCGACAGTGTTACAGTGTCACCGATCGCTTCATGAAATCCGGAATGTGCGCCATCCTGGAAAAGTGGTGGCTGACTGCTGTAGGCACTCTGGTAATAATTATGGCCGAGTTCGTGATAGATAGTGCGCAGGTCTTCGTAATTCACGTTGATGCACATTTTGATACGCAGATCTTCACCGCTATCCAATCCCCACGCACTGGCGTGGCACACGACATCACGATCAGCCGGCTTGCTGAACATCGAGCGTTCCCAGAACGTTTCCGGCAATGCCGGCAAGCCGAGCGAGACGTAGAATTGCTCCGCGGACCTGACCATTTGCTGCGGCGTGTAGCCCTGCTCGGTGAGTGAACTATCGATATCGAGATCGGCAACGCCGGGGTTTGGCTCGAGGAGATCGTAAAGATTGTCCCATGACTGCGCCCACATATTGCCGAGCAAATGCGCCGGAATCGGCTGGTCGAGTGGCACTTTGTCTTCGCCGTACCGTTCTGCCAGTGTGCTGCGCACATGGCAATGCAATTCGTCGTAAAGCGGCTTCACCTGGTTCCAGAGACGCAAGGACTCCTGTTCAAATTCAGCGGCGCTCATGTCGTAGCCTGATTTCCACATTTCGCCCAGGTCCTGGTAACCGAGTTCCCTCGCGCCCTCGTTGGCCAGTTCGGCGAATCGCTGGTACTTGTCGCGCATCGGCACAGAGACGGAACGCCAGCCGGTCCAGGCGTCGAGGTTCTCATCGTAATCGCGACTCTTCGCCATGATGCGTTCGAGGTCGCCCAGCGCCATGCATTCGCGGCCATCGTCGGGACAGTATTCACCGGCGCCGTACATGCCCGAGAGGTCGGTGGTGATCTGTGCGAGTTCCTCGCGCTTGACCGCGTCGTCCGGCGCCGGAGCCGCGGTGCCGAGCTTCAGCAGATTGAGCGCCCGTGCCGTCGCCGGCGCGAGTTCCTGATCGGCGAAGGCGAGTGACTCCGCGACCGAACGGCTGTGCCACTCCGAGTACTTTTGCGAGGCGAGCGAACTGAGGATGGCGGTGTCGTGCGTTATGTAGGTTGCGCGCACCCAGGCGGCAGCCCCCAGTTCCTTGCTCATCTCCGCGAGTTCGGCATTGATACGTTCGACGAATTCTTCTGCGGACTCATCCTTATCGCTGGTAGCGTCGACATTGATTTCGCCGCTGCAGGCGCTCGCAAGCAGCGCACCAAGAAAAAATGACAGATGGGTTTTCATTCAGTAAGGCTCCTTCACGCGGATTTTCAATGGATGCCACTCATCAGCTTTCGAATCGGCTTGGTGAATACAAGGAACAGGATGCCGGCGCCGCCCGTAGTGAGCACAATCTGCCAGTACTGCGCCGGAAACGCCTGCAGGTTGTCGGCGTCGAAGTCGCCGGCGATTTGTCCGGCGATGAGGTTGCCGAGCGCGGCGCCGACAAACCAGATACCCATCATCTGGCCAACGAAACGTTGCGGCGCGAGCTTGGTCGTCGCGGAAAGCCCGACCGGCGAAATAGCCAGCTCACCAAAGGTATGGAAGAGATAGGTCAGTATCAGCCAGGTCGGCAACGCGAGTTCACCCGAGGCGACGATAGTCGAGGCAACGACCATCATCATGAAACCGATTGCGAGCAGCACGAGGCCCAGCCCGAACTTCACCGGCGTCGACGGATTCAGGTGGCGCTTGCCGAGCCAGATCCACATCCAGGCAAAGAACGGCGCGAAAATAATAATGAACAGCGAATTCAGTGACTGCAGCCAGCTCGAGTAAATCTCGATCCAGCCCAGGTCGAGCATTGTATAGCGATCGGCAAACAGGTTCAGCGAACTGCCCGCCTGCTCGAAGCCCGACCAGAACATGGAGATACCCAGGAAAAGCAGGATAATGACCGCAATACGTTTCTTCTCGATCGCGTCGAGACCGCCAAGCGCGTAGACGTAAATGAAGTACACGGCCACCACGCCGACAATGAGGTAGGTCGAGATTGCCGAGATGCGCACGGGATCGAGATCAACGACCCCTAGGAGCGCGGCGACCACGAATACCGCGAGCATAACCATGCCGGCCGCCACCCCGAGCCAGCCTTTCCGTCGAAAGGAGCGGTCTTTCTCCGCATCGCCCGACGAAGCCGGCTCACGACCGGCCGCACCGAGATAATGCCGTGTCATCCAGAACTGGATGACACCGAAGAGCATGCCGACACCCGCCGCGGCGAATCCCCAGTGCCAGCCATAAGAGGCGCTCTGACCGAGACCGCCGCAGATAATCGGACCAAGCATCCCGCCGACGTTGATACCCATATAAAAAATGGTAAAGCCGCTGTCGCGTCGCTCGTCGCCGGGCAAATAGAGGGAGCCCACCAGCGTGCTGACATTCGGTTTCAGAAGGCCGGTGCCGAGGATGACCAGCAACAGTCCGAGGTAAAAAGTGTTGTAGCCGGGGAAAGCCAGCACAAAGTGCCCGCTCATGATTATGATGCCGCCGGCCAGCACCGCGCGCTGTGCACCGAGCAAACGGTCGGCGATCCAGCCCCCGGGTAACGCCGTCAGATACACGGCTGCGGTGTAAATGCCGTAGATCGCGGTTGCCGTTACGTCGTCAATCTGCAACCCGCCGCCCTGCATCTGATCCACCATGAAGAGAATCAGGATCGCGCGCATACCGTAATAGCTGAGACGCTCCCACATTTCGGTGAAGAACAGTGTGGCGAGTCCTCGTGGGTGGCCGAGCAGTGACTTGTCAGCCGCAGCTTTACTGGCGATTGCCGTATCGCTCATATTGTTATTACTCCTGTCAGGGCTGGTCGGTCTGCTCCGCGGGCTCTTCGGGCAATGCGAAAATCTTCGCCATCAAAATTCCGACCTCGTACAGCAGGTACACGGGAACCGCAAGCAATGTCTGGCTGATGACGTCTGGCGGGGTGAGGAACATGCCAACGACGAAGGCGCCGAGGAATACGTAGGGCCGCGCACTTTTCAGCTTGTCGATCCTGACCAGCCCTGTCCAGACGATCAGGACGGTAGCGATCGGCACCTCGAATGCAAGACCGAACGCAAACACGATCGTGATAATGAAATCGAGAAACAAGGCGATGTCGGTCTGTACTTCCACACCCTCAGGTGCGATTGACGTGAAAAAGCCGAACATCAGCGGAAAAACCACAAAGTACGCGAAAGCGATTCCGGCATAAAAAAGAACGATACTCGATGCGAGCAACGGGAAAGCAAAGCGCTTTTCCTTGCGATAAAGCCCCGGGGCAACGAACGCCCAGACCTGGTAGAGCACCACGGGCATCGCAATAAAGAGCGCAACGAAGAAAGTGAGCTTGAAAGGAGTGAGCAACGGCGACGCGACGGCCGTTGCAATCATGGCATTACCGGGAAGCACCTCGCGCAACGGCGCCGAAACGAGCGAGAATATATCAGTAGCAAACGGCAGCAACGCGATGAACACAAGGACCACGGCCGCAGAAATCTTGAGCAGGCGTTGCCGAAGCTCGACGAGGTGAGAGAGTAACGTACCCTCCGCGAGATCTTCGGCATTCTTGCCGTTATCTTTCTTTTCCTTATCCGTCACGGAGATTGCTTGAGTTTACCGGGCTCGTCTGCCGAATCGCCCGGGGATTTGTCCAACTCCGGTGCTTCATTCTTTGCCTGAATGCGGGACTCATCGATATTCCCCGCGCTGTCTGCGTCCGACTTATTACCCACACCAGTACCGACGCTGTCGGCATCGTGCGCGGCGGAATAGGAATCGTCATATTCCTTTTTGGGGGAGGCGGGTGGCGTCGGTGGCGTCGGTGGCGTCGGTGACGAGAGCCGCGGCGGGCGGATGTGGAGATCCTTCTCCAGGTTCAGTTCGTCTTCGAGCTGCCGTTTCATAAAACGGGTCATGCGGCGCGCCTGTCCGAGCCAGCTACCGAGCTGGCTGGCCACGCGTGGCAATCGCTCCGGCCCCAGCACGATGAGGCCGATCAAAAACAGAATTATCAGCTCCCAGAAGCCGACGCCGGACATGGCAGCTTACTTGCGGTTCTTTTCTTTGTTGTGCATGCCCTTCCCGGGTTCGTCGACCGGGGTGTTCTCAAAGTCCGCGTCCTGCCGCTTGTCGTCGAGCTGCTCCGCGTTCTCCTTGTCGGCGTCGCTGACGGCCGAGCGAAAGCCCTTGACGGCGCTGCCGAGATCGGAGCCGAGCGTGCGCAGGCGTTTAGTGCCGAAGATCGCCAGCACGATTACGAGCACGATCAACAACTGAACCGGACCGATGTTGGATAACATCCCTACTTTCTCCCGGGGCCAGGCCCCTTCTTAAATAAATGCGCGAATTTCGTACCGACACGCGGACGAATTCTCAACTCAATGATACCCCTCGCGCCGGAATAAAACCGAACCAAGCGCACAGCCTTTCAGCTCTCCAGCCAGAAGGTCACGGGGCCGTCGTTGACCAGCGACACTTGCATATTGGCGCCGAACTCGCCGCCGGCAACGCCCGGCAGACGTTCCCGACACGCGGCCAACAACGCCTCGAATAGTGGCAGCGCTGCATCCGGCGCCGCAGCGCGCGTGAAACTGGCGCGCGTACCCTTACGAGTGTCCGCCGCCAGCGTGAACTGCGGCACCAGCAGCAGCTCGAGGCGCAGGTCGACAACACTGCGGTTCATGCGCCCATTTTCATCGGCAAACACGCGATACATAAGCAGTCGTTCTGCCAGCCGCTGTGCGTCCCCGATTCCGTCGTCACGCTGCACGCCCACCAGCACGAGAATGCCGCGTCCTATGCCGGCCACCGTACGCCCATCTACCACGACCCGGGCTTCCGTCACGCGTTGCAAGAGGCCAATCATGTACTTGCTGCTCCTTTGACCCGCTTACTGACTAATCGTTTGCCCGCGTGTGTCGGGGAGGAATGCAGGGGAGTTTATGACGCCATCACGCAATAACAAGCACCGCATTGCCCGCCCGCGCATGGCAATCTGCACCGACCGGGTGACCTGCGGCCGCGGTTTCAAAGCCGCAGGTCGTGGTCCATGGACGGCCCGATCGGGGTCAAACCCGCACCCGGCCAGGGAGGGAACGGCCCCGGTCATTCGACCGGGGCCACTTTTCATACACCTAAACCCACTATACAACGGTTTTATTCTCGAATTAATCAATTAAAACCACCCAAATAAAAATTTACAAAAAGTGGGACAATCGGATGCCAATTCTAAAAACAGCTCTCCAATGGTGGGTATTACCCGCGACCGATACCGAGCTTTGCAGTAACCCAAGCCGCCACTACACTGGCGCCTGGCCCAGGATCGGGAACTGAGAATGAAAAGACGGGATTTCGTAGGTGGATTGGCGTTGGCGGCCGGCGTAACGGCGTGTTCCAGGGAGCCGGGCGAGGCCGTTGCCGACCGCTCGGCCGAGCGATTCCAGTGGAATCTCGTTACCTCCTGGCCACCCGGTTTGCCGGGGTTGGGCGTCGGCGCCGAGAACCTGGCGCTACGGATCGAACGGGCCTCGGCCGGACGCCTGACCATCAAGGTCTTCGCCGGGGGCGAGCTGGTGCCGGCGCTGGAAGTACTGGACGCCGTGAGTCGCGGTACCGCGCAAATGGGACACGACGCGTCCTACTACCACCGCGGCAAGGTGCCTGCAGCCCAGTACTTCACCGCCGTGCCCTTCGGACAGAACGCCAACGAAATGAACGCCTGGCTTTATTACGGCGGAGGTCTGGAACTTTGGCAGGAGTTGTACGAACCGTTCAACCTTGTGCCGTTCCCGGTGGGCCAAACCGGCGTGCAGATGGCGGGCTGGTTCAACAAGGAGATCAATTCAATCGCCGATCTGCGCGGGCTGAAAATGCGCATTCCAGGACTGGGCGGTGAAGTGATGCAGCGTGCAGGCGTTGCGCAAATTACGGTGCCGGCATCCGAAATTTTTACCTCGTTGCAATCCGGGGCGATTGACGCGGCGGAATGGGTCGGCCCTTACAACGATATCTCGCTCGGCTTGCACAAGGCAGCCCGCTACTACTACTACCCCGGTTGGCATGAGCCAGGCCCGATGCTCGAATGCATAGTCAACAAGAGCGCATGGGATTCCTTGCCGGAAGATCTGCAGGAAATCCTGCGGACTGCCTGCCAGGCGCTCAATCTCGACATGCAGGCCGAATACAACTACGGCAACGCCATGGCGTTGCAACAACTCATGGACGACCCGGACGTTGACATCCGTCCGTTGCCTGATGATGTGCTCGCTCTGTTGCACAAGCTGAGCCTCGAGGTAATCGATGAGTTGTCCGCACGCGATCCCGCGGCGAAGCGCATTCAGGAGTCGTTCTATGCTTTCCTGAAAAAATCGGCCGCTAACCAGCGCATCAGCGAACAAGCGTATCTCAATGCTCGCAATCTCCTGCCCGGATGAATAACCGTGCGTTGCACGCACCACTTATCCGTAAATTTTCTCGGGCAGCCAGGTCACGAGTTGCGGCAGTAGCGCGAGCATTAATAATGCGAAAAGCTGCAACGCGATAAAGGGCATGACACCCCGATAGATTTGCCCGGTGGTAATGGACGGCGGGGCGACGCCGCGCAGATAGAAAAGCGCGAAGCCGAACGGTGGCGTGAGAAACGAGGTCTGCAGATTGATTGCGATCATGATGCCGAGCCATACCGGATCGAGACCCATGGTCAGCAGAATCGGCGCAACGATGGGTACCACGACAAACGTAATCTCGATGAAGTCGAGCACGAAACCAAGCAGGAACATCAGCAGCATCACCAGCAACATTGCACTGATCACGCCGCCCGGCAATGCATGGAGCCATTCGCGGACGACGTCATCACCGCCGTAGCCGCGGAAAACGAGGGAGAAAATCGACGCGCCGATCAGGATCATAAATACCATGCTGCTGACGCTTAACGTGCCACGCATGATGGCGCGCAAACGCTCCAGCGTCAGCGCGCGTCGCTGCAAGGCCATGAGCAACGCGCCCACCGCGCCGACACCTGCGGCTTCGGTCGGAGTGGCCTTGCCGCCAAGAATCGAGCCGAGCACGGCGAAGATAAGAATGAGTGGTGGCGCCAGTGCATTGATGACCTGCAACAGCGACACGGTTTTGCCTGGTTCCATGACGTGGGCCGGCATGGTCTTCGGCCGGACAATGGCCACACCGATGAGGTAAGCCACATACAGGCCAACCAGCAACAGTCCCGGTATCAATGCACCAGCAAACAGGTCGCCGACCGAAACCGTGCGCGGGGAAAAATTTCCTTGCGCCAGCTGCGCCTGCTGGTAGGCAGCGGACATGACGTCGCCCAGCATGACGAGAATGATCGACGGCGGAATAATCTGCCCGAGCGTACCCGACGCACAGATCGTTCCTGTAGCAATTTCAGGTGAGTAGCCGCGCTTGAGCATGGTCGGCAATGACAACAGACCCATCGTCACGACGGTCGCGCCGACAATTCCTGTGCTCGCCGCCAGCAACATACCGACCAGGGTCACCGAGATACCAAGACCTCCGCGCATCGAGCCGAACAGGCTGCTGAGCGTTTCGAGCAGGTCTTCTGCAATACGCGCCCGTTCGAGCGTAATGCCCATGAATACGAACAGTGGTACGGCGACCAGGGTTTCATTGTTCATAATGCCGAAGACGCGACTCGGCAGCCCGGACAGAAATGCCGCTTCAAAGGTACCGGCGATCACCCCTGCGAAAGCGAACAGCAGGCCCGTACCTGCCAGAGTAAAGGCCACCGGAAAACCTGCCAACAGGAACAGAATCACCGCGAGGAACAGCAGTGCGCCGACCCATTCCATATCAACTATCCATTTCGACGAGTCGTGCCGGCGCTCGGCAAATGTCGAGCGCGCAAGCGTCGGATGGCGATTACCAGCATCGACAGTCCTTGCAGTGCAACCATCGCCGGCATCAACAACAGCACGGACTTGATCAGCGGCAGTAGCGGATACGGAAGCCCACCGGCATCCCGCGAGACCTCCCCAATCGCCCACGAGGCGGCAACATAGTCGTACGACGCATACATAAGGAACAGGCTGAACGGCATGAGAAATAGCAAGACCCCGATAACATTTATCCAGGCCTGGCCAATGTCACTCAGATTGCGATAAAAAATGTCGACACGGACATGTTCTTCGCGCTGCAGGGTGCTGGCGGCGCCGAGCATAAAGACCGCGCCGTGCATCCAGACGACCGACTCCTGCATCCAGACAGCGCCGATGCCGAAGGCATAGCGCAGCAAAACCACGATGAAGGTGACCGCAATCATGGCAAGTGTCAGCCACGCGACGGTATTGCCAACGTAAGTGCTGAACGCATCGATGCGCGATGCTGTCTTGGAACTCGCCATCAGCGCCGCCAGAAAGTCGGACTGACAAGAACCAGCAATGTGAAAATCTCGAGGCGTCCGAGCAACATTCCGACAACCGCAACCCATTTGGCCGCGTCGCTCACCGTCATGAAACCGGTTGACACATCGCCGAGCCCGGGACCGAGGTTATTAAGTGTAGCGGCAACCGCGGAAAACGCGCTGACCTGGTCGAGGCCTGTAGACATCATGAGCAACATCATGATGGTAAAAACGACGACGTACACTGAAAAGAAGCCCCAAACGGCATCCACAACACGATACGAGACGGCGTGGTTGCCCAGCTTGACCGGTATCTCCGCAGCAGGATGCACGAGACGCGCTATCTCACGCATGCCCTGCTTGTAGATCAGCAGACAGCGTACGACCTTGATCCCACCGGCCGTCGACGCAGCACAACCGCCGATAAAGCTCGCGAAAATCAGCAGTACAGGCACCGCCCCCGGCCATGCGGCAAAGTTCTCAGTGGTAAAACCGGTGGTCGTGGCAATCGACACCGCCTGGAACAGGCCGTTGACGATTGTTTCCGTGGGACGAATATAGGTTCCGGTAAACCAAAGGACCGCGATGACGGTGCAGGAAACTGTAAGCAAAACAACAACGTAGGCGCGAAACTCCGGGTCACGTGCGTAATGCTTGATACGCGCGTGACGCCAGGCGAAGAAATGCAGGGAGAAATTAATTCCCGCTGCGAACATGAAAAACACTGCCACGAGTTCGATCGCAATACTGTTGAAGTGCCCGACGCTGAGATCGTGCGTGGAAAAGCCGCCGATCGCCACTGTTGAGAACGCATGGCAGATTGCGTCGAACCAGCTCATACCTGCGATCAGGTAACAGATCATGCATAAGGTGGTAAACGCGAGGTAGACATACCACAGCGCTTTGGCTGTTTCGGTAATGCGCGGTGTCAGCTTGGTATCCTTGACCGGCCCCGGGACTTCTGCGCGATACAACTGCATACCGCCTACCCCGAGCATGGGCAAAATGGCAACCGCCAGGATGATGATGCCCATTCCGCCCAGCCACTGCAGCTGCTGGCGGTAGTAGAGAATGGATTTGGGCAGCGAATCCAGTCCGGTAAGTATCGTTGCGCCCGTGGTCGTCAGGCCCGACATCGATTCGAAGATCGCATCGGTCACTGAGACGGACGGCGCAGGAGACAGATACAACGGCAACGCGCCGAACAGGCCGAGCACTGTCCAGAACAGGGAAACGACCACAAAACCATCTCTCAGGCGCAGTTCCTTGCGCGACCGGCGTGCCGGATACCAGATGAGGAGTCCGGCTATCAGGGTTAGAAAAAAGCTCTGACCAAAAGGCAGCCAGCTGTTTTCGTCAAAGACGAAGCTGAAGATTACCGGCGGCAACATGGTCAGGCTGAATACCATCAGCAACAGCCCGAGAACGCGTTGCACGACAATCAGGTTCATTGACGCTATCCGAAGACGCCCGGTTTGCCGGCTCTCGTCACTTGGTTAGACAAAGGACACGCCGACCTGGAAAAGCTTCTCGATGCGCTCAATCTTGCGCCGGTCGGTCATGAATATGATCACGTGGTCATCAGATTCAATCACGGTGTCATGGTGCGCAATAATAACTTCCTCGCCGCGCACCAGAGCAATGATGTTGGAACCGCGTGGCAGGTCGATCTCCTCGATTGTTTTGCCCACCACTCGCGAGTCCTCTGCGGACCCGTGGGCGATCGCCTCGATGGCCTCCGCAGCACCGCGCCGCAAGGAGTGCACTTTTACGACATCGCCGCGGCGCACGTGAGCTAGCAGCGATCCGATCGTTACCTGTTGCGGAGAGATGGCAATGTCGATGGCGCCGGCTTCTATCATTTCTGCATACGAAGGACGGTTGATAAGCGCCATGACCTTGTGCGCGCCAAGGCGCTTTGCCAACATCGCCGAAAGGATATTGGCCTCCTCGGCGTTGGTCAGGGCGCAGAAGACATCCACGCTGTCGATGTTCTCTTCGAGCAGAAGGTCCTCGTCGGCCGCGTCGCCAACCAGCACAATGGCCTTGTTGAGTTGCTCTGAAATGACCTTCGCGCGCTTCGGGTCACGCTCGATGATCTTTACCTGGTTGGTCTGTTCCAGCGTCAAGGCCAGCCGCAGCCCGATATTACCTCCGCCCGCAATTACGACGCGCCTGACCGGGTCTTCGATCTTGCGCATCTCGCTCATGAATACGCGGATGTCCCGTCGTGCAGCGACAAAAAATACCTCGTCGCCTTCCTTGATGATCGTATCTCCATCCGGCTGCAGCGCGACGCCGTCCCGATAGATAGCGGCAATGCGTCCTTCCGTGTTCGGGATGTGTTTCTTGAGCGTTGAGATCTGCTGTCCGACGAGCAAGCCGTCTTTCTCCGCCCTGGCACCGACCAGGCGTACCCGGCCGTCAGCAAATTCGAGTACCTGCAATGCGCCGGGATACAGGATCAGTTGCTCGACGTATTCGCACACCAGTTGCTCGGGGCTGATACGCACATCGACCGGGATCGCATCCTGTGTGAACAGCGTCTTTGCGTTCATGTATTCAGCCGCGCGAATGCGCGCGATCTTCGTCGGTGTATGGAACATTGTGTACGCGACCTGGCAAGCCACCATGTTCGTTTCGTCGGAGTCGGTCAGCGCGATAATGATGTCCGCGTCATTGGCTCCGGCACGGTCCAATACTTCCGGATAGCCGGCATGGCCGACGACGGTGCGTATATCGAGTCGATCCTGGAGTTCGCGCAATACTTCGGCGCGCATGTCGACGACGGTGACATCGTTGGCTTCCTCGCGGGACAAATGAAATGCCGCGGACGAACCGACCTGACCAGCGCCCAGAATAAGTATTTTCATTGCGGATTACCGGTCCCGGGCCGATTCAGTTTGTTGGAGCGCGCCCCGCGCGCGAACGGGAAGAGGTCTGATCGTCACCACATTCGCCCGCTAGGTGGGCTCCAACGGGGCTCCGTCCGTGCGCTGTAGGGGCGCGCCCTGCGCGCGAATGGGAAAGTGACTGATCGTCGCCGTATTCGCCCGCTAGGCGAGCTCCAACCGTCGCGGGCGGGATCGTTATAGTTTTTTTCATCGCGGCGTCGGCATTGGAGTTCGCGTTCTAGTTTACATCAGATCGAGGTTGGCATAGCTCAGGACCAGCCACTTGGTGCCTGCCTGCTCGAAGTTCACTTCAACCCGCGCGTGCGCACCCTGGCCCTCGCAATTCAGTATGACCCCGTCGCCGAACTTGCCATGGCGAACACGCTGCCCGAGCCGGACGCCGAGTTCGGCGCCGGGGGCGG
>JBGTHC010000166.1:0-3892 GCA_041746375.1 Woeseiaceae bacterium
ACGCCCGATCGACGCCAATTTAAACTGCCGACAAATCCAGCACATGCAACCCGCACTCGCGCCGTATACCGAAAAACCGCGTCTGCTCTATCTCGCTCACTTCGTGAATCGACCTGGTCGTGTGCCGGTCCCCGATACTGAGATAACCCTTCTCCCACAACGGGTGATACGGCAGATCGTGGCGCTTGAGGTAAAAATGCACATCACGATCCGACCAGTCCGCGATCGGGTGCACTTTCCACCGATCCCCTGACCAGTCCAGATACGGCGTCGCGGCCCGCGACGCAGACTGCGACCGCCGCAGCCCCGCAAACCAGGTGCCCGCATGCAAATCACGCAACGCATTCTTCATCGGCACAACCTTGTTCTCCGCGTTGTACGCATCGATGCCCGACGCGCCCTGCTCCCAGCGCTTGCCATGCCGCGCTTCCTGCCATGCAGAAGACACCTCGGGCCGATACACCTGCAGGTTCAGTTGCAAGCGCTCCGTCAGTTCGTCGATAAAACGATAGGTCTCCTCGAACAGGTAGCCGGTGTCGACCAGCACCACCGGGATATCCGGCTGCTCGCGGGTGACGAGATGCAGCGCGACTGCCGACTGCGCGCCGAAACTCGAACTCAGGATATGCCGGCTCGGCAAATTCTCCAGCGCCCACTGCACCCGCTCACGCGCATCGAGCCCCGCGAACAGTTCGTTGCAGCAATTGATGTTCGCCTGGCGGCACTGCACCTCATCCAGCGCACGCGCGCGTGGATCACAACGGCGGACAGGTGCTTTTGCTGTTGCCTGGGCCATCAGCGCGCCTCCCCGGCGGGCAACGTACGATCGGCAAAGTCGCCGAACGACTCGCCGCCCGATCGTTCCGCAGCGAAACGCTCGAACAGACCGTTGAGCGTTCCCAGTATCTCGTTTTCGTCGATGTTCTCGAGCACCAACCGGTTGAGCCGGTGCCCCAGCGCGTCGCCGCCCAGGTAAAGGTTGTAGCGTCCCGGCGCCTTGCCGACCAGCGCGATCTCCGCGAGATAGGGACGTGCGCATCCGTTCGGACAACCGGTGATTCGCAGCGAGACCGGTTCGCGGCCGAGACCGTGCTGATCAAGAAGCGCTTCGACATTGCCGGTTAGATCAGGCAGGTACCGCTCTGCCTCGGCCATCGCCAGCGTGCAGGTGGGCAACGCGACGCAGGCGAGCGCCTGCTGTCGCAGCGGCGAGATGCTTTGCAGTTGGTGAATGCCATGTTCGGTGAGCAAACGTTCGACGGCAGGCCGCGCGGCATCCGAGATGCCGCTCACGATCAGGTTCTGGTTAGCGGTAAGCCGGAAATCGCCCTTGTGAATCCGCGCCAGCTCGCGCAATCCGGTCAGCACCTGTGCGTTGCCGCGATCCTGGATGCGGCCTTCGGGAATGAACAGCGTCAGGTGCCACAAACCGTGCTGGTCCTTCGACCGACCGAAGACATCGCCGCGCGAAGTGAACCGGTACGGCTTCGGTTCGGGCAGCACGTAACCCAGCCGCATCGCCAGTTCGTCCTTGAACCACTCGATGCTGCGATCGTCGATCGTGTATTTGAGGCGCGCATGCTTGCGATTGGTGCGATCGCCGTTGTCGCGTTGAATGCCGACAACGTGCTCGGCCACTTCCACTACCTGCTCCGGTGTGCAAAGGCCGATGACATCGGCGACCCGCGGATAGGTTTCTGCCTCGCTGTGCGTCACACCCATGCCGCCGCCGACCGTCACGTTGAAGCCGATGAGCCTGCCGCCCTCCTCGATCGCAATGTACCCAAGATCATGCGCGAAGATATCGACATCGTTCGACGGCGGTATCGCCACCGCAATCTTGAACTTTCGCGGCAGGTAGGTCGCACCGTAGATCGGTTCGTGGTCCTGCGTACCGGCCACCTTTTCGCCGTCCAGCCAGATCTCGTGATACGCCGTCGTTTGCGGCGTCAGGTGCTCGCTGATTTGCGTGGCCGCACGGTATGCGCCCTCATGCACCGCCGAAGCTTCCGCCACCGGCGTGCACATGACGTTGCGATTGACGTCGCCACACGCCGCAATGGTGTCGAGCAAGCTGTAGTTGATGCGCCGGATCGTCGATTGCAGGTCACCCTTCACGACGCCGTGAAACTGGAACGCCTGGCGGGTGGTGAGCCGCAGGGTGTTGTTCGCCTGGCTGGTGGCGAGCGCATCGAGAGCCAGCCATTGCGCGGGCGTGGCGATGCCACCGGGCACGCGCACGCGAATCATGAAACTGTAGGCAGGTTCCAGCTTCTGGCGCGTACGCTCGCTGCGCAGGTCCCTGTCGTCCTGCTGGTAGAAGCCGTGGAACTTCGAGAGCTGCGTGTCGTCCTCGGCCAGCGCACCGGTGGCGGCATCGGCAAGGCTTTCCCTGATCGTGCCGCGCAGGTAATTGCTGCGCGCTTTGATGTGTTCGACCGGTGTGAGCGTGGTGTCGGTTGCCATGCCGCGTTCTCAGTACACGTCGCGCTGGTAACGGCGCGCGGACTTCAATTCGTTCAGGTACCCGGTCGCGCGTTCGGCGGACAAACCACCCTGCCGTTTGATCACCGAGTGCAACGCAGCGTGCACATCGCCCGCCATGCGGGTTGCGTCGCCGCACACATACACGTGCGCGCCACGCTCGAGCCACTCGTAAATGCCTTTCGCCTGCTCCAGCAGCCGGTGTTGCACGTAGACTTTCTCCGCGCGGTCGCGTGAAAACGCTACGTCGAGGCGCGAGAGAATGCCGTCCTTGCGGTAACGCAACCACTCGAGCTGGTAGAGGAAGTCGCTGGCGAAATTGCGATCACCGAAGACGAGCCAGTTGTCGCCGCGATGACCCAGCTCCTGCCGGTGCTCGATAAAGGCGCGATATGGTGCGACGCCGGTGCCCGCGCCGATCATGATGATGGGCGTGTCGCCGTCCGCCGGCAGACGGAAGCGGTCGTTCGGTTCGACGTACACCGGCACGGTGGGCGTGCCGCTGATCATGTAGTTCGACGCGGCACCCCAGTGCGCACGGCCGAACTGCTCGAAGGCGACAACGCTGACGGTGAGGTGTGCTTCGTCGGGATTCGCGTCGGGGCTGGAGGCGATCGAGTACAGGCGCGGGCTCAGGCGACGCAGTAAATCGACCAGTTCCTGTGCCTCCCAGGCTTTGGGATAGTCGGCGAGCAGGTCGATGATCTGCCGCGTGGCAAAGAAATCCGCGAGCTGCGTACGGTCGTTGAGGATCGATTGCAGCGCGTCGTGCTGCTTCGCTACGTGCTCGACCAGCGGCCGGCTCACCACCGTGATTTCTTTGCTGAACGACAGCGCTTTCGCGAGACTCGTTTGGCGCTCACCAACAATGACGGCGACATCGCCGTCGAGTTGTACGACATCGAGCAGCGCTTCGACCAGGCGCGGCGGGTTCTCGGGCACGATGCCGAGCGAGTCGCCGGGCAGGTAGCTGAGGCCCGAGCCTTCCAGGCTCAATTCGATGTGGCGCACGTCCTTGCTGGAACCGCGACCGGTGATGCGCTGGTCGAGCAGCAACTCGGCGTCGAATGGTTGGTCCTTGGACGGCAACTTCGAGACGGCACGCAAGGGCACGCGTTGCACGCGGGTCGCGGCCGATACTTCGAGATTTTTCGCAGCAAACTCAACCAGCTTGCCGGACCAGTCGGCGGCCGGCTCGTCGAAATCGAGATCGCACTCAATGAGGTCGACGACCGGCTTCGCGCCGAGCGCGCGCAGGCGCTCGTCGAACAGGCGGCCCATGGCGCAGTAATCCGCGTAGCTCGAATCGCCGAGGGCGAGGATGGAGTATTCGAGATTCTCGAGCTGTGGTGCGCGGTCGCTTTGCCAGTACTCGAAGAAGGCTTCCGTACCGTCGGGCGGCTCGCCG
>JBGTHC010000167.1:0-39099 GCA_041746375.1 Woeseiaceae bacterium
GCTCCGACGTAAATAACGATACCCCCGACGATGAGTATCACAACCCAGAATCCTTCGGACATAACAGCACCGTAGAAAAGACCTTGTCAGGATGAGTCTAGCAGTGATCGACGGCGATGCCTGAGAATTGCCACGCTCGGCGGCTTTGGCACCATGGTTATCCGCAGTAGCTGATGCCGTCTTCAGCATGTCGGATGCATTAAGCTATGATCCACTACGATGATTTCGATCCATGCACAAACTAAAGCGTTCCCCATGAGCCAGTCACCACTCATTGAAATCCGCGATGCGACGGTGTGGCGTGGCACAACACGTGTTTATCGCAATTTCAGTCTCACGATCGAGCAGCATGAGCAAGTGGCCATTCTTGGTCCTAATGGCTGCGGCAAGACTACCTTGCTAAAGCTCATCAATCGCGAACTCTATCCAGTTGTAGCGGAAGGCTCGTGGGTGCGCATTCTGGGACGCAATAACTGGAATGTCTGGGATCTTCGCTCGCGCATCGGCATCGTGTCGCATGATCTGCATGCGCGTTATCGCGATACAACACCAGCCCGGCACGTTGTCGTGTCAGGCTTCCTGTCCAGCGTTGGCATCCACGGCACCCTGCACACACGAGTTACAGCCGAGCAGGAATCGCGGGCCATCAATATCATGACCGATCTCGGGATCGGAGACCTCGCGGATACGCTATTCGGGAAAATGTCGACCGGGCAACAGCGGCGCTGCCTGCTGGCGCGTGCGCTGGTTCATGAACCGGATACCCTTATTCTCGATGAACCGACGTCCGGACTCGATCTTGCAGCGAGTTTTGACTACCTGGAGCGCGTCCGTCGGCTTGTTGCCGAGGGACGAAATGTCGTACTCGTAACGCACTCCCTCAATGAGATTCCGCCGGAGATCGAACGGGTGATCCTGATTCGGCGGGGGCAAATCATCGCTGACGGCCAGAAGGACAAGGTGCTGACGGCCGAGAATTTGCGCCGCACCTATGACACGCCTGTCCGTCTCACCAAAGTAGACGGCTACTTTCTGGCCTACCCCGCAGAAAGGCACTGATCGGCCTCACTGGAATTCCAAAACGTGACGGAATACGATGCGCCGTGTGACTCATCTGCCTAGTCTCACGGAATGACTCGTCGACTTCCAGCGGTAATCGTCTTTTGCGCCCCCTTGCTAACAGGCGTGTGCGCCAATGCGATCGGCGCTGACGAAAGCACTGCGAAATCCACGAGCGAAGTGGCAACGGGCTTGACCAATTATGGACCCGCCACGGTCATCATCGCCGCTGCCGCCGTGCTGCTCCTGTCGCTGCTTTTGCGCGGCACGACAGACCGCATGCGGCGCTTTATCAGCCGGAAATTCGGCGAGCGTCGTATTCGACTCGTACTGCGACGACGCAGTCCGGATATTTTGCAAGATTTCATTTTGCCCGGTGTATACGGAGGACTCACCCATATCGACTACGCAGTCCTGACGTCCGGCGGCATTCTCTGTATCCAGACCAAACACTACAACGGTACCGTCGTGGGTGGCGAGGATGAGCCGCAATGGCAGAATGTGGACGGTACCCGGCGCCAGAGGTTTCTTAACCCGTTGATACAGAATGCTGGTCGAACGAAAGCAGTACAAAGGGCTGTTCCGGGAGTCCCCGTAGCTAACTTGGTTGTATTCACCGGCTCGGTGCATCTCACCGCAACCAAATCGAGAAACGTCATTCATGTTCGTGATCTCGACAGCTACATTTCGAAGTTCGTTTTCGGTCCCTGCAAAATCAAGGACTGGGATGCCGTCTGGTTGACATTGAAAGCAGCCACGCTCGACGACGAAGACTCACGCAAGGATTTCCAAGCTCAATTGAGCTTTTCCTGATCACATGCATTTCCTGATCGCGTGCTCGCGTAACTGACTACGGCATAATTCACTCGTCGTTGTTCTATAATCCACGCCCACGCGCACACGGGGCGAAGTCATGGAAAGCATCTGGATCAGTTCACCGGCGGGAGTGATGGCGGTCCTTTGCGCTGTTGCCGCCGGCTGGTTTTATATTGCCCAGGCGACGGACTGGAAGCTGTTCCAGTATGTGCCGCCGCTGCTCTTCATCTACGCGACGCCGGTCCTGTTGAATAACACGGGCGTCATACCCGCCACCTCTCCGGTATATGCTGGCCTTAGCGATTTCGTCCTGCCCGCCTTCATCGTACTCATGCTGATCAAGGTCAATTTGCCTGCAGCCGTGCGCATCATGGGCAAGGGCGTGCTGGTCATGCTGATGGGAACCGCAGGCGTCGTCGTTGGCGCCGTCATTTCGTATGCCATCGTGCATCGCTGGTTGGCACCGGATGCATGGACGGGATTCGGTGCGCTTGCAGGCAGCTGGATCGGCGGCACTGGCAATATGGCCGCAGTGAGCCAGATGCTGAACACGTCGCCGGAGCAGTTCGGCCTGGCGGTTATTGCCGACAACGTAATCTATCTTGTGTGGCTGCCAATTCTGCTTGCCTCTCGCAACTTCGCAGACCGTTTCAATAAGTGGGCGCGCGTACCTGAAGATCGTATCAGGATGATGGAAGCGGCATCCGATGCAGTTATCGAACAGGAGCGTGTCGCCGAAATGCGCGACTATATCTACCTGGCGAGCATCGCAATCGGGGTTACGTGGCTGTCAAAAGTATTGGCTGCCTGGCTGTTCGAGCAAATGATGCTGCGCACGCCGGCACTCGAAGTACTGTTGTCCGAGTCCACCTGGCGAATTTTACTTATAACGACTATTGCGCTGACATTGTCGGCGACGCCGGTGCGCCGATTGCCGGCAGCGACCAATCTGGGCACAGCAATGATTTATGTTTTCGTTGCCGGGATGGGTGCTCGCGCTTCGGTCGAGGGTTTCGCCCAGGCGCCGGCCTTTCTTCTGGGTGCTTTCATCTGGATTTTCATTCACGGTGCCTTTTGTGTGGCTGGAGCAAAAATCTTCAGGGTTGACGTGCACAGCGTAGCCATTGCATCGGCAGCAAATATCGGTGCTGCCGCGTCAGCGCCGATTGTCGCTGCTTTTCATCGCCCCAGCCTGGTTCCGGTTTCGATCCTTATGGCGTTAATAGGCTATGCGCTCGGAAACTACCTGGCGCCAGTCGCGGCTCACCTGGCGCGCATCGTCGCCGGACAGTAAATTCGGAACAGCTTCTGTGGGTGTTAAAGTCAGGTGATGTCCAAAGCATCCCGCTGGATAAGCATCCTGCTGCTTGCCATTGTCGCCGCCAGCACCGGAGGGGCCGGTTGGCTGGCGTGGCTGTGGCAGGAACGGGGCACAGTTGCCGACCTCGATTGGCCGGAAGCGACGACCATCGGCCAACAGCGGGATCGGGACACGGGTGTCACGGTCAACCCGGTTTCGGGCGAGCAGGTGACAGTAACCTGGCTCGGTATTACTTCGCTGCTTTTCGATGACGGGGAAACGCAAATTCTGGTTGATGGTACTTTTTCGCGTGCTTCGCTCTTTGACATCCTCACCCAGCGGCCAATATTTTCCGATGTTTCCACCATCAACTTTGTGCTCGCCGAGTACCGTCTGAACAGATTAGCGGCAATCATTCCGGTTCATTCGCATTTCGATCACGCCATGGATGCCGGTCATGTTGCCAACCGAACGTCTGCGGTCGTCCTCGGGTCCGAGTCGACCGCAAATATTGCGCGCGGATCGAATGTACCGGTCAATCAATACCAGATTCTGGCGAATCGAGAATCGCGGCAATTCGGCAGTTTCACGATCACTCTCATAGAGACCGGGCATGCACCCGTTGGACCTGGCAACGAGGCCTTGTTTTCCGGCGACATCGAAGAACCCTTGCGTCAGCCGGCACGTATCGCAGACTGGCGTTCCGGCGTCGCGTGGTCGGTGCTTATCGATCATGTCGCTGGTTCCGCACTTGTACAGGGCAGCGCCGGCTTCGTCGAAAACGCATTGCCTGAGGATGCTGCGGACGTCGTCTTTCTCGGCATTGGCGGACTGTCCTCGCTCGGCCGCGACTATGTGGAAAACTACTGGTCACAGACAGTTCTGCGAACGGGTGCCAACCGCGTTTATCCGGTTCACTACGATGACTTCACCCGGCCGTTTGGAGAAATTGCAATTTTTCCAAAAGTCGTCGATGACGTAGTAAAGACCGCCGGCTGGATCAACGAGCTGTCTGCCGACCGGGATTTTCCGGTAATCGTGGAGTTACTGCCGTTTGGACGACCAGTGGCGATTTTTGAGCAGTAACATCACCAGCCCTCGCGTAAGAGCGGACTCACAACGCGGTTAGTCGCCGGCTGAACCCTCGGCGAAGACCGTGCCGCCTTCTGGTTCAAGTTCCAGCAAGAACGCTGCAATTCCCCTGGGGCGTGCAAGCAGTCGCTCTTTGGCCCCTTTGTCCAGGCGCTTGATGCGCCGCTCAACACGTAGCGCCATGCTACGGTCGCCTACCGCCCATTGACCGACCAGTTTCAGCGGTGCTCGACCGCGCAGATACCTGGCGCCAAGTATTCCATCCCTATGTTCCTGCACGCGCCGCGTAACGTCAGTCGCAATCCCGGTGTAAAGACTGTTATGCCGGCAGCGCACGATATACACGCTCCAGCACTTGCCATTCGTTACTTCAGGCATTGCCGCCGCACAGGGTATTGCCCAACACACGAAAAGCTCCCGCTTCTATACTTGCCTTATTGGCAGCCGTGTTCTCGTAAGTCAGGACAATCTGGGTGATTCCATTGAGTGCCTCGAGTGGTTCGCTAAGTTCGAGCGTCAGGACATTGCCGGTCAACCGGGCTTCCCTGATGAGATCGGTGCCGCCAAACTGGCGTTCGTTAATTTCAAGATACAGCGATTCGTCTGCTTCGTTACCCGAAGCCCGCATCAACAACAGATAGTCTTCTATGTCACCACCTGGTGTCGTTCTTGCGAAGAACAACATCGTGGCGTTTTCGCGGACGTCAAAAGCGACTGTGTCATAGCGTCGATTAATGGGCATTTGGTTTCAGAGGTTACGGGGACCTTAACAGTGTACGCCAACCGACGCATGCCTGTCCGGTTTCAACACACAGCCGACAGACTACTCATTTCGAATTGCTTCGATTCGCGCGTCTTTCTCTTCCCAGACCATCGTCAGCCAACGGTGAAACGCTGCTCGATAGACACGATCATTGACGTAATCCCCCTGTAACATCCAGTCCTCGACAGCGCGCCGTTGCACGTCGACGACAACGTGCTCGAGGCGGCCGCAACACATGCCCCAGAACTCCGTAACACCACGCGGGTAAACGATTGTGACGTCGAGTATGTGATCGAACATTGAGCCCATCGATGCAAGTGCCAAAGCGATACCTCCGGCCCTTGGCGGCAGAAGATTATTGAACGGAGAACCCCGCTGCACCTTTTTCTCCGTACTGAAACGCGTGCCTTCGAGAAAGTTGATTATCGACGTCGGTGTTTCCCTGAACTTGATGCAGGCCGCTCGTGTTGCTTCGAGATCAAGGCCTTTCTTTTGCGGATTCTTTGCCAGGTAAGTTTTCGAATAGCGCTTCATGAAGGGCATATCAAGTGCCCACCATGCAATCCCCAGAAACGGAAACCAGACCAGCTCCTGCTTGATGAAAAATTTCAGAAAGGGGATGCGACGATTGAAAGCTGCTTGCAATGCAAGGATATCGACCCATGATTGATGATTCGACAGGAGAAGAAACCAGCCCTGGCGATTGAGACTTTCGATTCCGCGGACATCGAGCAAATGGCCCCGGCGAAGTCCCAGTACCATTGAGTTGCCGCTGACCCAGTTCTCACCAAAGACCATCAGGCTACGGGTCAGCACGCGGCGAATTCCCCTGATAGGGATGAGAAGTTTCAGAACTGCCAGTAGAAAAAGAGGCACAAACCAAAAAATGGTATTGAGCGCCAGGGCGCCAAATACGAGGAGCCCGCGCAGATTGCTTCGAACTTCCGCAGGCATCTGTTTCGGTACCCCTCCTGAACCGCGCCGCATCTTCGACTCTGCATTGTACCGGCATCTGCCGACAATCCGGCCATCGCGCCGGCACTGACCATCGCTATTTTTTTGTTACATTTGTACGCGTTCGCCGGTAACTGATCCGGAATCATGATTTGCGCCAGATGGATGCCAGACGCCGCGACATAGCGTAAATTTCAGTTCTGGTTGCCGCTGGACACTTCTGATGCGCCCTATCCTGGTCACGATCCTGCTACTTAGCCTCAGCAATGTTTTCATGACTTTCGCATGGTACGCCCATCTGAAGGAACTGAACCATAAACCCTGGGTCATCGCAGCACTGTTCAGCTGGGGAATCGCGTTTTTTGAATACATGCTTCAGGTCCCTGCTAATCGAATCGGCTACAGCGTGATGTCGATCGGTCAACTGAAAATCCTTCAGGAAGTGATTACGCTTTCTGTTTTTGTGCCCTTTGCATTTTTTTACCTGAGGGAACCATTGAAGCTGGACTATCTGTGGGCTGCTTTGTGTATCCTGGGCGCGGTATTCTTCATATTTCGTAGCAGGCTCGCAGGCGCCTGAGTTTTCGCTCCGGAACTTTCCAGAAAACATTTCCTGTAACCATGGAGTCTGTACAGTGAACATTCTGTATCCACTTTTGGCACTTTTCGGGTTGACGGCATTCTGCGCGTTCCGACTCGGATATCTGCGCTTTACTGCGGTCAAGCGCGGCGAGATCGATCCCCGTTTTTTTAAACTTTACAAAGGTTTCGAGGAACCGGATCACTTGCGCGCTTATTCACGTCATCTCGTCAATCTCTTTGAGGCACCGGTACTTTTCTACGTTATCGTGATCGTTGCGTTTGTAACCTCGATTCACGGCTGGTTGCCACTATCCCTCGCCTGGGCGTATGTGATCCTGCGCTATGGACATAGCATCGTGCATCTCACGTCGAACAACGTCTTGTTGCGCTTTCGCCTGTTCGCGTTGAGCTGGCTGGTGCTTACAATCCTCTGGATAGTTGTTTTCGCGGCGATTGCAATGCGCTGATTGCGCGCCACTCGCGCCTATCCAGTCCGGTCACAATCTCGTAGCATCCCTCTTATGTCCGTAACACGGTTGAAAAGCATTGCGCCGATTGGCGTCGAGCAAATGGGGAACCTGGCTGACAGTTTGCGGGATCCCGATGTCCTGCGGCTGGAAAACCTCGATACCAATTTGCGTCCGCCACGCATTGCTATTGCCAGTACGAAAAGTGCAGTGGATGACGACAGCGCCAATAGTTACCTGCCCTTCGTCGGACTGAACTCCGTACGCGAATCGGCGACCGCGCTGGTTTCCAGGCAATCGGGCATCGGTTACGACTGGAAAACAGAGTGCATCATCAGCGCCGGTGGCTTATCTGGCATTCTCAATGTTCTGCTTGCCGTTCTGGAGCCCGGCGATCAAGTGCTGCTTACCGACCCGACCTATGTCGGCCTCATCAATCGTGTCTATCTCGCCGGCGGCATACCGCGATTCGTACCGCTCGTGCCAGGCCCTGAGGGATGGCGGCTGGATCTCGTTGCGTTGGCCGAGATCGATCCTTCGCCAGTGCGTGCCGTGTTGATGATGAGTCCATCCATGCCGAGCGGGGCCGTTCTGGACAGCGGCGAATGGCAGGCAATTGTCGAGTTCTGCCAGCGGGCCGATTGCTGGTTGATAAACGACGCCGCGATGGAGCGAATTTTGTTTGACGAACGCGAGGTCGTACATCCGGCATCGTTTTCCGGCATTTCGGACAAGGTTATCAGCATTGGGTCGGCGTCGAAGGAGTACCGCATGATCGGCTGGCGGATCGGCTGGATTGTCGGGCCTGCACTCCTCATCGCCGACGTAGCGCGTGTCAGCATCAGTAACGTGGTGTGCCAGACCGGCATCGCGATGGGGGCGGTTGCAGCTGCCATCGAAAGCGGCGACGACGGCATCAGCGCATGCAATCGGGAGCTACAGGCACGACGCGACTTTTTGCTCGCCGAACTACGGGACTTTCACGTGATACCGCCGCATGGGGGCTGGTCGTTTCTCATCGACATGACGCCGCTGGGCATCGATGGTGCGGAAGCGTCGCGCCGCTTGTTGACGGCCGGCAAGGTTGCCGCGACACCGATGGTGAACTGGGGCAGCGGGACAACTGCCAGGTACCTGCGCATCGTTTTCGCCAACGAGCCACTCGAGCGCCTTGTCGATATACGCCAGCGATTCCAGGCAGCGTTCAGGTGATACTCGCAGTGGAGAATCCTCATGAGTGAGCGGTATACGGTACAGGCAGGCTTGCAAGCGGTGGCCAGGTCAGATGACCGGGTCTATGGCATTTTGCTCGAACACGGCAGCCTGGAACTGGGTTTCTACCGGCCGGTCAAGGTTGATCCGCAACAACCACACGACCGTGACGAGGTTTATATAATCCAGAACGGGTCAGGCTACTTCGTGTTGGGCAGCACTCGCCAGCCTTTCGAATCGGGTGATGCGCTGTTCGTGCCCGCGGGAGTCGAACACAGATTCGAGGATTTCTCGGACGATTTTTCGGCGTGGGTTATCTTTTACGGGCCGCCGGGCGGAGAACACTGAGCGGGGCGCCCGGCGTCCGCGTTGACGGGGTAACTGGCTATGCACCGCGCACTTCGACTTTCCCTCCTCGCGACTTTCATGCTGTCGGCGGGCTACGCTGCGGAAACGGGCCTCGCAACGCTGCAATGGATGGCCGGCTGTTGGGCCAACAACGAAGACGAATCGGGTTCAGGCGAACAGTGGATGGCGCCGGCCGGTCGGTCGATGCTTGGTCTCAGCCGCACGATCCGCGGTGGAAGCACCGTTGCATACGAATTTCTGCGTATCGTTGAAGACGAAGACGGACGAATTACCTACATTGCTTCACCTGCAGGGCAGTCAACCACAACGTTCAGTCTGCTAAGCATATCCGACAGCGAAGTTGTGTTCGAAAATCCCGCGCATGATTTTCCCCAACGGGTCATTTATCGGAAACTTCCCGACGGCGGATTGCTCGGCCGTATCGAGGGAACCATAAATGGCGCGGAACGACACGTGGACTTTCCAATGCAAAAAGCACATTGCGGTGCCTGACTTTTTCTGACTGGTCGTCGTAGATGCCTGTGCCGCTGAATACTCGTGTCCTTGCGATTACTGCGTGCGCCGTGATTCTGAGCTCCAGACCACCTCGATGACTCGATCGAGCCCGGCGTCGCGGAACTTCGGCGGGCAATTGTCAATGTCGTCATGCTCGGACACGCGTTGCAGATCAGGCCAGTATTGCCGTACTTCGTCCGGCATTACGGAAAATGGCGGCCCCGCGACGCGCGTCTGATCGTATTCCAGAGTAACAAGCAACCGGACGCTATCGTCGCGCATCAGGGAATCGAGGTGAGCCGCGTAGTGTGGCCGGACGTCTCGCGGAATGGCGATCAGCGAGCCGCGATCGAATACGGCCTTGAAGGGTTCATCCTCAAATTCGAAGAAGTCACCGCAGGAAAGCGTAATAGCACGGTCCCGTGCGGAATAGAGGTCCATTGGGCCTTCGATGCGGTCGAATTCGAGCTGTTGCTCCCTGAAGAACGCTTCAATTGCGATGACGGACATCTCGACGCCCGTTACAGCGAAGCCACGGTCGGCCAGCCACAGCAAATCCAGCGATTTGCCACAAAGCGGCACGAGGACCCGATCACCGCTCGCAAGTTTCGGCCAATGTGCCTTTAACGCGGCACTTCCGGCCGGCTCATGCCAACCGATTCGTCCCTCCTCCCAGCGATCAAGCCAGTCTCCGTGCATGCTCTCGAATCCGAATCGTCCACTGGTCACTGTATTTCGTACGACAGGTGCGAATTGCAGTGCAACTGCGGCGTGCACCGAGCGCAATTCTCTGTTTACCTGCCGCAATCGTTACAGGTACCATCGGCGCGCGTGAGTTTGCGCACCAAACATTCGCAGCCAGCCCTTGTCGCCGGTTGCTCTGAACCGGGACCAGAAACTCGATGCCGAGCGCCACCATCATCGACGGTAAGTCGAAAGCTGCAGAACTGACACGTATCATAACCGAGAATACTGCCACTCTTTACAGAACGCACAAGTTGCGGCCGGGTCTCGCTGTCGTCATCGTCGGCGAAGATCCCGCCAGCCAGGTATATGTCCGCAACAAGAAGCGCACGGCTGAGTCTTGCGGATTCCACTCTGTTCAGCATACGCTCGCAGAGGATTGCTCCGAAGACGACGTTCTCGCATTCGTTCGACGACTCAACGATGATCCCGCGATTCACGGAATTCTCGTGCAATTGCCCCTGCCGAAACACATCGACGAGGAGCGAGTAACCCAGGCTGTGGCCGCGCACAAGGATGTGGATGGATTTCACTTTCTGAACATCGGCAAGCTTACCGCCGGTCGCGTGGAACACGCGTTCGTGCCCTGCACGCCTGCCGGTTGCATGCTGATGATCCATGACCAGCTTGGCACCGATTTGTCAGGACTCGAAGCCGTAGTCATTGGCCGCTCCAACATCGTCGGGAAGCCAATGGCAAGTCTGTTGTTGCAGGCGAACGCGACCGTAACTGTATGCCATAGCCGTACCCGGAACCTCGCCGATGCCGCGGGTCGCGCCGACATACTTGTTGCCGCCGTCGGACGGCCGGACATGGTGAAAGGCAGCTGGATCAAGCCGGGCGCGATCGTCATCGACGTTGGCATCAACCGCATCGAGAAGACATTAGCCGGCGAGAAACGAATGGTATTGACCGGAGACGTGGATTTCGAGGAGGCCCGGGAGGTCGCCGGTGCGATAACGCCGGTACCGGGCGGCGTTGGCCCGATGACCATTGTCATGCTTATGTCAAATACCCTGAAAGCGGCCGAGGCCCGGCTGAAGTGCTGATCTGCGCCTGCGGGGCTAGTGTCCTGTCCGGCTAATTCCTTGAATGTAGTTCAAGGAATCAGTCGGACAGGACACTAAAAGCTGGACTTCGATTCCAGCAGAATTTGCACGTCGTCGATCGTCGGATCGCCGTCCAGCGGAAACGCCACATCCACGTGAATCACATTCCTGCCGCCGCCCCGCGTAGCTCCGAGCCGCAGCCCGAAGCCGACGTCCGTCAGCCAGCCAAGTGACGATCCACCGACCGGATTCTCGCCCCAGGTACGGCCGACATCGGCAAATACCGCACCACCGACTCGCACCAGCCGGAACGGATACCAGTCTGTGAAGTAACGTTGTTCGATGGTGAACAGTAAGCTCTTGTCGCCGGACTGATAGCGCAGCGGATAGCCGCGTAGGCCGCTGTCACCGCCGAGCTCGATCGGATTGTCGAGATCCAGGTTGTGGCCGAAACGCGCCGCGACAGTCATAAAAAAGAGGCGCTTGCTGGAGATCTGGTTATAAAAGCGTGCCGCGATATCAACCTCGGCATTCGCTGATTCACCGTCGTCGATTCTGCCACTCGCTCCTGCCGCAAGAATGAGTGCTTTCCGGCGAATGCTGCCGAAGCCCTGGCTTGCGTTTACCGAATAAATCATTGAGTCACGATCGGAGCCCACGCTGTCGCTGGCATAGCCCAGTGTCGCCGTCACGCTGCGACCAAGGAAGAAGTCTTCCGTACGGCCAATCTGATCGCGGTTCGTTGTGGTTTCGTAGCGGTTCTCCAGCAATTCGAAGCCGATGAAAGGATAGAGCAGGCGACGATCCTCAGGAAGCACGTTCGGCAACGTCGGGTCCTCCACCTCGCTGAATCGCTGATCGTCGTATACGACACCGGCCGTCCAGCGCCGCACGAAATCGCCCTGCAGTCCCGCGGACCAGCCGCCGAATGCAGAAAAGTAATCAGTCTCATGCTGGTACTCTGCCACCTCGTTGCCAAGATCATAGAGCCGATCTTCCCGCGAGTCGTCGAGGAAATCGAAGCCTGCAGTCCAGCGCGCATCCAGTGCGAAAAAAGGCCGGGCCAGGCTGACACGGGAGCTGTAGCCGTCCGACATGTCAGAGAAGCCCAGATAGAGCGAAGCCCAACTATGGCCGAGATTGGTGTCTGAAAATTCGACAGTAGTGGATTGCCGATCGACGTCATCCACGTAGGCGAGGCGCAATCGGGAGCCGCGGCCCAGGAGGTTGGACTCCGAAAGCGACATTCGTGTCTTGTTCTCGCCTCCGGACCGGGAAATTGATACGCCCGGGTTCAGCGTCCACATATCCCGGGTGCGCACCTCGATATCGACTACACCGTTTTCATAGTGGAACGGCACAATCTCCGCGGTATACAAGTAACTGTTACGCCGCAGGAGACGCGCCGATTCTTCGACCAGACGCCGGGAATATCGATCGCCCTCCCGGAACAGCAGCTGTTGGCGAATGACAGAATCGCGCGTCTGTATGTGCCATCGATTGGCGAGGCGGTACAGCGCGTTGTTTTCCTTCGGATTGCTGGTATCGAACACGTTCTCCTTGTGCAGTATGATTCTGCCAATCGTCGCGCCGTCCGCTTCCAGCTCCGCGCCGTCCGGAATTTCTATAGCGGCCGCATCATCCTCCGCCAGCGGATCCTGCGGCGGCGCAGTGGACTGGGCGTACACCGGGCCACACGCAGCCAACAGCAGAATCACCGTAACGACCTTCATATGACCGCCGACTCGCGCAACCCGGCAATGTCGCTGGCTGAAAAGCCCGCAGTTTCCAGTACCTCGACGGTGTTTTCGCCGTGTGCGGGCGGACCTCGACGGATTTTGCCGGGTGTTACGGAAAAGCGAGGTGCCGGCGCAGGTTGACTGATGCCGTCGAGTTTCACGAAGGTCTGACGTTCGCGATTATGCGGATGTTCTCGTGCTTCACTGAGATTCAGCACCGGAGCAAAGCAGGCGTCGCTTGCTGCGAAAACCTCGCACCATTCTGCTCGCGACCGCGTCCTGAAAAGGCGTGTGAGGGCCAATTTTTGTTGCGGCCACGCTGCAGTGTCAAACTGAGATTGGAACAATGCATCATCGGCGAGGCCACACTTTTCCAGTAGCTCCCGATAGAAATCAGGTTCCAATGCTCCGACAGTAATGTAATGGTCATCTGCGCATTGGTAGCTGTCGTACCATGGTGCTCCACCGTCAAGGAAGTTGCGTTGGCGCGAGTCTGTCCATAGTCCTTGCTGTTGCAACCCCACGAGTAACGAAGTTACCAGTGCGGCGCCGTCACTGATTGCGGCGTCAACAATCTGGCCTGCGCCAGTCTGACGTGCATGCAATAGTGCAGCGAGAATCCCGGTCGCGAGCAGCATCGCGCCGCCGCCGATATCACCAACCATCGTTGGCGGCGCAGTCGGCGGTCGGTCTGCCGGCCCACCATGAAACAGAGCGCCGGCCAGTGCAATGTAGTTGATGTCATGGCCTGCAGTTGCCGACAATGGCCCGTTCTGGCCCCAGCCGCTCAGTCGCCCGTAGACCAGTCGCGGATTCAGCGCCAGGCTGGGTTCGGGCCCGAGGCCAAGCCGCTCCATGACACCGGGACGGAATCCCTCAATGACCGCGTCCGCTTGCGCAATCAGGTGCAGAACTGCTTCGGCGCCGAGCGGCGTCTTTAGATCGATGCCGATCGATTTCTTGCCGCGATGGATGACGTCGGCGCTGCGTGCTCCGTCCTGTTCCTGCGTAGGATCGGTTCTGCTTTCCTGCCTGCGGCGTTCAATAAGTATGACCTCGGCGCCGAGGTCAGCGAGCAACATGCCACAAAAGGGCACGGGACCGATGCCGCCCGCCTCTATGACTTTTGTGCCCGCCAATGGTCCCATGTAACGCCCACACGAATGTCCAGCCTGTGCGACGAAGGGTAACAGATCGCTTCAGAGCGACCGCAATGTGGCGCGCTGGCCAGATGCAGTCTGGTTGAGTATCGTTACCGATCGGCAGTCCAGGAGAGCAGCGTTGCAGTTAATGGGAGAGACTTTTCGCACTATCTGGCTGAAACCGGACGATCCGGCAATTGTGCAAATCATCGATCAGCGGCTGTTGCCACACGAGTATGTGGTGCGGGACCTGGTGAGCTGGAACGACTGTGCGGTTGCTATTCGTGACATGCTGGTGCGTGGCGCTCCGTTGATCGGCGCTACGGCGGCGTGGGGCGTATACCTTGCCGCACTGGCAGCCGGCAATCGACTAGATGTATTGAACGAAGCTATGCGCGTGCTCGGCGAAGCACGTCCGACCGCCGTCAATTTACGCTGGGCGATCGAGCGTATGGCGGGCGTAATCCGTCGCTCGGCATCGTCCAGCGACGTTGTGCATATCTTGCGCTCCGAAGCACAGGCAATCTGCGACGAGGACATCGAAATATCCCGCGGCATCGGCCAACATGGATTGAGATTGCTGGAAGAAATTGCAGCAAAGAAGCCCGGCTCGCCGGTCAACATTCTTACGCATTGCAACGCCGGTTCGCTGGCGACAATTAACTGGGGAACGGCAACCGCGCCGATTTACTTCGCGCATCGTAAAGGTATTCCGGTACACGTCTGGGTCGACGAGACACGACCACGCAACCAGGGTTCGCAACTGACTGCCTGGGAACTGGCACAAAACGGTGTCCCACATACGCTGATTGTCGACAATGCCGGCGGACACCTGATGCAGCATGGCAAAGTCGATATCTGCATCACCGGTACCGATCGCACGACGCGAACCGGGGATGTGGCAAACAAGATCGGAACCTACCTCAAGGCGCTGGCTGCTGCCGACAACAACGTGCCGTTTTATGTCGCGCTGCCCTCTACAACAATCGACTGGACGCTCGATGACGGTATTGCCGACATACCTATAGAGGAACGTAACCCGATCGAGGTCACGCATACGCGTGGCAAGGCCGGCGACAAAACACTCGATGTGCGCACAGTCGCCGTCGGCACGAATGTCAGCAACTTCGCCTTCGACGTCACCCCGGCTCGCCTGATCACCGGCCTGATAACGGAAATGGGCATATGCGAAGCCAGTGCACACGGATTGGCCGGACTCTTTCCTGAGCAGGCCAGGCGCGTTTCATGATCGATGAAGGCTACACAAAGTTCATCGTGGACTGGACAGATCGCACGCCACTTTCTGCGCGGCAAACGGCCGACCTTGAACGGTGGCGAAAGCCCTTGTTTGATGCCGGTCTCGTCGGCTACTACGAGGAGCTCGGGATCGGCTACGGTAATATCAGCGTGCGTGCGACGGACGCCAGACAGTTTATCGTGAGCGGCACCCAGACTGGTCATTTGCAGATCACCGGACCACAACACTATGCGCTCGTAACGAGCTACGATATCGCCGCGAATCGCGTCTCGTGTCGCGGCGCCGTGCAAGCATCGTCGGAGTCGCTGACGCATGCAGCCATTTACGAACTGGGCTCAACAGTTTCAGCCGTCGTGCATATCCACAACCTGGGCATGTGGAACGATCTCAAGAGCAAAGCTGCATCCACTCACGCCGACGTTGCCTACGGCACACCGGAGATGGCTGACGAATTCAAACGACTCTTTCGAGAGTCGGATTTTGCGGAGGCCGGCATCGCGGCGATGGCGGGCCACGAATCCGGAGTCGTCAGTATCGGACGCTCACTGCAAGAAGCGGCTGATCGTGTGCTCAACCTGCACGAAAACCGAGCGCGGTGCCACAAGGAGTAAAGACATGAAATACATCGGTCTGACTCTCAGCATGTTGCTGGGAACATCGTATCGCATTGACCGCCAATTCCGCGGGCGATATCTGGTTCAAGGTGCAGCATGGAAATTTTGTGGGCAAGCTATCGCGACCGGACCGCAAGGTAAGTCTGCAAGCGGTACCGACACCGCGATCACGGCCCTACGGCATTGTAGTCGATCGCGACGACGTACCGTGGGCGGTCGAATTCGGCAGCAATAAACTTCTCAGGATCGATGCAGAGGACCTGACCCTCACCGAAATAGCATTGCCCAGCGAGGATTCCCGTCCCCGCCGACTCGGTATCACCTCGGACGGCAATGTCTGGTACGGAGACTACGCCCTCGGCAAAATTGGCCGCTATGATCCGGCCAGCGGCGAATTCACCGAGTGGCCGCTGCCACATGGAACCGACAGTCGGCCATATCGCATGGCCGTCGACCGCAACGATCGCATCTGGCTGGTAGAGACCGGTGTCTCCCCGAATCGCTTCGTCGGATTTGACGCAAAGACGGAAAAATTTATCAGCAGCAGCGAAATTCTTAGTGGAGGCGGCACGATCCGCCACATGAACTACTTTGAACCACGCGGGGAAATCTGGTTCGGCACAGACACTAACTACATCGGCCGCGCCACGGTGCATTAATCGACGGAGGGTGATGCGGCGATCTCGTGGTGCGCCGTGTCAGCTGAATCCGCTGTTATAGGGTCGAGTCGAAAGCGATAGGTCCGGCAGGTTCTTCCCGTTGCCATCTGTTCACCACTCTGCAGCGGTTCAAAGCTGGAACTGCGGATCGCACTCATCGCGGGCTTTTCGAAAATTTTATGGGTACTGCTTTGAACTGACGGGCGGATTATCTTGCCGCGTGCGTCGATAATGAAACAAACGATTGTCTCGCCTTCGATACGATCGCGGCGCGCAACGGTGGGATACTTGGGAAACGCAGTAATTGCCGGGGCCCTGTCCGAGGAAGAATCCGTGAAATGCTGAACCGCGTCTTCTTCCTGGGCAAACGCGACGGGCACCGCCGCCAGCAATAGCGACGCCAGTACAGCGCGAGGCCGGCTGTTAATTTTCCAGTGATTGCTCATCGTCACTACCCTGGCGATCGTCGATTTCGACTTCTGAGGCAACCGGCTCGACCGCGTCGAGATACATGGCTCGCGCAATACGCAAGGTACGCGCTCCCGGGTTCAGCTCCTCGCCCTTTAACAAATCGGCGTGTGCTTTCTCGTACTGTTCCGTATTGATGTAGACAACCGCACGGTTGTTGTAGCCCCGCCAGTTGCGGTCATTGCGCGTTAGCAACAGGTCACAGTATTTCAATGCTTCTTCGAACTTTTTCAGCATGATGAATCCCGCGCAGAGATTCGACAGTGCGGCTTCTTCTTCGCGCGCTCCCTGCGCCACTTTCAGGCCGCGCAGGGTCAATTGGACTCCCTCGTCGGCGTGCCCGAGCAAGAGCTTGTCCGCCCCCTCTTTGAGATCCGGGTTGCGCGGACCGATGACCGTAACAGGGCCGTCCGCTGTTCTATCGGCGTTCTGGGCCCACCCGGCCGGTGCGGCAACAACGGCCAAAGTGAGCAGCATTGCAACGTGTCTGCTCACGGTAATTCTCGTCAACTCGAGCCCCAATGGTAGCAGGTTAAGCATGCCCGGCGAGCAGGGCGCCTCGCACAGGCTGTCTGTGGCTTTCAGACCAGTTTTTCGTGGAAAAATTCAACCGTCCGCTGCCAGGCAAGCGCCGCCGCCGCAGTATCGAAGCGTGGCGTCGTATCGTTGTGAAAACCGTGATTAGTGCCGGCATACGTGTATTCGACGTACTCGTGATCGGCCTCGTCCAGAGCTGTCCGGTAGGTCGGCCAACCCTCGTTAACCCGCGGATCGCTTTCGGCATGGTGTATAAGCAGGGGCGCGCGTATTTTTACTACGTCCTCTGCGGCCGGCTGCCCGCCATAAAATGGTACTGCGGCAGCAAGATCCGCGACCCGCACAGCCAGCATATTCGATACCCAGCCGCCAAAGCAGAAGCCGACACAGCCGACAGTGCCGTTGCAGGACTCGTGCGACTGCAGAAACCCGACGGCAGTAATGAAGTCTTCCAGCATTTCGTTCCGATCACGGCGACTTTGCAGCTCTCGCCCCTCATCGTCGTTACCGGGATAGCCGCCCAACGGAGTCAGCGCATCGGGCGCGAACGCAACGAAACCGGCCCTCGCAACGCGCCTGGCTACGTCTTCGATATAAGGATTGAGTCCGCGGTTCTCGTGAATAACGACCACGCCGGGCAACGGCTGGTTGCTGCCGGCCGGCCTGACGAGATAGGCACGCATCGCGCCCGCCCCTTTTGGCGAGGCATAATTTTCGTAGCCCGCCAGAATAGAAGCGTCGTCGGGCGACACCTGGTCGGCACGCGCATAGTCTGGCGACAGGCTCGCGAGGAGCGCAGCTGCCGACACCCCCGCGGCGGTAAAAGACGCAGCTCGATCGAGGAATTCTCGCCGGCTGAGCACGCCATGCGCATAGCCGTCGTAAAGCGCCAGAAGGCGCCTGTCATATTCCTTGTTCCCTGCCATGGCGCGCCTGCCTCCTGTTAACCGCTGATGTAGTGCTCGAGTTGTTCGATCGCTCTCTGCTGCTCGGCAATGATTGCCTTGACCAGGTCGCCGATGGAAATAATGCCGGTCACACGACCGTCGTCGACAACCGGCAAGTGGCGGATCCGCAGGTCGGTCATCAGGTTCATGCATTTTTCGACCGACTCGCCGCTTGCGGTTGTCGTTACATCACGGGTCATGATGTCGCGCACGGGCGTCGCCTCGGACGATCTGCCCTTGAGTATGACTTTGCGCGCGTAATCCCGCTCAGTGACGATTCCGACGAGCACGTCGCCCTGCATCACGGCGAGTGCGCCGATGCCTTTTTCTGCCATTAGTCGGATGGCATCGAGCACGGACGCGTCCGGTGAAACACACAGGACATCGTGGCCCTTTGCGTCAAGTAACTGGCTTACGAGGTTCATTCGGCCCCCTCTTGGATTTTCGCCTGTTTTCTGATAATTCCCGCCAGCCTGGCGTCTCTTGCGCGGCTGCCGGTTCGGCCTGCCGGACCATTGCAGTGTACTCCGTCGTCAGCGCCGGGAGAGCAGCCCTTCGCGCCGGAATTGTTCGAGCAGTCGGTCGAGTTCACGACGATCCAGCCAGCGGCCGCGCAGCATCACGCCGTGAATGCGGCGCGTATTGCTGATGTCGTCAAGTGGGTTGGCGTCCAGCAGCAGCAGATCGGCATCCAGCCCGGGCTGCACTGTACCGAAACGCGCGGTCGCCGCCAAAAACCCGGCGGGATTGGCCGTCCCCGTCTGCAATGCGGCATACGGCGTGAGACCGGCATCCACAAGATACTCAAGCTCCCTGTGAATGGCGAAACCCGGAACGTTGAAAATCTGCGGGGAATCCGCGCCGAGCAGCAAGCCGGCGCCTGCCTTGTGCAGTGCAAGGATAAGCTGGTGCCGCAGTTCGATAGCGCGCGTCACCAGGCCCGGCTTTTCTGCGACGTCTCGCCGCAGATTTTCCTTCGCAGCCCGCCACTGTTCAACTGTCGCCGCCGGCATGTATTGCATTTCCGGCCACCTTGTCATGGACTCCGCATCGACCGGCGATAACGCATGTTCGAACAGCGATTCGGTCGGCACCAGCCAAACGCCTGCGGTAGCCGTCGCCTGTGCGATGGGTTCAATGCGTGACGCATCGGCGGCGTCGGCCAGCAGGACGCCAAAAAAACCGCCAAAGCCACCGGACGGGTCGATGTTCGCCGGCAGAAGCGTTTCCATGTAGCCATCCAGATGATCGATGGACGCTATGCCGGCAGCAAGCGCGGCATCGACCCCTACATCCTCCGGCACGTGGCCGGCAAAGGGTATTTGCAGCCGCGTGGCAGTGTCGGCAATTGCGTCGAACTCGGCGCGGCTCAATCCGGGGTGGATTTTCAGGAAGTCGTAGCCCGCAGCGTGTTGCTCGCCGACCATCCGGACGGCAGCATCCACACTGTCCACGCTGCGTCCATTAAAGGAGGGTCCGGAGGTATACAGCCGCGGTCCAAGCACGGTACCGTCCGCGATGGCTCCGCGTAATGCGAGATGCTCCGGTTGCCCGAGCATACCCCGCACCGTGGTGATTCCATTGGCGACGTAAAGTGCTAGCACCCGATCCAGCTCGCCAGAAGAGGCGCCGGGTATGTGCCCGTGCATTTCCGACAGTCCCGGCAGCAGATAGCGGTCCGTGCCGTCAATAACCCTTGCGCCTTCCGGGACGGCCGTATCGGCTACGTCACCGATCGTCTCAATCACCCCGCCGGCGACGATGACAGTCTTGCCTTGCAGCACCTTGTTCGACGTCATGGGGACTACGCTTACATTGACGAATGCAGTGCTTTCCGCAGCAACATGGCCGGCGGCGAGTACTGCGAGTATGGGGAACAACAGGACTAGTGACTTTCTCATCGGTTCAATATTCTGGATCGCTTTTCTAGATCACTTTTCTAAATCACTTTTCTAAATCACTTTTTTTAGCGTTTCGCGGCTGATATTACCGCCACAAATAATAACCACGACATTGCGGCCTGCGAAGCGATTTCCCGTCGCGAGGAGACCCGCCAGGGCAACACCGGCAGCGCCTTCGAGCAACATGTGGTGCCGGTCGATAAATGCACACATGGCGGAAGCGATCTGTGTCTCCGAAAGCAGCAGGTAGTCGTCGACTACATCCCGGCACAGTTCGAAGGTAAGCGCATCCTTTTCGATGCCTCCTGCGGTGCCATCCGAGAGTGTGGGATCACTCGGCAGTTCAACGATTCTGCCTGCTTCGACGGAACGGGTCATCACGGCCGAGGCTTCGGGCTGACACGCGATAACAGACAAACCCGGCTTGACAGACTTCAGGAAGCTTCCAACGCCCGCGATCAGGCCGCCGCCACCGACCGCCACAAATACGGCGTCGACATCGGTTAATTGCCGGGCAATCTCGACACCGCAACTGCCCTGGCCGGCGACAACATCCGGATCATTGTACGGTGACAGGTAGTGCATGCCATGGTCGGCCGCGTACTGTCGGGCATGCGTTTCGGTGTGGAGGCCATCCGTACCGAAAAATCGCACCTCGGCCCCTGCTGAACGGATAGCTTCAACCTTGGTCGTGGAAGTTTGTTCGGGCACGAAAACGATGCCGTGCGTGCCGAGTTTGGCCATGGCAAACGCCGTTGCGGCACCGTGATTGCCGCTCGATGCAACCACGCAACCAGCGTCGCGTTCGCGCTCACCCATCGACAGCAATTTGTTGAATGCACCACGCAACTTGAATGAACCGGTGTGTTGCAGATTCTCCAGTTTCAGATAGACCCCGGCACCGGTCTGGGCGCTGAACCAGGGAGAAAAGTCGAGCGGTGTATTGCGGATATACGGTGCTATCCGGTTAGCAGCGAGCACCGCGTTGGCTGGCAGTAGGTCCGTGCGCATGGGCGTACTTTACAACAGTCGCCAGCCACGCGGCAGCGGCGCGCTGCATTCAGTTCTCGATCGTATAGCTGATGTCGACACCGTCGGAACGGCTCCCGGACGATGCCTTTATGCCGAAACCCCGCGCCAGGTCGTAGCGCACACTGATGACATTCTCGCGAGCGAACAGGCCTATGCCGTAACTAAGGTAGAGCTTGGGCGCGATATAGGTGCCGACGTCGACGGCCCCCACGCCCTGCTCGAAGTTGAAGTCGCTGCCGGTCACCAGCATTGTCAACGCGCGGCTCTCGCTGGTTGCCGGCCTGGTATAAATCTCGACGTCCGGACGCTTTGCGGTGCCTGTAATAAAAATTCCGGCGCTGCGAACCTGCGAATTTCCGAATATCTCCCGTTCCGCACGGATACGCAGTACGGGATTGTCGGCGGGAACATTCGGGAAGTTGACGATGCCTTCAGTAATCTGCAGTAGCTGACCGTACGCCTGAATATCGCCTGCAACCTGGTATTGGCCCTCGGCCACCGGCAGAACAGGCCCATTCCATTCGAACGTCGCTTGCCCGTTGACGCTTGCATCGGCAACGTCAAGTTCGATCACAACATCGTTACCGAGTTCAAGGTTGACACGCCCGTTGATTGCGAGTCCTGATTCCTCTTCAGGTTCATCGCTGACGTCGGCATCCTGACCGGCAACAATCACGACATCGTTACTTTCCCGAGCTCCGCCGGACGCCAGGTTTGCCGGCGACAGCCTCGCTTGCGGAACGACGATTTTTCCGTTGATGACCAGGGTTCCTGCCCGCAGGCCGACTTGCAGATCCGGGTTAGCGATAACCTGCACATCCGGCACATCGATGACGGTCAGGTTCTGGCCACTCACGAACATCTGCAGCTCCGTGCGATCACCAGCGAGATAATCACCGCTGGTGCGTAACTCACCACGGCCCTCGCCGGCGCGAAAAGTGCCCTGCAATTCAATCCGGTTCCGGTCCCGGACGTCGCCGCGCAATTGCAATTCCGTCAATTCCAGCCCCAGCGGCTCGTAGCTGAGGCTGCCGTCCTGGATCGAGCCCTGCCCGCTATAGGCCGGTTGTCCCACGGTACCGGTGACACCCAGGGCCGCTTCCAGGCGTCCGGACGCTGCCGCGAAAAACGGCGTGACATTGGCCACCACGCCAATATCGGCGACCTCGACAGTCAGGCTGCCTTCGACTCGACTGGCATCGCCCAAACCCACATCGAGTACATTGAACGTCCCGTCGATCGTCGACGCTTTGCCGAATGGCATGTTGATCTCTCCGGAAAGGAGACTACCGTTGTCGAGTTGCAGACGAAGTCGTCCGGGACCCGTCGCTGTCGCCAGTCGGGAATCCGTCTGGTGGCGGATAAACCCCGGAGCCATGTCGACGCTGACATCGCCGGACAATCCCCGGCCGGGAGCGAGGCTCAGTGACATCGTGCCGTCGAGTGTCTGCGTGAATGTCAGGCCGGTATCGAGCACCAGTTGCAGCGCCGCCACCGGGATCGCCGTGAAGCTGGCACTGGCCTGCAAACTGTCGACGCTGGTCCGATCCAGATGGCCACAAATCCGGACCGCGCCATTGCCGACGACACAGGCATTGTCGATCGTCTGTGTATCGCGCGAGACGCGCAGCGGTACGGGTTCTAGCAGTTGCAGCTCGACATCGTCTCCGGCGGTCAGGCTCAATGCTTCGAGATCGCCAATCCAGACTGTCTCGAGCGGGCGCCGCCACTCCTCCAGTGCGCCATCGAGAACCAGGTGCAGTGCTGCATCGTCATGGGTAACCCGGGCTTCTAAGCGCTGATTGCCAGGCCCGCCTTCAAGGCGTAGCTCGACAGTCTGGAAGTCCCGGCCAGCGACGCTCACGTCGCTGCCGTCGAGCTGTATGTTGAGCGGTCGATCCGTAGCCGATTCGCCGCTGGACATCGCCAACGCGCCTATCCGCACGTCGCGCCAGGCGAGACCCTCCCCGTCCAATTGCAGTCGCAAAATCGGAAAATCGTCCTGCAACGCCAGGTTGCCGCTCGCAGTCAAGGCGCCGGTCACCGCAGGCTGGAATGTCGACAAAGCGTCGACATCAACGCTGAAGTCAATGCCCTCGGCATCCCGCAAATCGCCGTCCAGCTCGAGCCAGGCGGTTCCGGACGCGACGCGAAATTCACTGAAGTTCAGGCGACCCGGTCCGTATTGCAACGCGCCCTTGCCTTCGATCGGCCTGCCTCGTAACGAACCATCGAAGCGCTCGATATTCAGTTCGATGCGAAATGGCTGGAGTTGCCCCCGGGTATCGAGCCGGGCATTGAGAATACCCGGCCAATCGGCAGTCAAAGGCCCGGTATGCAGATTGCTGGCATTGAGCGTTGCAACCCACTCTCCGCCACTGTGCCAGGCGTATTCCAGTTGTCCCGCCACCGTTCCGCCAAGCAACGCGCTTTCGTCGATCGTCAGGGCAACCTGCTCGCGATCGCCGTTACCCTGCAATTGGAAATCCCCTGGCGGATAACCCGGAAATTGCAGCGTCAGTCGGCCGTCGACCAGCCAGTCGTCCGGGTGTCCGTCCAGCCGGATACGACCGGCGCCGCTTTGCACCTGAATGTCGCCTCTTACCGGCCACTGCAGGTTCTGCCAGTCAATGTCGAGATTGACAATGCCGCGTTCAGTATCGACGGTTCCGTTTGCAGCCAGCAATATGGACGAATCATTGACCTGCAGGCGCAATGTTGACAGCGCGATACTTCCGCTACGCCACGCTGCTTTGACCTCGCCGGTCACATAACTGCCGTCCGACCAGCCCGGCACAAACGCAAGAGGATCGAAACGACCGATATCGGCATCGACTGCAACCGCGAAGGAAGCAGACCAGTCGAGTCGACCGCTCGCCGATGCTCGCAAGCGCTCGCCGTCGAGCTGCAGGTCGCTGACATCGATTCCGGTCGCGTTGCCGCGAGCGTCAAGCGCAAAATCCAGTTCGCCGACTTGCTGCGCGTCCGCTATCGCGGTGCCAGCCAGATCGTAATCAGAAAGACTGCCGACGCTTTGCAGATCGATCGACCGGCCGCTGATGATCGGCTTGTCTGTATTCAGCGGCCACTGCAGGTAATCCGACAGCAGTCGGAGATCCCAGTGCGGCGTCGCGGTGACTTGCCGGACGGTTCCGGTTACGCGCCCTGCCAATGACTCACTCGTCACATCGACCCTCAATTTATCCAGGTCGCCGAGCAGGATTGCGCTGAAAGACAATGGCTCGGCGGATTCCTGGTCGATACGAACTTCCACAACACCGTCAACGGCATTGGGCGCGCCGAGCCCTAACCGCCCGGCCGCCTCCAGCGCAAGGTTTCCCACCCGCACACTGGCGCGGTCGAACGCAATGTGATCGTGCATTTCACCAGCGAGACTGACGGAATCCATGGAAAAAATTTCATTCCCTGAAAAAGACAACACGCGCAAGCTGTCCAGTGTCAGCGACTCGATACGTACGTGGATCGGCAATTGCAACATGGACAGGATCGAACGCAGCGATGCGCTTTCTGCAGATTCCGGCGCGGGCGCCGTTCGTTGACGGACTACAATGTCGCCGATTTGCACATCGTCGAGTCGAAAAGCGGGGGGAAACATCCGGTGCGCCAGCGAAAGTTCAACTGTGGAGAGTTCGACCTCAACGCCATCATTGCGGTAGCTCACGGCGGTTGCGACAAACCCGGCGGATAACGCGCCCTGGATGGAACCGGCCGACAACTCCCCCGGCACCACGGCAGCCACGCGATTCCACAGCCACTGTGTGCCACTGGCCGAACGGGTCATCCACCAGGTCGCTGCTGCCGCTGCCAGAAGCAGCGCCAGCACAGCGGCCAGCAGAATTTTTGCAACGCGCAAGCTCACAACAACGGCGAGCCGATGGTGAAATGAATCCGCCACGGCTGCCCTTCGAAATCCAGCGCCTGCGCAACATCGATCCGAATCGCTCCGACCACGCTGTACCAGCGAACACCTACCCCGATACCGCGTTTCAGGCTCGGCTCCTCTGTGTCGTTAAAGGCATTGCCGATATCAAAGAAAGCCGCAACTGACCACTTTGGCAGAATTTTCATTTCGACTTCGGCGCTCGCCGTCAATATATTGTTCGAGCCGACGTCGTTATCGTTGAGATCCTCGAAACCATAACCGCGGACACTGTTACTGCCACCCGCCTTGAAGCGGTACTGGTTCGGCAGTTCCGTGATAGACAATGACAGTGGCTCACCCTCGACGTTGACGACCAGATCGTCGACCGTCGCATCCGAGTAACCGATTTCGCCGCGCAATAGAAACTTGAAGCGCTCACCTTTCAGGTAACTACGGCGAGTCGACAAATAGATCTGGGTGAAATCGCGGTCTGAGCCCCAGGCATCATTTGACGTGAATATCCAGGCGCGCTCGTGGTGACCTTCGGTCTCGAAGCCACTGCCTCGTACGGCGGGCCAGTCCCATTCGATGCCAAGTGCAAGCGTGCGAACCTGATCGCGGAACAGGTGGGCAAGATTCGGATCGTTCGACAGGTCGCGAATTTCCGGGGCGGCATCGACGCCTGGATCGTAGTCGTAGGACTCGCGCAGGAACTGCGCGAAAATCGTTTCCTGTATCTGCTGATAACCAAGCTTGCGGTCCCTGAGCCGAAGTTTTCCCAGGCGCAAAAACAAATTGTCTATATTTCCGTTCGCAAGCTTGACGAAACTCTCGTCACTCTCATCTCTCTTGAATTCGAGATCCTGATTCTCCGTTCGCAAGGTCAGGTCGGCGATCCAGAATTCACGCTCTGTCGCAAGGCGCGGGATGCGATAATTGCCGCGAACCGATAGCTCATCGTCAAACTCCTGGTAACCGATACCGAGATCGAGGCGATGACCGAAAGACGTCAGCAGGCGGCGATGATAAACGGCCTGTGCGCGCAGACCGGTGTCAGTGCCGAAGCCTAGCGTTCCCTGGTAGGTGTTCCTGGTATCGGTCTCGAGGCTCGCTACGACGTCGACCGTCGGCGGAGACCGGTCAAGGTGCCGTTCCTCCTTGACGTCGATGTTGGTGAAATAGCCGGTGGCCCATAAATCCAGCCTTAGCTTCTCCATCAGTTCCGCACTGTACGGATCGCCGCTGTCGAATCGTGGCATGTTACTGAGCACGGCCGGATTGACCACGTCCTGGAGGAACTCGACCTCGCCGAATATCGCCTGGGGGCCGGTATCGAGCACCAGCGACAGCGATGCCTCGTTGCGAACCAGATCAATCTCGATCACGTTTTCGGTGAAACGAGCCAGCAGGAAACCCTGTGCCTGTGCGATCTCGAGCGCCGCATCTTTCTGTCGTTGCCAAATTGTCTGGTTCAGTATTCTTCCGCGGCCGAGCGGCCAATCGTCCTGCCATTCCAGAAGTGCCTTGTGCGCAGCGCCGTCGCCCCGCAAGGAAACTTCGGCATTAGCTACCCGAACCACCGGGCCGCGTTTGATGCGCATGTTCAGGCGCCACCGGTCCTCTCCTGCCGGGACGAGTTCGCTCACGATTTCCGGCTGGTAATAGCCATACGGCTTCATCGCCTCCCGGGCGCGTTCTTCGGCGCCGCGCACCAGATCGTCGAACTGCCGCGCGGAGGCCCGGGTGCTGCCGGTCAGTCGGAACCCTTCCACGCTATCGCGCACATTGGTGAGCATCGGTTCATTGAGTCCCGACACGGCATAGCGGATTTGTTGAGCATCGGCCACAGTCGACACACTGACAACCAGCGACAGGATGAAGAGACAACGGAATGAAAGTGAGTGACACACGTCAAGTCAATTGTAAGCGGTAACCGTTTTCAGCATTTGCACTGCGCTGCGACCCCGTCTCGCGACCAGGCTCGCGGCCCTGTCAGCGAATCGCGAAGGTAACCTCAATCTGCACACTGACACTCTGCTGCCCGGGGGATATGGTTGGGCTGGGTGCGCTGGCATCGGCCATTTCCATGCGACTCGACTTCACCAGGCCACCGAAAACCGGGGTCGGGCTGGTCGACAGCGTCACAACGTGCCCCAGTTCGACATTGGCCAGCGCGGTCAGGGATTCCGCACGACGTCGTGCATCTGCCATGGCCCGCTCGCGCGCCTGGCTTTCCAGCGCGGCTGTATCCGAGACACCGAACTGCACGCCGTGCACCGAATTGGCACCGGCATTGGTAACTGCCGCCAGAATATCGCCGGTCCTGGCGATGTCCTTGATCGTGACATTGACGATATTCGACACGTGATAGCCCTTGATCTGTGGCTGTTCCGGCGTTCGATCGTAATTCTGTTCCGCCCAGATACTGTAGTTCGAGGTGCCAATTTCTTTTTCCTCGATGCCTTGTGATGCCAGGGCTTTCATAATGCGCGACAGGATAGCCTCGTTATCTCGGCTTGCCGCGATAACGGTCGCGCCGAACGATTGCACGCCGGCACTGATCTGCGCCTGGTCCGGGGCCGCCTGGGCCTCACCGACGCCGGTAACGGTCACCGTACGGACCTCCCGGGGGGCTGCGCGGTCGGCGGAACAGGCCACAAGCGTGAGCAGCAGAAGCGAGCCGGTAACCGCACCAGCTGTTTTTCGGGTAATACTGCGAAATGTCGTCACAATCGAGATCCTCAGATAAGGGTTTGCGGACGGCCGCGAGCGAGCCGCCGGTGGTGCATTTGCACGGTGCGGGCAAGTGTAATGGATGTCGCGACTACACACGGCAGCGAGCCCGGGCGATGCACCGCCGTCGCCATACGATTCCGGCCGCTTGACCGCAATTTGACAATGCGCAGCTTAATCGTTCGCCAAACGGTCACACTCGATTGACAGCCCGAAAGCGGCTGTGCAACGATTCCCGCTGGATTGAAAAAGGCACACCTTTCGAAAGAAGGGGCCGCAAAACCACCGGTCTAAGGGGACTTCCTATGACAGCGGGGTTGCCGAATCCGAGCCGTCGCAGCGACGGCCGGTCAATGACTGTTGTCGGGTACGATTGCCCGTCATAGTCGGACAGCGTCGCGATCTCAGCGTCCGGCATCCCCCCGTCTTCTCCCACACCGTCTGTTAACCGTGTCAGAACGGCTTTGCAAGGAAGGGGAAAGATATGTCGCCAAAGGTTGCCAGTCTTCGTGACAGTGGAAAATTCGGTCGCCGGGTTGCGGTTCGACCAGCGATCGTGCGCCCGACGACACTAAAGGAATTGCGCGCTGTGATGTCCGCCGGCTCGCCGTACCTTGCGCCGTTCCGTCCGGCAGGCGCCATGAGCGCATCGACTGACTGCGCGTTGGCCAGCGCCGGCACGGTCGTTGACATGACGGCGTTCGACCAGATCATCAATATCGATGCCTATAACGACGTGGCTACCGCCCAGGCCGGTGTTCGTCTCGGCAAACTGTCGGCAGCCCTTCTCGAACAGGGACTCGAACTGGCCGGCAGCCACGACCTGATGAGCCGCACTGTTGGTGGGGCCGTCGCGGGCGGCTGCGTCGGGGCTGCCCTGGCCGGTGACGGAGCTTTCTTTGCTTCGCAGGTACTTTCGGTCAAAGCGGTGACGCCCAACGGGCGGCAGCTTGAAATTACGTCCGACAAAGCCAATCTCCTGAATGCCTTTCGTCTTAGCTATGGCATGCTCGGAATAATCTACGAGGTATCGCTCAAGGTACGCCCTGTCCGGCCTTTTTCAGTCTCCCATCGGCGCTGTACGATTCGTCAATTCTCCGCGGCAGCCGAGAAATTGTGTCGAACGGATATCGGTATCAAGTTCTACTTACTGCCATTTCGAGATCGTGTTTACCTGGACCTGCGGCGCTACAGCCCGACGGCGACGTCGACACACCGGGTACCCTGGAAGATAAAGGATTGGGGTGAAAGCACGGTTTTGCCGCAGGTCTTCAAATCGCTCTACCGTATCGTGCCGATGGCAGGCGTACGCTACCGATTAATCGATGAGATCAGCCGTATGACTCAGGGCATCGTCAACAATCGACTGGTCTCCTCCGGGAGCAACGCTACAAGCGGCTCCGGCAAATCCGCAATCCACGGCCAGCAGTTACAATATTCGACCTGGATTTTCCCTGCCGCGGACTTTTCGATCGTTGTGCAGGCTTACCAGGATTTCTGCATGCGGGTGCTGAATGAAAGCGGATTTCGTTGCGATATGCCAACCATGGGCTATCGCCTTTGTCACGATCAATCCGCCCTCCTGTCACCGTCTTTCGACGAATCGATGTTTGCGTTATGCGCAGTATCGACACAGGCTGAGGGTTGGGAAAATTTTGTCATTGACTTCGGTGACTTCGCACAACACTGGGGCGGCTTGCCATTTTTCAATCAAACCCGGGGCCTCCTTCCGGACTATGCCAACGTGGTTTTCGGCAGCAGGCTGGATTTTTTCCGTCGCATACGGCGCCGGCTGGATCCCGAAAATCGCATGATGAACCCGTTTCTGTCGCAGTACGTTCTGTAACCGGCCGGCTGCCGCCAAAAGCGGAATTGATTGTTTGCATGGGCGACTCGCTGGTGCATCTGCCGGACAAAGACACTGTAGAACAGCTTATTCTTGATTGTGCTGATTCGGTTATCGATGGCGGTTCGGTCATCCTGTCCCTGCGTGATTACACACAGCCCGCTCCCACCGGACCAGCACGATTCATCCCGATTCGTGCGGACGACGAACGGATTTTTACCTGCTTCCTCGAGACTGTCGGAGACGTTATCCAGGTGCATGACATTCTGTATACGCGGCAATCCGATGGCTGGCAGCAACACATCAGCGACTACCGGAAGCTGCGGCTGGACTATCGCTGGGTGTCAGAAGTGCTTGAGGCGAACGGCCTCGGTATCCAGTCCGAATCGCTGCACCAGGGATTCATAACGCTGCACGCAAGGCGCACCGCGTAACGGCAAAACAAAACGCCGATACCTCAATCCAAATGCCATGCAGGCGCATCTAAGAGCAGAACCACCTGCAACTCCGCTGTTCTGTCGCGGGAACCGACGGCCGGCAAAAACTACCATCAAATCGTACATCTTTGAAATAGAAGGCAAAAACAAAATTTTTTACATGAGCGCGAAAGGCTGTTGCAGGATGGTTATCTGGTGTTATACTTAACTACAACACTAAACAACCATGTCCGGGACGAGCCCCGGTCGCGAACCCCGAAGAGACCCGGCGAACGCAGGCTAGCGCAGGTAAATCCATGAATACGAACAGTAATTCCTTGAAAACCTATCTGCTAATGTATGCAGTGGTGCTGCTGGCGGCGCTTGCCGCTTCGACGCTGGCCGGCTGCAACGTCGGCGAGGCGAAAGTTGTAGCGAGCGTCGCATCCGAGACCGCCTCGGCATTACCGGTAGAGACAACGACAGCGTACCGGTCCGATATTTACGCTACTTACGAGACGACGGCGGCTATCGGCGCGGATGATGAAGCGGTCGTGCCGGCACGGGTTGGCGGCGAAGTGGTCGAAATGTTCATCGAAGAAGGCGCAAGCGTCGCCGAGGGGCAGCTTTTAGCGCGCCTTGACGGTGAGCGCCTCCGCATCGAGGTTCGACAGACAAAGGCCCGGCTGGAGATGACCGCCAGGGAATACGAACGTATGGGACGACTGCAGGAACGTGGCCTGGTCAGCACGGCTGTCGTCGAAGGGCTGAAATACGAACTGGACGCGCTCAAGGCGTCGTACGATCTCATCAGGCTGGAGTACAGCTATACGGCGATTCGGGCTCCGATTGCCGGCGTCGTCTCTTCGCGCGACGTGAAACTCGGTACGCAGGTTGCCCCGGGCACCGCCCTGTTCCGGATCACCGGCACGTCACGGCTCGTTGCGTACCTGCTGATACCGCAAAGCGAACTTTCCCGAATATCAGCAGGAGACGAAGCCCGGGTAACAGTCGACGCACTCCCGGAGCAGACGATTCGCGCCAGTATTGCGCGCATCAGTCCGACTGTTGATATGAGCAATGGTACTTTTCGCGTTACTGCCTATATCGACAACAACGATGGCCGCCTTGCTCCAGGTATGTTCGGTCGCTTCAGCATTGCGTGGGAGAAGCATGCCGATGCCGTGCTGCTGCCCAGCGCAGCGATACTTCGGGAAGACAACGACAATGTTGTTTACGTCGTGGACGGCGGAACGGCGTCGCGCCGATCCGTAACGCTCGGCATCGAATCGGACGGCGAGGTGCAGATCCTCGACGGACTCAACGAAAACGAAGTCGTCGTCTTGTCCGGTCAGGGCAGTCTGCGAGACGGCGTAAAGGTTCTTGCGCGCAGCAATTCCGGTGACAACATAGCAGCTTGATGGGGACCAGGGCGCCGATTCACCGCGCGTTGGTAATTGAAGAATCCGAGGTATTGATGAACAAGACCGGGATAACTCTCGCGGGTGTGCTGATTCTGGCCTTTCTTGGCGGATGCCAGTCCGATGCTGACGACAAGTCGGTCAGCGAAACTGACGAAGATTCGCCTGCCATACCCGTCGAAATTGCACTGGGAACCCGCGGCGACATTTATGCAGTCTATTCGGGCACAGCGCCGATAGAGGCGTTCGCCGATGCACAGGTAGTGGCAAAGGTAGGCGGAGAGGTCCGCGAAATCCTCGTTGAAGAAGGCGATGACGTAGAACGTGGACAACTCCTTGCCCGCCTCGACGGAGATCGCCTGCGATTCGAGATGCAGCAAGCGGCGGCCAATCTCAGCAAGTTGCAGCGAGATTACCAGCGCAATATCGATTTGCGGGATCGCAGCCTGATTAGCGCCGGTGACTTCGAGAAAATTCAGTACGAAATGGAAGCGTTGCAAGCGACACACGACCTTACGCAACTCGAACTGAGTTATACGGAGATCCGCGCACCCATAGACGGAGTCGTATCGCAGCGCTTTATAAAAGTTGGCAACACCATTGAAGTCAATGCAGCAACGTTCCAGATCACCAGTCTGAAGCCGCTCGTTTCCTACCTGCATGTACCCGAACGAGAGTATCGTCGCATTGCGCCCGGCCAGACCGCAGCGCTGCGTGTCGATGCGCTGCAAGGAACGGAGTTTTCCGGCACGGTCGCGCGTATCAGTCCGATCGTTGACCCTGCAACCGGGACCTTTAAAGCCACCATCGAGATATACGACGAGTCTCGCCGACTAAAACCAGGCATGTTCGCTCGCATAGCGATCGTGTACGACAAGCATGCCGACGCATTGCAGATACCACGCAGCGCCATTGTCGAGGAAGGTGGCGATACGGCGATATTCATTGTTGATCATGACACCGCACACCGCCGTGCAGTTACCACCGGATACACCGAGAACGGGCGAATCGAGATCATCGATGGCCTCGCCGATGACGAGACCTTTGTGCTGGTCGGACAGGCCGGGCTTAAGGAAGGCACGCGAGTGTCAGTCATCAATGCCGAGAGCAATGATAAGAGTGCCGCGCAGAACGGCACGGCCGATTCCGAATAAAGGCGAGGAGTCCATAAAGTGCGTCGTTTGATCGAGATCGCCACGGAGCGCCGCATCACCATTGCGATGTTCACTGTCGCTATTTGCCTGTTCGGCATGGTGTCGTTGTCCCGTTTGAATATGAATCTGCTGCCCGACATTTCCTACCCCACGATAACGGTGCGTACGGAACTGGCGGGCGCTGCTCCGATCGAGGTTGAGAACCTCCTGACCAAACCGATCGAGGAAGCGGTAGGCATCATCAGGAACGTGAGGCTCGTACGCTCGGTTTCCCGGTCCGGCCAATCCGATGTCACGCTCGAGTTCGTGTGGGGCACCGACATGGATATCGCCGGCGTGGACGTGCGGGAAAAGATCGACGTCATCGAGCTGCCGCTCGAGGCAAGCCGGCCGCTGCTATTGCGCTTCGACCCGTCTTCCGAACCGATCGTGCGCCTCGGCCTCATGCAGAAGCAGGCTGTACCCGACACAGCGGATGCCGTCGCGAGCGATGGTTCGCTGAAAGCACTGCGCCGTCTTGCAGAAGACCGAATCAAGAGCGACCTTGAGGCGGAGGAAGGGACTGCCGCAGTCAAAGTCAGTGGTGGGCTGGAGGATGAAATCCAGATCCAGGTGGATCAGCAGAAGCTTTCACAGCTGGGCCTGAGCATCGAACAGATTGCAGCAAGAATTCGTGCCGAAAATGTCAATCTGTCCGGTGGGCGTCTCGAGGAAGGCAGCCAGAGATTCCTGGTGCGCACAATCAATGAATTTCTGACGGTCGAAGAGTTCGCCAACGCTATCGTGGCAAATGTCGGTGGCAGGCCTGTGTACCTGCACGATCTGGCAACAGTCACAAGCGGTCACAAGGAGCGAGAGGCGATCACACGCGTCAACGGCCGGGAATCGGTGGAACTGGCCGTATACAAGGAGGGTGATGCGAATACGGTGCAGGTGGCGCGTCGCATCGAGAGCCGGCTGGAACAGGTAAGGGGTACGCTGCCGGATGATCTCGAGTTGGTCAAGATCTACGATCAGTCGAAATTCATTTCGGCCGCGATTCAACAGGTGACGTCCGCCGCAATTATCGGCGGCATTCTGGCCATCATGGTGCTGTACGGGTTTCTCCGCGATTCCCGCGCAACCACTATCATCGGCATAGCCATCCCGGTATCCGTTATCGGTACTTTCCTGCTGATGTACGTAAACGGCGTATCGCTCAATATCATGTCGCTTGGCGGCATCGCGCTGGCTATCGGCATGCTGGTCGATAATTCCATCGTCGTACTCGAGAATATTGTGCGCAAGAAGGAACAGGGCCAGGAAATAATCGATGCAGCACGAAATGGCACCGCCGAGGTGTCTACGGCAGTGATTGCGTCGACATTGACAACGATTGCGGTATTCTTCCCCATGGTTTTCATCAGCGGCATCGCCGGCCAGCTTTTTCGTGACCAGGCACTGACCGTGACTTTTGCGCTGGTATTTTCACTGGTCGTTGCGCTCACGCTCATTCCGATGCTGGCGGCGCTCGGCGCTTCGCCCCGCTACGTTGAGGCAGGCGCAGACTCCGAACCCGGCCGCTTTACGCGTGCGGTGGCCTTCGTTGTTCGACTGGTGGGTGTCGCATTCGTGTCGTTCCGCTGGCTGTTCTGGGTCATTCTCTGGATTCCGACACGGGTCTTTCAACGCCTGCTGGCAACCACTGCACGGCGCTATGCGCCGTTGCTCGAATGGTCTTTGCAGCACCGATTTACGGTCGTCATCGCAGCGACGCTGGTGTTCGTCGGCACCATGCTGCTGGTGCCCAGGCTCGGCACGGAACTCATTCCGCAATTGTCGCAGGGCGAATTCAACGTAGACCTTCGACTGGCGCCCGGCGCACCGCTTGTCGAAACCGATCGTGCGATCCAGACGGCGCAACGCGTGACGGGAGATCTTGATCTCGTGGAAGTCAGCTACTCGGTTGCCGGTACCGGTAATCGACTTGATGCCAACCCCGTCGACGCCGGCGAAAACACCGGCACACTGAGCATTACACTCGGCGCTGGGGCAGGTCGTGAACAGGAAGAGCTGGTCATGCGCGCCATGCGCGACGAACTGTCGCGCGCGCCCGGCGTGCAATACGATTTCAGCCGTCCCGCATTGATGAGCTTCGCCAGCCCGTTGCAAATAGAGGTGTCGGGTTACGACCTGGCGGGTCTCGAGTCGGTGGGCCAGGCGATTGTGCGCAGAATGGCGGCATCCGGGCGTTTCACTGACATTAAATCGACGATCGAGCTGGGCAACCCCGAAATCCAGATCGTATTCGACCAGGAGCAGGTCGCCAGGCTCGGCCTGTCTGTGCGGGATATCGCCGATCGAGTGGTTGCCAATGTGCGCGGTGAACTGGCGACACGCTATACCTGGCGTGACAAGAAGATCGACGTAATGGTACGCAGCGTCAACAACGAAGACGCCAGTATCGATGACATTCGAAACCTCATTGTCAATCCGGCTGCCGAACGTCCAGTAACGCTCGATGCGGTGGCCGAGGTGTCCGTATCACGCGGACCTGCGGAAGTACGCCGTATCGCCCAGGAACGTGCCGCAATCATCACGGCGAACCTCGCCTATGGCGATCTCGGTGCCGCGGCTGCCGAAGCGCAGGAAATCATTGCCGGCACACCGCTGCCTGATGGCATCACGGCCATGGTTTCCGGACAGAACGAGGAAATGCAGGAGTCGTTTCGCTCCATGCAGTTCGCGCTCGTACTGGCGATATTCCTCGTCTACCTGGTGATGGCGTCCCAGTTTGAGTCGCTGATCCACCCGTTTGTCATATTGTTCACAATTCCGCTGGCGCTGGTCGGCGCGGTTTTCGCACTGTTCCTTACTGGTACAACCGTCAATGTGGTGGCCTTCATCGGCATCATCATGCTGGTGGGTATCGTCGTCAACAATGCGATCTTGCTCGTCGACCTGATCAACAGACTGCGCGAAGAAGGCATGGAAAAGACCGCGGCCATCCTGGAAGCGGGTCGCAGTCGCCTGCGTCCGATCCTTATGACAACGCTGACGACCGTTCTCGGTTTGCTTCCGATGGCCATCGGATTCGGCGAAGGCGCTGAGGTTCGTACGCCGATGGCAATTACGGTCATCGGCGGCTTGCTGGTTTCGACTTTGCTGACGCTCGTTGTAATTCCGGTTGTCTATTCGCTGCTCGACCGGAAGAAGTGGCCGGCCGCCGCTGTGTCGCCCGGCCAGGCACCGCCACTGCCTGTGAGCTCCTGAGACGCTACCGCCATGAAGCACACCGAAATCGCGCTGCGCCGGCCGGTAACGACGATGGTCGTGTTCGTCGCCTTCGCATTGATCGGCGGAATCGCGGCGCGCATGCTGCCGCTGGAAAAATTTCCGGACATCGAGTTTCCGGGCATTTTTATACAGGTTCCCTACGAAGGGTCCACACCCGAAGAAATCGAACGCCTTATCACGCGACCGATCGAAGAAGCGCTGGCCACGCTGTCCGGTGTAGAACAAATGGTTTCCACTTCCACTGAAAATCAGGCCCAGGTGTTTCTGGAGTTCGGGTGGGACCAGAGCATGGGCGCCAAGGGCATAGAGGCGCGCGCCAAGGTGGATGGTATCCGTCACGAATTGCCCCCTGACGTTCGACGCGTGTTCATCTTCACAGGTTCACTCGCTGATCAGCCGGTGTTGCAGTTGCGTATCTCGAGCGACCGGGATCTCTCCGACAGCCACGAACTTCTCGACCGTCTGCTGAAGCGTCGCATCGAGCGAATAGAAGGTGTATCGCAAGTACAGCTGCAAGGCGTCGATCCGCGGGAAATTCGCATACTGCTGGATTCGGACCGCATGTCGGCGCATGGCGTCGATATCGATGAACTCAAGAGTCTGCTGGAGCGCAGTAACTTTGCCGTCAGTGCCGGACAGATCACAGACAGCGGCCAACGCTTCAGCGTCAGGCCGCGCGGTGAGTTCACGGCGGTCGAGGAGATCCGCAACATCGCGATCAATGACGCCAACCTGCGCCTGCGCGACGTTGCCAGCATCGAGTTGCGCAGTCCGGATCGTGATTACGGACGCCATCTGGACCGCACCTATGCCATCGGGCTTGCAGTCAGCAAATCTACCGGCGCGAACATGGTGGAAGTCACCGATCGCGTGATGCAGGAGATTGCCGAGATAAGCGAATTGCCGCAGATGCAGGGTATTCGCATATTCGATCTCGACAACCAGGGGGATAGTGTACGGGAGTCGTTGTCCGACCTCCTCAACGCAGGCCTGATCGGTGCGTTGCTTGCAATTGTCGTGCTGTATTTGTTCCTGCGCCAGGTGACGACGACTTTAATTGTCACCGCGGCGGTACCCTTCTCGCTGACGATCACGCTGGGCGTGCTGTACTTTGCCGGCTTGAGCCTCAACATGCTGACGATGATGGGCCTTATGCTCGCGGTCGGTATGCTCGTCGACAATGCCGTCGTCGTCACAGAAAGCGTTTTCCGGCACCGGGCAAAGAATCCGGAAGATCCGCTAAGCGCGACCCTCACCGGGGTCCGCGAGGTCGGGTTGGCCGTGATCGCCGGCACCGCCACCACGATGATCGTGTTCGTACCGATCATGTTCGGCACGAAAACAGATATTTCGGTATTCATGACCCACGTCGCGGTAACGATCATTGTTGCCCTGTTCGCGTCGCTACTGATCGCACAGACGCTGGTGCCGATGCTGGCCGCCCGTATTCCGCCGCCGCCGCAGCCGAAAGAAGGCGCAGTTATTTCCCGACTTACCCATCGCTACGTCGGCAGCCTGCGCTGGATCCTGCGGCATCCCTGGTTGACCGGGCTCGGCGTGCTGCTCATCTGCGTAGTGGGTGTGATGCCGCTGATGTTGCAGCTCGTGAAGTTCGACGCGTTTCCCCAGGACACGGGCCGCCGCCTTCACATGCCCTATCACATCGAGGGTCAACACCCGCTCGAACGCGTCAAGCAGGCAGTCGACACGATTGAAGAATTCTTGTATGACAACCAGGAAGAGCTGAATATCCGCTCGGTTTACAGCTATTACGATAAAGGCTCCGCGCAATCGACCATACTACTGACTGATGACGACGAGGCTACGTTGTCGACGGTAGACGTCATAGAGCGAATCAAGGAGGGCATGCCGGTCATCGCCATCGGCAAGCCCAATTTCGAATTTGACCAGCAGGGCGGCGGAAGCGGCTTCAGCCTGCAGATTTCCGGTGACTCGACTGCGCGACTCAACGAGCTCGCAGTCGATGTCGTCCGCCTGCTGGAAAGTGTGGAAGGACTGCGCGACGTGCGGTCTGACGCCCAAACGGGTGAGCGCGAAGTGCAGGTGACAATCGACCGGGTGCGCGCGGCCGGTGTCGGCCTGACAACCCGGGAGATCGCCGACGCGATCGCAATCGCCATGCGGGGCCAGAATTTGCGTGAATTTCGCGGTGAGTCCGGCGAGGTGGCAGTGCGCCTCGCATTTCGCGAAAGTGACAAGCAAAGTATCGACCAACTTGGAGATTTACCTCTCTATACGCCAGAAGGTCGGCGCATCACCCTGCGCAGTGTCGCCAGTTTCGAGGTCGGCTCTTCACCGGATACGATTCAGCGCACCGACCGGCAGACAGCCGTCGTCCTGAGCGCCAACCTGGAAAACGACTCCAGCCTCGAGGACGTCCGGCCGAGGGTGGAAAACCTGATGAAGCAGTTCGAGCTGCCGCCCGGCTATAACTGGAAGTTCGGACGCGGCTTCGAGCAGCAGGACGAAACGCAGCAGATGATGGCGCAAAACATCCTGCTTGGCATTGCCTGCATTTTCCTTGTCATGGCGGCTTTGTTCGAGTCGCTTCTGTTCCCTTTTTCCATCATCCTGGGTTCGATCCTGTTTTCGATCTTTGGCGTCTTCCTGCTGTTCGCCGCCACGGGTACTACCTTTTCGTTCATGGCGTCCATCGGCATCATGATTCTTATCGGCGTGGTAGTGAACAACGGCATTGTCCTGATCGACCATGTCAACAACTTGCGCCAGGCAGGTCTGCCGCGCAATGAAGCAATCGTTGAAGCTGGTCGCGACCGGTTACGGCCGATCCTGATGACTGTGGCAACGACCATTGTCGGCCTGGCGCCGTTGGCTGTCAGCACGACACAGGTCGGCGGCGACGGTCCGCCGTATTTCCCGATGGCACGCGCCATTATCGGCGGGCTTGCGTTCTCGACGCTGGTATCGCTGCTGGTGGTGCCGGCGTTCTATGCGTACTTCGATTCATTGTCGGCCTGGGGTCGCAAGGTGATGCGTACCGCGCGGCGAGAGGGGACAACGCAAGCGGCTGGTGGTTAATGGCTGTTGGAGCGCGCCCTGCGCGCGAACGGGAAGCAGTTTAGCGCTTGCGCATTCCCCTGCAAGGCGGGTTCCTACAGGTGGCAATCGATCCCCTGTTGGAGCGCGCCC
>JBGTHC010000168.1:0-33754 GCA_041746375.1 Woeseiaceae bacterium
GGCGCGCATGTGCGGCGAGCGCCACAGTGCGGCTGCGCGGGCCCTGCTTTCACTGGGTATCAGACTGGACGAACTTCGCGAATCAGCACTTCGAGAGGTTACGCAAAGTAATTAGAACAGCGATCACAGGTAACTGCGAATCGTCGCGACAGCCCGCCTTTTCTCGTCCGTGACCATAAGGTGATCCTGGTTTCGCAAGCGACCTTCTCTTTCCAGTCTCTCCCGATGCCGTTATTCTGATACAGCAACACACCGTCCGGGGAATAGGCATCGACGATTTGCCTTTGATGCGTACTGCCGTTCGCAATCTCACAGAAGAAGCATGGATTACCGTCAGGCATCGGAAAATGCACTTCGGATTCTCTGGCTATCGCCGCTATATTTGGGCGCAGGCAGCCATTCAATTGCAGATGCCGAAACCTTAAGAACCTGCCCGGCCCTGTCCTTCAACCCAGCGCTCCACTTTCGCTTCCAGCAACTGCAATGGCAACGGTCCGTCGGTCAGGATCATGCTGTGAAATTCCTTGATATCGAACGAGTCGCCCAGTTTTTCCTGCGCGTATTCGCGCAGGTCGAGCAATTTAAGCTGGCCGACCTTGTACGCCAGCGCCTGGCCGGGAATCGCCATGTAACGTTCGGCCTCGCTGACGGCCCGTGCTTCCTTGACCGCGGAGTTGGCGTACATGTAATCCAGCACGTCCTGGCGGCTCCAGCCCTGATCGTGCAGCCCGGTATCGACAACGAGACGAATGGCTCGCCACAGTTCCGCGTTCAACGCACCGAAATACTGGTAGGGATCCGTATAAACGCCCAATTCCTTACCCAGCGACTCGGCATATAGACCCCAGCCTTCGGAGAACGCGGTATAGCCACCGAACCGGCGAAAGCGCGGCAGGTCCTCGAGTTCCTGCTGGATGGAGATTTGGAAATGATGTCCCGGAATCGCCTCGTGCAGGAACAGCGACTCCATGGCCCATTTCGGCCGCGCCTTGATGTCATACGTGTTGGCAAAAAATACGCCCGGCCGCGAACCATCCGGCGTGCCACGCCTGTACGAACCGCCACTGGCGGAGCGCTCACGAAACGGCTCGACCGCACGCACTTCGAAATCGGCTTTGGGAAACACGCTGAAGAGTTTCGGTGCGAGACTCTCGATTTGGTCGGACATGTCCCGGTAACCCAGGATCAGTTCCTCCGGCCGGTCGTAATAGAACTGGTCGTCGGTATTCAGGAACTCGAAAAAATCGTCGAGGTCACCATCGAATCCGACCTCCTCCATCACGCCGCGCATTTCGCCGTGAATGCGCCCGACCTCGTCGAGGCCAATCTGGTGAATTTCTCCCGGCGATAGGTCGGTAGTCGTCCTGAGCCGCACCAGGTAGGCATACCACTCTGTGCCGCCCGGCAACCCGGCCATGCCGACCGTTTCTCGCGCGGCAGCCAGGTACTCATCGCCGATGAAGTTATGCAAACGCTGGTAGGCCGGAACGATCTTGTCCGTGATCGCGGATCGCCATTCCGCTGTCAGGCGCTCACGTTCCTCCGCGGAGAATTCCTCGGGCATGTCACGAATCGGACTGTAGAACGTACTGCTCTCGACATCGTCCGTAATTTGCGACGCCAGTTGCGGCAAAGTCTTATCCATGAGAATGCGCGGCTGTACGACTCCTTGCTCCATGCCGATCTTCATATTGGCAATGGCCTGATCGACGATCAGCACAAAATCATCCACGCGACTGAGAAAGTCGTCGTAATTCTCCACCGTCTCGAACGGGTGAATGCTGCTGCCGCTGCCGAGCTGGACGAAAGTATTGGTAATGGAATAGAACTGATTGATCGGCTGCAGATGATCCGGAAAGCTCATGCCCTCGAGTTCCATTTCGCGGCTGTAGCGAAATGTCTCGTAGGTCAGCCGATCCTCCCCGGACAACGACGCCGGATCGATTGCCATGACACGCTGCAGATAATCGCGATTTAACGCTTCGTTCCGCTCCAGATACTCCGGGCTGATCGAATTGGCAAGACGATCATTGTAGCGATCGTCGCCGATCGACGTGGCAAGAAGCGGATTCAATTCGAGGTTGCGCTCGAAAAACTCTTCGACCAGGGCCGACAGCTCGGCAGCCGCTTCATCCTCGAACGGCTGCTCGCTCGCGGCCTGGCTCGCACCCTGTGCTGCTGCGGGTTCTGGCGAAGACGCTTCGTCGCTGCTGCCGCAAGCGACGAGCAAAAAGAGTGCGAGTATGTATAGAGGCAACAATATTTTCATTCAGATTTCCCTCGGAGTCGGCTCATGCAATCATCGACGCGATCGAATTGCAAGCCGCGCTTTCGGCTCGTCGACACCGCGATCAGCACGGCAACTACGAACGGCACGATGCGTTCGGCGACATCACCCGGCGTGTCCGGCACCCAGGACAGCACGAGCGTTGCGCTGAACCCGGCCAGCATCGCCGCCAGAGTGCCCGCGGCGGATACCTCTCTTCCGCAAAGCCGCATGACGAGTATGGGTCCGAGCGCCGAGCCGAGTGCGACCCAGGCAAACAGCACGCGCGAGAAGATATCGGCGCGCCACATCATTGCGAGAATCGTTGCGAGCACGAGAACAACAATCACCGTAATGCGTGATCGGGCGAGTCCGTTGACCGTTCCGTCGGACGCCAGGTTCCAGTCATGGGAAATGGCTGACGACGCGACGAGCAGCTGACTGTCCGCGGTCGACATGATCGCCGACAATACAGCGGCCAGCATTACCGCGCCGATGACCGCCGGCAGCAACAACCGTGCAGTTTCGAACAGCACCTGCTCACTGTCGCCGAGATCGCCCAGCAGAACGCGTGCGCAAAGTCCCAGCGTCAGCATGCCGGTATACACCAGCGTCGCCCAGCAAAGGGCAATGATGCGTCCCTGCCGCAGGCTTACTGCATCGCGCAATGCCATGTAGCGATTCACGACGTGCGGCTGGCCCGGATAGCCGATGGTGATGCCGAACAAGCCCAGTACGAAGAAGAAGCCGGTCAGACCGCTGAACTGGCCCGCCGGAATTGACGGGCCACCCCGCGCCGCGAGTCCGTCGAGCAACGGCCCGACACCGCCAACGGCGAGCAATGCCGCAATCGGCATTACGACCGCAGCAACGACCATCAATGAGCCTTGCACGGTATCGGTGACGCTGACGGCCCAGAATCCGCCCAGCAACGTATAGGCCATTACAACTGCCGCACCGATCAGAATACTGTTCTGCTTCGACAGGCCGAAAGTCGACTCAAAGGCCTTGCCGGCCGCTTCGAATTGCGACGCAATATAAAAGACGAAGCTGAACACGATGATCGCCGCGGCGACGCGCAGAATCAGTTCGCGCTGCGCGCCGAGCGTGGGCGGTGCAACGACCGCACTGAGCGTTATCGCTCCTTCTTTGCCTGCCAGCGCTTGCAGTCGCGGTGCTACCCATACCCAATTGATGACGAAGCCGCCGACGGTGGCGGGAAAGAGCCACAGTGCCGGCAGGCCCCAGGCGTAGGCAGCGCCACTGACACCCAGCAGCGTCCACGCCGACGACGAACTGGCAGACGCGCTGATCGCGGCAACCCACGGGCCTAGCCTGCGGCCGGCCAGATAGAAGTCCTCAACGCTCTTGTTGCGATTGCGCGCCCAGAAACCGACGCTGATGAGAATCGCGTTGTAGACGATCAGCGTCGCCAGAACGACGGTCGTATCATTCATCAGTCGTCGAGGCGGTTGTACAGTTGCAAAACGCCGCGCAACTCTTCGTGGTCGATGGCCTTGACGATGTGGCCTCGATCACCGGTCATGTCACGAGCGGCAACCAGTGCGTTGACTATCGCCTCCTCAGTCGCAAGGACTGTTGCATCGAATAAAGGACTGATGCTGTCGTTCGCGTGCATTTGGACGTTCGTGACACTGTTTGACTGATCTGCCTCGCTATTGGCGGTCGAGAACGCGATAAAAATGTCGCCGGATCCGTTCCCGGCCATGCCGCCGACGCGCGCTAACCCGAGCGCGGCGCGTTTCGCGATGCGTTTCAGTTGGTGGGGGAGTAACGGTGCATCGGTAGCAACCACAATGATGATCGAGCCGGTCTCGAGCCGCGGCGGGTATTGACTGGCATAGGCCTTGTCGGCTGCCAGATGCTGGCCCACCGGGACACCCGCAATGCGCAGGTTTTCGCGGAGTCCGTAATTCGCCTGTACCAGGACGCCGACCGTATAGTCGCCATCCGCTGTCGTGGCTATTCGCGAGGCAGTCCCGGTACCGCATTTGAATTCGTGGCAGATCATGCCGGTGCCGCCGCCCACGTTACCTTCTGCTACCGGTCCGCCGCTGGCCGCGCGCAATGCATCGTGTGCATGCACGGCCTTGACGTGAAATCCGTTGATGTCGTTGAGGTGGCCATCCCAGGTTTCAGCAACGACCGGCAGCGACCACCAGTATCCGCTGGCATCCGCCTTGCCGCTGTTAACACGCCATTCGATGGTCGCCTGGTGCACCGCACCGACACTGTGCGTATTGGTAATCATCACCGGGCCTTCGAGGAATCCGGACTCCTCTATCCAGGTTGTGCCGGTCATTTCGCCGTTGCCGTTCAATGCAAACCAACCGGCGAAAACCGGCGACTCGGCGCTTGCAGCACCGCGCGGCAATATCGCGGTAACGCCGGTGCGGGCAGCCCGGTTGTCCGGCAGATCCTCGACGATGGATACCTGGCCCACGGTAACGCCGGCGACATCGGTTATGGCGTTCAGCGGTCCGGTCACGCCGTCGAACGGAATTCCAAGGTCACGGGCACGATCGGCGTCTGCAGCCAGTGCCGTCGGTCCGACCACCAGAAACACTGTCAGAAGTATTGCGCTTCGCATGCGTGATCCTCTTTGCAGCGGAATTTCCCGCTGCACATAGTAACGATATACGATCGGTAGTTGGCAATATCGGGGCGAAAATGGCTGAACTCGGCGCCTGGCAGTTCTGGATCGATCGCGGCGGTACATTTACCGATGTCGTCGCACTGCGCCCGGATGGGAAACTCGAAACCGCGAAACTGCTGTCGGAGAATTCAGATCGGTACGTTGATGCCGCCGCCGAGGGCATTCGACAGGCGCTGGCAAGCTGGTCTGACGCCGGTCTGCCGTCCCGGCCCGTGGCTGCCATCAAGATGGGTACCACGGTTGCGACCAACGCGTTGCTGGAGCGCCGCGGCAGTCCTGTTGCGCTTATCGTCACGCGCGGTTTTGCCGATGCAATAACGATCGGCTACCAGAACCGGCCGGATATCTTCGCGCTCAACATTATCAAACCGACGCCACTGTACCGTCGAGTGATCGAAGCGCAGGAGCGCGTCACTGCCGACGGAAAGATACTCACGCCGTTGGACGAGGAATCGCTCCGTGGCGCACTCGATCAATGCCTGGCTGACGGAATCGATTCGATCGCCATCTGCCTGCTACACGGTTATCGCTACCCGGCTCACGAGCGATGCATCGCCAATCTGGCTTTGCAGTCAGGATTGCAGCAGGTATCAGTGTCGCATGAGGTCGAATCGCTGATCAAGTTTGTCAGCCGTGCTGAAACCACGCTCGTCGACGCCTATCTCACGCCGGTGCTGAATTCGTACATCGACAATTTGCGCCGCGCACTGGCAGGCGTTGCCGAACCGCAGCGGCTGCTTTTCATGCAAAGCAACGGTGGCCTGGTTCTCGCCGACAATTTTCGCGGCAAGGACAGCATTCTCTCCGGCCCCGCGGCGGGCGTCGTCGGCATGGTTGAAACCGCCACGTCAGCCGGCCTGCAGAAGCTGATCGGCTTCGACATGGGTGGAACATCGACCGACGTCGCCGCTTACAGCGGCGAATACGAGCGCAGCAATGACTCGGAGATAGCCGGTGTTCGTTTGCGTGCTCCGATGATGAAAATTCACACGATCGCGGCGGGAGGCGGCTCCATACTGCGCTATGCCGACGGGCGCTCCCAGGTTGGGCCAGATTCCGCAGGTGCCGATCCGGGTCCGGCGAGCTATCGGCGCGGCGGACCACTGACCGTAACCGATGCCAATGTACTGCTGGGGAGGATACCGATCGGATTTTTCCCGCCGGTTTTCGGGCCGGCTGCCAACCAGCCGCTCGATGCCGATCACGTGCGCCAGGAATTTTCCGAGCTGGCTCGTCAGGTGTCCGTGGAGCGCGGCACCGAGCTTTCGCCGGAAGAACTTGCTGCCGGGTTCCTTACCGTCGCCGTCGAGAGCATGGCGAATGCCGTGCGCAAGATAACCATCGAGCGCGGCGACGATGTACGCGACTTCACGCTTTGTTGCTTTGGCGGTGCCGGCGGCCAGCACGCCTGTGACGTTGCACGCGTGCTGGGAATGCGCAAGGTGTGGCTGCACCCGATGGCCGGTGTACTGTCCGCGTACGGAATGGGATTATCCGACCTGCGCGTAGAACGCCAGCAAACGATCGAACTACCACTCGGCGCAACGAGTTTACGTACCTTGCGCGGCACGATCGAGGCGCTGCGACAACAGTGCGACGAGCTGCTCGATCTGCAGGACGTGCCAGTTGATTACCGGCAATTCCAGGCGCAGGCCGGCGTACGCGTACACGGTTCCGGCACCGTATTGGATGTTGCAATAGCGGATGCGCAAACGATGTCACAGGAGTTCGCCAGTGCTTATCGCGAACGTTTCGGCACGGATGTCGATGGCAGCGCCCTCGTGATCGCGCTCGTTCGCGTCGCGGCCACCGGAATAGAGAAAGTGTTCGACGATCCCCTGGTGCCGGCTGGCCCACTGACGCCGCCGGACAGTCACAGCAAACTGTGGACTGGCGGCGCCTGGCAGGAAGTGCCGGTGTATCGGCGCGACTCGCTTGCCGCCACCGTAAGGATCCCCGGTCCGGCTATCGTTGCCGAAGCGCATGGGACGACCGTCATCGATGCCGGCTGGCACGGCCGTGTGAATCAACGCGGTCATCTGCTGCTGGAACAGACGGAGAATATGCCGGTGTCCGGGCCCTCGGTCATCGACCGCAAGTCACCGGACCCGGTGCGGCTCGAGGTCTTCAATCGTCTCTTTATGCATATCGCCGAGCAGATGGGTACCGTGCTGCAAAACACCGCCTTGTCCGTGAACATCCGTGAACGGCTGGATTTTTCCTGTGCACTTTTCGACAGCCAGGGACACCTCGTTTCGAATGCTCCGCACATGCCCGTGCATCTCGGATCCATGGGCGAAAGCGTGCGCAGCGTCATCGACCGGACGGGCGATGCACTTCGCGAGAATGACGCGATCATGCTTAACTCACCCTATAACGGCGGCACGCATCTTCCCGACATCACAGTCGTAACACCGTGGTTCGCCGGTTCTGACAAGCCGCACTTCTTCCTGGCATCGCGGGCACATCATGCGGATATCGGCGGTATCAGTCCCGGTTCGATGCCGGCAACGAGCCAGCATATCGATCAGGAAGGCGTGCTGATCGATAATTTCTCCCTCGTTCGAGACGGCGTATTCCAGGCCGAAGCTGTACACGCCTTGCTCGTTGGCGCACGATATCCCGCGCGCAACCCGCTGCAAAACATTGCGGACCTGAAAGCCCAGCTCGCAGCAAATCAGCAGGGCATCCGGCAGTTGCAGAAAGCGGTCGAACGATACGGCATGAATATCGTGCAGGATTATCTTGGCTTCGTGCGCGAGAACGCAGCGGCAAGTGTGCGACGGCTGATCACCTCATTGTCGGACGGTGCTTTCGAGTATGAGCTCGATTCCGGTGAATTGATTCGTGTGACCATCGATGTCGATCACGTCAGGCGCGCCGCACGGATCGATTTCGCCGGTACATCGCCGCAATCCGGCAGCAACTTCAATGCGCCCGAGGCCGTCACGCGTGCTGCCGTCCTGTACGTTTTTCGCAGCCTCATCAGCGAGGAAATACCGATGAACGAGGGTTGCCTGGAGCCGCTGGAGATCCGTATTCCCGAGAACAGCCTCCTGAGCCCGAGTTGGCCGGCCGCGGTGGTTGCCGGAAATGTCGAAACATCGCAGTGTGTAACGGATTGCCTGTACGGTGCTTTGCGTGCGCTTGCGGCTTCGCAAGGCACTATGAATAACGTGAGCTTTGGCGATGCGCACCTGCAGTATTACGAAACCATCGCCGGTGGCGCGGGCGCCGGTCCAGGCTGGCATGGCGCCGATGCCGTGCAGACCCACATGACCAACTCGCGCATGACCGACCCGGAAGTGCTCGAGCAGAAATACCCGGTGCTGGTCGAATCCTTCTCGATCCGCGGCGGATCGGGCGGCGACGGTCGCTGGCATGGCGGCGATGGCGCTATCCGGCGATTGCAATTTCGCGCCCCGGTCGAGGTCTCTGTCCTGTCCAACCACCGCCGCGTGGCGCCGTTCGGACTGGACGGCGGAGACGCGGCGCAAACCGGCAACAATCGCATCGAACGGCACGACGGAGAAGTCGAAAAGCTGGCAGCAACTGCGACGGTCAAACTGCAGGCCGGGGACTGCCTGGTGATCGAGACCCCGGGCGGCGGCGGCTACGGAAAAAGGCGGAAAAGTGGACAGTGACCTTTTACGTGTCCCCTTATCTCAGTAAAAGGTCACTGTCCACTTTTCCGCTACTTTTACGCGCAGCGAGCCATCGCCGGTGCAAACGCGGTCGCTGCGACGCGACAGCCCGTTACGGTCTGGTGCAAGGTCAGTGAGACGGCGTGTCTTGCGCCTGCCGGCTGGAACGCCAGCAGAATCGTAACGCCACGCCGCGGATCGGTAACGTCAGTATGCAAGCCGGCATCGCATTGCACGTGGAACTGGTCATCGCCAAACGCACCCGCATCGGCAAGGCTCGACAGGTAGGCGTGAATCTGCGCCTGGATACGCTCGGCCACGCGTGCCTCATTCGGTTCGAACACCGACCAGCGTGTCGCGCGCTCAATAGCGTTGGTCATCGCCAGGCACAAGCGGCGAACCGGCAAACTGCAGAAATTGCGTTCCATCTGGCTCATACGTGCCAGCGTCACCGAGCCACACAGAATTGCCTGCTCATTCGGACAATTGCCGATGACGTTGATGCCCTCGCGCACCAGTTGCGCGCATTCCTCGTCGTTGCAGGCCGCCGCCGGAATCAGGTTGCGATTAAAGTTCAGCCCCGCCTGGTCCAACCCCAACCAGGGCCCGTGTCGACGATCGAGCTTGCAAAGAAGGCCTGCAATTGCCCCGCCGGCGGCCCGTGGGCGACTGCCATCCTGCACGCGGCCCGTAACGCGCGGAAAATAGGTCATCGTGTTTGAGCTGGCATAACCGGCCGCGCGAACTCCGTCGATGGCGCGTGCGGCGCTATCCCAGTGTGCTGGCGGGTCCATGATCAGCATGGCGGATCGGCGACGGCAGTAGAGTTCGGCGGCGAGTATCGCGGCCGGACCCACATCTTTTTGCCGTCCGGGCGGCGGCAGATACAAAAGATCGAAGTACTCGACCTGGTTTAGCGCAAAAAGACCGCTGCCGGCGACCGCCGAACCTATCAGGTCATAGTCGGTCAGCGCACCGCCATCGCTGCCAGGCTGTACCGGGCTGACGTATCCGGGACCGAAGCGATTGGCGGGGTTTGTGGTCGGCAAAGGTCGGCCGCCGGGTAATGGAAACTGCGGTTCCGCCAGTTCCGAACTGACCAGCACATGACCAATGAAAGCCCGGTCGCGTGGGCGGCATGTCAGGCGCGTGTAAATTTCCTGATCGGCAACAAGCCCGCTGTCCGGTGCGACCCGCTGCAACGTCAGGTTGAAATGCTCGCGATCGTCTTCTGCAATACCGTCGTAGTCGACCGCCGCGCGAATTTTCTCGGTCGAACCCGGCTCACGCGCACGCAGCACAAGTACACCTTGCTGCGCGGGGATGCAGATCATCGCTCCGCGTGCATTATTGGCAACTCGCACTACATAGAGTCGGCGCCCGCCGTGCTCGAAAAACTGTTCGACGGCAGGACCCAGGCTGCTGCGATGCCAGATACCTCCGAAGCGACGCTTGAAATCCGCGAAGTTTTCGAGCAGCACCGGCATATTCAATGGACCACGCAATGCGCGTCCGACGAATGCAGCAGTGGTCTCCGTCTCAACGCCGATGGCATCGTCCATTGGCGCAATTTCGCTGACTGTTATACCTCGACCGGACTTCAGTCCCTGAAATGCTTCAGCCAAACCTTTCTCCGCGATCGCTCGCTGCCCTGCACTTCGGCGTATTGTAGCTGATATGCGCGCACTTCAGGCGAGCGTCGCTCGGCCCTTCCATGAAGCGGTAAAATAATCGCGCAAGTTATGCGCGCGCACTCTTATGTCAACAAACCAGTACCTGACAAGTGGATTTCCGCAGCTCGACAGCAACGTCGGTCGATTAGCGCTGGCGCAGCTGCCGACACCGGTCCGCGAGTTCAACGTTGCTCTTGCCGGGCATCGCCTTACGTTCTCTATCAAGCTCGATAATCTCACCAGCGACGTTTATGGCGGCAACAAGGTGCGGAAACTCGAATTCCTGCTGCATCAGGCGCAACGCCGGCACTGTCGGCGCATCGCAACGTTCGGTACCGTCGGCTCGCACCACGCGTTGGCGACAGCAATTTTTGCTGCGCGTGTCGGGTTACCCTGCACCTGTTTCCTGTCGCATCAGCGCGCGACGGCGGAGACAGCGGCAGCGCTCGAAGCCCATCTTGGACTCGGCACACAACTGGTACATTTTGGCGGCATGTACCCGCAGCGCATCGCGACACTGCGAGAAACTCTCTGGGGACAGGACGCGTGTGTCATACCCCCCGGCGGCACGTCATGGCTCGGCACTTTGGGTTTTGTCAGCGCCGGCGTGGAACTGGCGGCCCAGGTCGCTGCCGGCGCCCTGCCGGCGCCGGAGCGCCTGTATGTCGCCACAGGTACGATGGGAACCGCGGCCGGCCTCGCCCTCGGACTGGCCTTGTCCGGCCTGGTGACCGAGGTGCAGGCAATACGCGTTTCTGAAACCTGGTTGTGTAACGAACAGGCATTGTCGCGCTGCATGGCCAAGGCCACAGCAATGATGCATCGTGTGGACGCGCGTATACCGGCAGATTTGCACGAGCGAACGAAAATCCGACTGCGCCACGACTTCTTCGCCGGCGGTTATGCACACAGCGATCGCGCAACGGACCAGGCGATCGCATTCGCCAGCGATCAACTGGGTTTATCGCTGGAAGCGACGTATACCGGCAAGGCGCTTGCCGCGTTGTTGCACGACCTGCAGCAACGCCCCGAATCAGGGCGCGGCTATCTCTTCTGGAACACCTTTAAGTCCGAGCATGGACGGGTGCCCCACGCAGGGTCCGATTTAAAGTCCGATCGAACGCCCGACGACTCCGCCGGTTTACCTGCGGCTTTCCGACGTTACCTTGGATGATGTCTTGTTGGATAAAGCCTCGGGCGATGGTGCAACAGCTTCTGCGGATCGCCGGCGCTGCTCTGTCTCGGCACGCAATTGTTCATCACTCTTGCGGTCGATTTCCTGCAGCATGATCTTCAACCAATCGCTCATGTTCTGTGAGGCCGGCTTGTCAGTCATCGAGATTGCTCAGGCTGCTCGCGTCCATCGCTTGCACATTCGTCGCTGACCCGCCCGTGCCGTCCGTTGACGTCTCCGTGGATTCCGGCGGTTCGTCGAGCAGTTCGCGCACTTCTGCGAGAGTCGGCGCATCCGGGTCGGTTTTCACGGTGTTGCGAACGACGCGTACACGCGAGAAGATTTCCAGCGTGTCGCCGGCCGTTATTCGCAGTGGGATGCCGAGCGCTTCGCTGGCGATCGTCCGTGCGTGGTCGCGTTGCCCTTCAGCATCGATCAGCCCTGCAGCCGCGGCCTGCTCGCCTGCGAAGATATTGGCGAGATGCTGCTCCGCGGTTACGGTGTCATCCTCCAGTACAGCGTGAGCTTCCAGATAAACCTGGCCATCTCGTTGCCCCAGCAGGTACGGTTGGTTGACAAGACGAACCGTCTCGCCTGGCATCACGAGTGAGTAGAGGAGCTCAATATTCTCGGGATAAAGGCGCACGCATCCGTGACTGACGCGCATGCCCACGCCCCACGGCTTGTTGGTGCCGTGAATGAGATACCCGGGCATATTGAGTTGCAGCACATGCCGGCCCAGCGGGTTGTCCGGTCCTGGCGGGACAATTGACGGCAAGGGATTGCCGGCCTTGCGGTGCTCCTGCTGCACCGACCATGGTACATACCAGTGCGGATCAATGGCTTTCGCCACGACCTTCGCTTCACCCGTCGGAGTTTCCCAACCGACGCGTCCAATGCCGATGGGATAGGTCATGACAACTTTCGGCTCGCCATCCGCAACGTCCGGATAATAAAACAGTCGCTTCGCCGCAATATTGAGCACGATGCCACGCTGCGCTGCGTCGGGCAGTACATACTGTGTCGGCAACAGGACCGGCACTTTCGCGCCAGGCAACCACGGGTCGACGCCCGGATTGGCGGCGAGCAGTTCGTCGTAACCGAGACCGTATTCCCGCGCGAGACCCGAAAAAGTGTCGTTATCCCGCGTGTACACGATCTGGGGCTCGCCGATCAATGTCTGCCCGGCAGCGTCGAGCACGAAGTAGTTGCGGCTGATCGGTTCCAGTTCCTCGCGCTCGGCCAGCGGCGGCAGAACGGGTCCTCGCTCTGCCGACGGCGCACCAAGAAAATCCTGGAACGTTGCGCAGCCGGACAAGAGTGCGGTTGCCAGAAGACATGGGGCCAATGCGCGCAGGTGTTTCATCGCTATCGCTTTTATCCTTATCGACCCGGTCGTCGGGTGGGTGGGGCAGAGTGTCGCAGAATGGGCTGCAAGTCTCTATGCATTGGCGCCTAATTTATGGGCCGCGCTGTCACACGCGCCCGGCCAGCAGCGCCAGCGGCCAGCGGACCTCCCGGACTTCGGCGCCCCAGGCCGTACGCAAATTCGACTCGATCGCATCCACCGGATCACGGCCTGATTCACGCAGGCTGCGTTGACAGGCAGACCACGTGCGCACGTAGCCCAGCATGGTCTCCGCACTCCATTGCGCCGACATCTCGAACGGTGGCGCAGCGATTGCGGGCATGGGCAGCTGGATACCCCGATACCCGTCTTCGACGATGTGTCGTTCCGGCGGCCAGCAGGCATCCACCGATTCGTACAGCGAAGCGATCACGGCGTCGCATGCTGCATCCACCCGGCACAAGGCGTAGCTCCAGGCAGCCAGGACACCGCCCGGTACCAGCACTCGTTGCGCTTCGTCGAAAAACCGGTCGATTTCGAACCAGTGCAGCGCCTGCGAGACAGTAACGAGGTCAACGGAGCAGTCAGCCAGGCCACTTGCCTCCGCCGCTGCCACCCGGTAGTCGATCTGTGCGTGAACTTCCGCCGCCCGGACTTGCGCCGCACTGGCATCGGTCGCGGTAATCCGCGTGAAGAATTGGGTCAGTGCTCGCGCAGTCTGTCCGTTGCCGGTAGCGCAATCCCAGGCATGTTCTCTGCGCTCGCAGCAATCGGCAAGGAACTCGAACAGCGCAATCGGATAGGTCGGTCGAAACACCGCGTAACGATCGGCGTGACCGGAAAAATGATCCTTGAAGGCCGGCTGCTGCGACGCGTCTGGTTTGGAACCGATAGCGAGATCCCCTGCTCTGGCAACAGACCCTAACGTTTGCAGTCAGGATTCTTGCCGTTCGCCTTCGCTTCGTTGTAGTACGCCAGCGCTGTCGGGAACTGCGAGACCAGCGATTCGATGCGCTTTTCGCCCGATGGATGCGTTGACATGAATTCGGGAACCTGTGTGGTGTTCTTCTCCTCCATGTTCTTCCACAGCGTAACGCTCTCGCGCGGATCGAAACCGGCTTTCGCCATGTATTCGAGCCCGATGACGTCCGCTTCGGTTTCCTGCATGCGGCTGAACGGGTTCAGTATGCCGAGTGCCACGCCGGCGCCGAGCGTCTGTTGCGCGCCGTAGGTCGGGTTCGAATAACCGCCGCCGAGCAGGATGGCAGCAACATCGACGCCTGCGCTGGTGACCGATGCCCGTGATGCCCGTTCGTTGGCGTGGCGCGCCGTCACGTGGGCAACCTCGTGCCCGATGACAGCCGCCAGCTGGTGCTGGTTCTGTGCAACCGTCAAGATGCCGCTGAACACACTGATCTTGCCGCCCGGCATGACAAAGGCATTAACGTCCGGCTGGTCGATCACGGCCAGTTCCCAGAACATCGCCGCATCGTCGTCCTCCAGCTCGCCCACGATCGCGTCCGCCACGCAGGCCACATAGTCAATCGTGCCGCGATCTTTCACCATCGGCATCTGCTCGCGAATCATGTTGAACTGGCGCTGACCCTCGGCAGCCAGCGCGGCCTCGGACTTCAGCACGAGTTGGCTGCGACCGGTCGGCGAAGTCGCGCAACTGGCCAGAACCAAAGCTAACAAAGCCAGCAATATCGGGCCCTTGAGATTGCAATGCATCATGGTGTCACCTCGGCGCAAAGTATAGCCGACTAGGGCGGCGCAACTTGGAACATAAGACAGCGGCCCAGCTACGGGGTTCCCGCCCTGATCAACGCGGCAGGCGGGTCTCGAAGCGGCGCCGCCAACCCGAGGCAGCGACTGTTTCCAGTACCCCGTCGACCTGCGCCAGGAGCTTCTTTTGCAAGGGCTGCTTGACGCGATAACAGACACTAAAGACCTCACGCTCTTTGGCGAGGCGGGACAGGAGCTCGTCACTGGTGCCGATATCATCGGCGAGGCCGAGTTCGAGCGCGCGGCTGCCGTACCAATGCTCGCCGGTCGCCACTTTCGCAAGATCGAGGTTAGGCCGGTATTTGCCGACGACTGCCTTGAACAGCTCATGGATGTCGTCGAGTTCCTGCTTCAGTTTGGCCCGGTCCTCGTCGGTATTCGTGCCGAACATCGTGACGGTGCGCTTGTACTCGCCGGCCGTAATCTGCTCGAAGTCAATACCGTGATTGTCCAGTAGCCGGTTGAAGTTGGGCAGCTGTGCAATGACACCGATCGACCCAAGTATGGCGAACGGCGCAGCGATAATGCGATTGGCGACACAGGCCATCAGGTAGCCGCCGCTGGCCGCGACCTTGTCGACGACGACGGTGAGCGCAATATTGCGATCCCGGAGACGCGCAAGTTGTGATGCGCCCAGTCCGTGCTCGTGCACGACGCCGCCGAAGTTTTCGAGTCGGGCGACAACCTCGTCATCCTCATTGGCAACTGCAAGGATCGCACTAACCTCCTCGCGCAGGGATGCAACGGCCGTCGCCTTGAGGTCCCCTTTGAAATCGATGACGAAAGTTCGCGGCCGACGCTCTGCTGAGCGTGCTTCAGCCTTGCTGCGCCTTTTCTCCGCTTTGGCAGCCGCTTTCCAGTCGCTCTTGCTGAGAATAACTTTTTTCAGGTTGGCAACGAGAGATCGGTACTTCTTATTCAGGCTCTCGACCTCGAGGCCCTCCTGTCGTCCTGTGGCCTTGCGTCCCGCTGCTGCGACGGCCGCGATCACGACAACAATTGCTGCAACGATGGTCACCGCCTTCAACAGAAACAGGCCGTATTCGGCAAGAAATGCCGTCATTGACTGCTCAGTCGGTCAAGGGACAACGGCAACTTCACACCGCAATACCGACGTTATTTTTCTGCAGAACCTGGTCGGCCCGGTAGCTCGACCTTACCAGCGGACCTGCAACGACCTCGAGGAAGCCCTTATCCAGCCCCTCCTGACGATAGTGAGCAAACTCGTCCGGCGTAACGTAGCGCTCGATGGCCAGGTGATTGGGCGTCGGGCGCAGATACTGCCCTAACGTCAGGATGTCGACATTGATTCGTCGCAAGTCGTCCATTACTTCCATGATTTCATGGTCGCGTTCGCCGAGGCCCAGCATCAGGCTGGTCTTGGTGAGGATGTCGCTGCGATATTTGTTCGCATGCTCCAGAACGCCAAGCGTCTGGTCGTAGCCGGCGCGCGGGTCGCGCACAGGATGCGTCAGGCGTCGGACGGTTTCGATGTTCTGCGCAAATACCTCGAGGCCCGAATCCAGAACGGTTTCTACGTCGCGAGGCGCCCCGTTGAAATCCGGCGTCAGCGCCTCGACGGCGGTATGCGGGTTCAGGTGTTTGATCGCCCGCACGCAGGCAGCGTAGTGGCCGGCACCACCATCAGGCAGGTCGTCGCGATCGACCGATGTGATCACGACGTAGCTAAGGTTCATCAGTTGCACGGCCTTGGCGGTATTTTCGGGTTCCTGCGCATCCAGCCAACCGCGCGGATTGCCGGTATCGACGGCGCAGAAACGGCACGCTCTTGTGCAAACCGAACCCATCACCATGATCGTCGCAGTGCCGTGATTCCAGCACTCGCCGATATTCGGGCACATCGATTCCTCGCACACGGTGCTCAGGCGGTGATTGCGCACCGTCTGCCGGACCGCCGCGAAACGGGCGCCCGCGGGCATTGGTGCACGCAGCCATTGCGGCTTATTGCCGACGCTCAGCGCCGGCGCATCGCTACGTGCCTTGATGCCGTTGCGGATGGCCGAAAAACCGGCCTCGGTGCGATACTTGGCGCCGCTGGCGACGATTGGAATTTCCCGAAGCCGCTTGTTTTGCGGTTTCGGCCCGCGTCGGCCGCTCATTTCCTCGTCATTGCTCATGCAGAATATTCGGTTGCTCTGTTGAAGCCAATTATCTTCGCACGAGCGGCTGTGCCGGTGAAAGGGCTGTGCCGGCCGGTCGCGAAGGGCGCAAAAAAAATCCCGGCCATTGGCCGGGATAATCAGGGGGAAAATCTACGCCAGAAATGAGGGGAATTCGATCGCGCTACTGCAACCGCGACCAGCTAAGGAGTTTCACTGCGCTCTTCTGCAAGTCAAAATTCTTGGCCAGCGCGGCCTCGATATCGGTAATGTCGGAGTGCTCGTCCATCGGGCGGTTCAGTTCGACGACACCACTGAATTCGTTGCCGCCCCGATACCAGGCATCAGTCAATCGAAACTGGGTGTAGTACTTGACCGCCATGGCAAAAGACTACGCGACCGCTCCCGGCCGGTCTGTGAGCCAAAGCACAATTTTTTCGGCACTGGCCAGGAGAGCAACCAAGAACGTGGCGGACAGCCGCAATTTTGCTCGCAGCGAACCGGAAAACGGCCCGGGTTTTGGAACTGTTGCACAGTTTCAGGGTTGTGCGACAGGTAACATAAGATCCGAAGTGGCTAGGGGGCACACGCTTGTGGCGGTGGGCCGAAGGAACCTCACCGGCTGCGGGACGTCTTACTGAGCCGTCGCTTACGGTTGTAACTTGTTGTTTTCTTATATACGGACGCAAAAGAATGACTCTTGAAACCCGAATTCCAAAACTTCTTGCGGTCAGCCTGTGGCTGCTGCTGGCCGGCTCCGTGGTCGCGCAGGATGCGCTCCGAGGCACTTTTTTCAAGGATGCCGATGCATCGCGTGCGCAAGCGGAAGCTGCAAAGGCTGATTTGCTGTCGCCCGAGAACTATCAGGACGGCCTGAAGGACTACGTAGCGGCCGAGAGTGGCCTGCAGCGAGGTCGCAATATCGAGTACGTACGTGACAAAGCTGCCGATGCAACGCAACACTTCCGGAAGGCGGCCGAGACAGCGCGACAGGCGCAGACCGTGCTGGCGCAGGTCATAAAAAGTCGTCAGGACGCTGCCAATGCTCGTGCGCCTGACCTGTCACGCGATGCCTGGGACCGCGCACAACAGGAGTTTGCCGCAGCGATAAGGTACGTCGAGCGCGGCGATCTGAAAAAGGCTCAAGAGAAGAATATCGAAGCAACGGCGCTGTACCGGGACGCGGAACTCATTGCGATCAAGGACCAGTACCTGAGCCAGACCAGGCAGCTGCTCGCCGATGCCGACCGGGCCAAGGTCGAGCGCTATGCACCGATCACACTGGGCCGGGCAAAAAAGCTGCTTGCCGATGCCGAGCATGAACTCACAGTAAACCGTTACGACACGGATCTGCCACGCAGTCTCGCGCAGCAGGCGAACTATGAAGCCAAACACGCCCTGTATCTTTCGGAGGTGGTGCGCAAGGTTCGCGACCGCAACCTGACAGTCGAGGAGCTGGTGCTGCAATGGGAAGATCCCCTGCAGCGCATTGCCGACGCGGCCAATATTGTTCCCCACCTCGAGCAGGGGCACGATGCATTGCAGCAGGAACTGGTCATGTTTATCGAGAATCTGCGCGCGGACAACCAGGAGTTGCAGCAGGAAAACGAGGCAACAAACCTGCGTATCGCCGATATGAGCGAGGAGCTGCGCGCACTGGACGAGCGCCTGGGCGGCGCCACCGCGGAACGTACGGCGCTGGTCCAGCGGTTGGAGGCCCAGGCCCGTGTCAAAGAGCAATTCGAACGGGTTGAGCAAATGTTTACCCGGGACGAAGCGCGGGTTTTTCGCCAGGGCGACACAATCATTCTGCGTCTCGTCGGACTGACGTTCGACAGTGGCAAATCCGAGATCACTCCGACCAGCTTCGACTTGCTGACCAAGGTCGAGAATGCGATTGACGTCTTTCCACGCAGCGAATTGATCATTGAAGGCCACACGGATTCGTACGGCGGTGATGAGCTGAACCAGAAGCTGTCGCAGGACCGGGCCGAGTCGGTGCAGCAATACATGATCAATGCCATGCGCATCCCGAGCTATCGGCTGATCGCTACCGGTTATGGCGAATCGAACCCGGTCGCCAATAACGAAACGGCATCCGGCCGCGCGCAGAATCGCCGCATCGACATCGTCATCAAGCCGAATCTCGAACCGGCTTGATGCCTGTCTTTACGCGTTAGTTTTCCACCAGTTACAAATCTGCGTGGCGCAGGTTTCGTTGATCAGGTAGCCGTACTCTGCGTGGACGTTCAGTTCGCCGTCCGAGCGGTAAAAGTTGAATACGGCATGGTCTTCGATCTCGTCGACCAGGCCGAGTTCGATCATGCCCGCAAAATCATTGCGCAACGCCATGTCGATGGCCGTCAGCTCGCCGAAAGCCGCGATGTTCACCCAGCGGCGGATGTTGCTGGGATAGCGAGCCACGCCGCGATCCGTTGCGCCTTTCAGTCCTCGCTGAATGGTGCGCTGTCCGAGCGGACTGCCCATGGTCACAAAGAGGTCGACACGCACGTCCTCGCCGGAATCACGACTCATCTGCCATAGCGCCTCGTAGGCAATGACCGACCCCATGCTGTGACCGATGAGCAGCATCGGACGGCCGCCTTTTGCGGCCGCGCGCAACGGCAGCGAGACGAGCCGGCGAATCGTATCCGCCACCTCGAACTCGTTGTGCACATAGCGGCGCAAATCCCGCAAGTGCAGCTCCAGCCGTTCGTCGGCCAGTTGCGGCACGAGAAATGGCAGGTAATCGGCGACGTGATACAGCCAACGCAGGGTACGTCGCTTCAGGGATACCGCGTGCCGGATGTCTTCCTGCGTCGCCTCCGGCTGTTGCAGCAACCGGTCTATGGCCGGCAAGTCGAGTTCGATGTCCCGGTGCTTGCCGTAAAAATCATAGGTCCAGGACACGACGTCGAAGCACGACTCCTGTTTCTGTATTGCGGTTGCCGCCTCGGCGTCGATCCGGCGCACGCCCTCGACCAGGCAGCGAAACAGTTCCCGTCGATGCACAGGCGGCGGCGGCTTGGCGCGCAGGCCCGGCACGTACAGCAGCAGGGGTTTGCCGCTCATAGTCCGCGGGACGCCGCGTCTCCGGCAGGCGCCGGATCGAGCAGGTCCAGTAACTCCTGCAGTGTCGACACGATCGTATCGGGTGCCCGCAGGTGCTGCGGCCAGCCATCGCCCCTGCGGTTCATCCATGCAGTGGTGAAACCGGCGTCACCGGCGCCGACCACGTCGATCTCCGGATGGTCGCCGACATGCAGGATTTCGCCGGCAGCCACTCCCGCTTTCTCAACTGCTCGCTCAAAGATCACGCGAGCCGGTTTCGCGGCACCCGCATCGACGGCGGTCACGACATCAGAAAACAGGTGGCGAATGCCGATCGATTCCAGGTTAGCGTTGCCATTCGTGACCGCAATGATCGGGAATCGCCGCGTCAATGCGCGCAGTGCCGGCAGCACATCGGCATAGAACTCCACCTTGTTGCGCGCGGCATCGAATACAAGGAAGGCCGGTTCCACCAGCTCGTTCGTGTACCCGGCAGCTTCTGCCATGTGGGCAAGAATCTCTTTACGCAGGAATCGCAGGTCGTGGCGGCGGTGCGCGTGTTGTTGCGTCACTCGCTGGCGCAATGACAGCACGGCATCTTCCGTGAAGTAATTGGGGATTTCGGGATAGTGGGTTTCGAGCCAATGCCACAACTCGGCTTCTGCGCGCTGGATGACAGGCGTGATCTCCCACAACGTATCGTCGAGATCCAGTGTTATGGCGCGTATGTGTTGCACGGTAGAATCCATCTTACAATCCTCGGGGCCCGTACTGACGTTCAATTGGGGCCCCGAAGAGTATGGCGAGGGCAGGAATTTCGGTCACCTCGCGTATGCCGTTGACGACATTTACTCGATTTGCAAGCGTTTGATGGATGCGGGCGTCACCATTAACCGCCCGCCTCGTGACGGTCACATGGCGTTCGTGCGCTCACCCGACAACATTTCAATCGAGCTGCTGCAGCGCGGCGGTGCATTGCCACCGGCCGAGCCCTGGCTATCCATGTCGAATTCGGGTCACTGGTAACAGCGACTTACTTCATAACGGGGCTTCACAACCGGGGCATGAGCGGCGGCAACGCGCCTGCCGTGGTTGCCTGCCCCTCCGCCCGCTCGTCGATGCGGATCGTGCGCAAGGCGGCGGCCAGCGGCGCGCCGTCCCAGGTTTTCGCACTCGGGCCATAGCTGACCCGATTGAGAATCATGAGTTCGCTCGCCAAGGGGTCGGGCACGCGTGCGGCGATATCGCCGATACTGCGCGGTGCATGCTCCGGCCACCGCAACCGCGCCCACTCGAGCAGCGCGGCGCGGGCCGCATCGGCATTGCATTTCGCTGCCGCGCGCCGTGCTTCTTTCAATAGCGCAGTCTGTTCCTTGTGCGCCGGCCGCTGGTCCGATTTCACTGACTGTCGCGAGGCGGGCCGACGCCGCGTGAACAACCATGCAACGAGCGTCAGCAACCAGGCTATAGCAAGCGCCTCACTGACGTGCCGCCAGAAATTGCTGTGGATAACGGTCGAACCCGAAATGTCGGACTGCATCCGTGCCGGCTGTTCCGCGCGCGTGGCTGCAGGAACAGGCAATGCGTCCTCGGAGGCCTCGATGCCGATGGTCGTGGCCGGCAGGCGGGCAACCTGCCATGCGCCTTCTTCGATATTCCACCACGGCAGTTCGACATCGGGCAGCCGCACATCGCCCGGCTCGACGCCAATGATGGCGTACTGGTCCTTGCGGCTCGCAAGTAATCCGCCCGGTGCCGACTCTACGCGCAGTTCCGGCTTGTCGGGATAGATCTTCACAGCGTCGGACTGGATCGGTTCGATGACGGGAATCTGCGTTGACAGCTGGCCCAGCGCAGTTACCGTGATGTGACGGGTAATGGGCTCACCGGCACGCAAGGAGTCCGTTTCGCGCGACCAGTTCTCCGTCAGTTCGACAGACTTGGCCGGAAACCACACCGCATCCGGAAACTCCGGCGGCGGCGGCGGAATGGGTTTGATATCGATCGTCACGGCTTCCGACTGAAATACCTTGCGGCCGGTTATGCGCCCGTCCGCAAGAACACGGGCCTCGAAGCGTGCCGGCGCGATGCTGATCTGGCCGCTGGCCTGGGGAAACAAGGCGTATACACGCTCATTCACTGTGTAGCTTTTGCCGTTGATGAGCGCTTCGTAGCTGCGTTCTTCAGCCGCCGGTTCGACCAGCACGTCGACACCGCTGATCTCGGGCTCGCTAAGGCGCGGCTGCCGTGTCGCTACCGCCCGATATACCTTGAGTCGATATAGCACTTGCGCCTGCACATAGGTTTCAGGGAAATCGACTTCGGCGTCGAGAAATATATCGGCTTCACCGGGTACGGCAACGCGCTGTGGCGCGACGCGGATCGACAGTGGCTGGCTGCGTTCGTTGCCGACCGCGATCGGCGGTATGGTCAGCTCGCCTTCACGCTTCGCCATGAGTACGTAGGTCCACGTTCTGCTGCGGCTGATCTGCCCGTTGATAATCGTCGTATTGCTGAGTTCGCTGCGCGTGAGGACCTCGAAATCGTCGTTCAGTGCCGCGGCATCCGGTTCCCTGTCGATGGCGGTATCAACCAGCACTTTCAACGTAAAAGACTCGTTCAGCTCGATATTGTCGCGATCGATACTCGCAACAACAGCGGCCCCGACACTGGTCGGCATCAGGCTCAACACCAGCAGGGCCAGCGCGAGTCCGAGCGTAAGACTCACCGTTTTCACCATGGCTGCAACTCGTCATCCGGCCACAAATGGTTGCCGTCCTGGTCCGTCCCCTGCCGCTGGTACTGGTAACGAAACTTGCGGCGTAGCAACCCGCCCGGATCGTTCGGGATGCGCCGCAGCCACTGTTCCATCGCTTGCTGTTGCTCTTGCGCGCGACGCTCCGCTGCCAGTTGCGATTCGCTCATCTGTTCTTCATCGGTGGGCTCACCGGCTTGTTGTTCGGCTTCCATGGCCGCCCGTTCGAGCTCTTCCTGCACGGCTTCGAGATCCTGCTGACTCATCTCCTCGTCGCTGCGCACCGCGGACTCACCGGATTCCGATTCGCTGCTAGAATCTCCTTCGCTGCCCTCTTCGCCCGATTGCTCCGACTGGCTGTCACTTTCCGACTGATCGGCACCGCCTCCGGATTCCGACGACTGCTGGTTGCCCTGGTCGCCGTCGGCCGCATCCTCCTGTTCCTCCAGAAGCTTGCGAACAAGATCCCGGTTGTAAGCAGCATCCTCCGCCTCCGGATCGATTTCGAGGGCCCGCTCATAGGCGGCAATAGCCGACTCGAATTCGCCCAGCCGTGCCAGCGCATTGCCCGCGTTGTAGTGGCTGTCGGCACCGTCATTAAACGCGAAGCCTTCTGCGCTGCTTGCGTACTTGCCGGCTCGATACTGTGCCACCGCTTGCCAGTCCGGCCGCGAGAAACGGGCCGCGGCCGCCTCCGCATCACCCTCTTCCAGCAGCGCCCTGGCCTGCTGGTCCTGCGTTTGCCACAGGTCCTGCCAACTGAACGCCATAGCCGGCTCACTGATCGGTAACAGGCAAACCAAGAGAACCAGGATCCAGCCGCGACGAAACGACAGTGCCGCGAGCGGCACCAGCAACAGCAACAGCCAGGGTCCTTCCTCCCGCCACTGGTCGGTCATTTGCGATTCGTCCCCGGCACCCGAGCTACTGCGATCGACTGTCAGCAAGCTGGAAACATCGCGATCGTCCGTGGTCAGCGGCGAGTAGTTGCCGCCGCCGCTGGCAGCCAGCGCGCGCAATTGTTCGGCTTCGAGCCGCGGCACGACGATGCGTCCCGCCCGGTCCGTGACGAAGCCGCCGCCAGGTTCCGGGATCGGCGCGCCATCCACCGTGCCGACGCCGAGAACCGACAGGCGGTAACCCGCGGCACGCAGTTCTTCAGCCGCCTGCTCCGTGGCGGGGGATGTCCCGCCGTCGGTCACCAGTAGCACTTCGCCGTCGCGAACGCCGGCCTGTTGCAGCAGGTCCCTGGCCTTGTTTATGGCAGCGGCCGGGTAACTGCCGCGGCTCGGCATGATATCCGTGCTAAGACTGTTCACCAGCGCCGCCACGGTATCGCTGTCAGTCGTGAGCGGCGTTACCGTGAAGGCATTCGCGGAGTAGACGACCAGCGCGGTCTGGCCACTGGTCCGCGCCGCAAGAATGTCGAGAATCTTGAGCCGCGCACGCGTCAACCGGCTTGGCGTCAGGTCCTGCGCGTCCATCGATTGGGACAGGTCCAGTGCGATCACCATGGCCTGTGCCGAACGGAATACCGGCTGTTCAACGCGGTTCCAGCTCGGGCCGGCGAGCGCCATTGTCGCCAGCGTGCCACCGAGCGACAGGAGCCACCAGCGATAGGCGGAACCCTTGATTGCCGCGCGCGACAGGACGTGCGGCGCGAGTGCCGGATCGATAACGCGTTGCCAGTTACCGGGCGCCAGCCGGCGCCGCGCCAGCATCCAGACCGCAACCGCAATGAGCGGTATGGCCAGCAGCCATTCCGGTCGCAACCAATGAAAATCAGCCGGCATGCGGTCTCGCCCTCAATCGTCGCAGCGGCTGCCGTCCGGACAGCAGGGCGCCGAGTGTCAGCAGCGCCGCCAGCGCGAAGGCGCCGCCCAGTGGCCAGTAAAAGAGTGCGGTTACCGGTCGAAAGCCGGCTTCCGGTTCCGCCACCGGCTCCATTTCGTCGAGCAGCCGGTAAATCTGCTGCAATCCTGCGGTATCCACCGCACGGAAATATCGTCCGCCGGTCATCTCGGCGATGCCTGTCAGGGTTTCCTCGTCGAGGTCCGCTGACGGATTGACGCGCCGCATGCCACCGGTCAGTGACGGGATGACCATTTGTTCGGCGCCGATGCCGATCGTGTAGATGCGCAGGCCGATCTGGTTGGCAAGTTCGGCCGCTTTCAACGGGTCGATCTGGCCGGCGGTATTGGCACCATCGGTCAACAGAATCAAAACCTGTTCATCGGCAGCCGTGCCCTGGTCATGAATGCGCTTGACGGCCAGCGTAATGGCATCGCCGATGGCAGTTTTCTCGCCGGCGAGGCCGATGAAAGCTTCCATTAACAGTACGTTGACCGTTTCACGATCGAGTGTCAGCGGCACTTGCAGATAGGCGCGTTCGCCGAACAGGATCAGGCCGAGCCGGTCACCTTCGCGACGGCTGATAAAGTCGGCGGCCACCGCTTTGGTCGCGGTGAGCCGGTCCACCCGCCGGTTGCCGAGTTCAAAATCCTTGGCATCCATGCTGCCCGAGAGATCGACCGCCAGCATGAGGTTGCGTCCCGAGACCGGCACGTCGAGCTCATCGCCAATACGTTCCGGTCGCGCGGCTGCCAGCACCAGCAGCAACCAGGCGAGCATGGCAACCCAGATGCGCCAGTTGAGCAGCGACTCCACTTTCGGGCGCTCGGCCAGCAGTGCGAAACCGCCGAGGCTTGGCACCTTGAGACCGGCTTCGTTTGCCGCGGCGGCAGGCGGCAGCAGGTGGCGTACGAGCCACGGCAACGGCAGGGCCAGCAACATCCACGGCCAGGCGAGCGTCCACATCAGCCGGACTCCGGAACAGGCGTTGCCAGCCGTCGGCGCACGGCGTCAAGAAGCTTTTCGACATCGAGGTCGTCCGCGTTTGCCGCGGGACGCTGGTAGGGAAGATCGGCGATGACGCGGCCGGGGCCGGCGGTAAACGGCCGGTCTTCAAGGCCGCGATCCAGCCATTCGAGCCAGCGACCGCCGGTCAGCCCCGCCACCTCTTGTCGCGGTGCATAGGCGATCATCGCGCGCCGCAGCAGCTCCGACAGTCGAGTGCCGAGACTCGCGGCGTTACGCTCTGCCTGCCAGTATTGCTGCACGAGGGCCAGTTCCGCCAGCGCCATACGACGCGGGGCATTGCGTTGCCACGCCTGCCACGCGCGATACAGCCGGTAGCCGAGCGCAAGAATCAGCACGGCCGCCAGCAGCCACCAGCCGGGTGCGGGCGGCCACCAGCCGATCGCCTCGGGCAGGTGCAGGTCTCGCAGCGGTATCTGTTCCGGATCCATATCGCTAATACATCGCTAATACGCTTTCTTGCCGAGCGCCTGTTGCAGACTTTGTACCGGGTCGTCTTCGGTCGACATGGGCATCAGGTGCACGCCATAGCGCTGGCAGAATCGTTCGAGACTTTCGCAGCGCGTGGCAAAGGCTTGTTCGTAATCCGCGCGCGCACCACGTGCGTGCGTATCGATAGCCATTTCGTCCAGATTGCTCACCAGCCGGTAACGGCCCGGCGGCGGCAGTTGCCGTTCCAGCGGGTCGCTCAGGAACACGGCCATTACCTCATTGTGCCGGGCGACGCCGGCGAGGTACGACTGCGCCGCGCGCGAGAACGCGATGAAATCCGACAGTATTACGACCAGGCTTCCCGGCCGCGCCACTCGCCGCAACGCTGCCATTGCCTGCGTCAACGGCGCTTCTGCGTCTTCGGCCGGCGCTCCGGCGGCCGGCGCCCCGGCATCTCTGTGCCAGTCGGGATGGTTCACGAGATCGTGTACGAACCGTAACGCCGCCTGGCGGCCGAGTCGCGGTTTGATCTCGCGGTGAGTCTTGTCGCCGAAGACCAGTCCGCCGAGCCGGTCGCCACGATGGTGGGCCGCCCAGGCTATTAGCGCGCCAGCGCGGCTCGCGCTGACGGATTTGAATGCTCCTTGAGTCGCAAAATGCATGGTCCTTCTCAGATCGACTACGACCAGTACCGGCCGTTCCCGTTCCTCGCGAAAGAGTTTTGTATAAGCGGTACTGCTGCGGGCGGTGACGCGCCAGTCAATATTGCGCGGGTCGTCACCAGGCTGATACGGACGCGATTCGTCGAACTCCATGCCGCGTCCGCGAAAATGCGACACGTAGGCACCGGTCTGCAACGAGTTCACGCGCAACACGTCTAGCGCGATGACGCGAGCGGGCCCCGCAAGCCGGATCATCTCTGCCTGGCTGACGCTGACGGGCGAGGCGTCGGACTGTAACTTGTCGTGGCGCAATAGGGAGTCCTGTTGCCGGCGGCTGCGTTAAGGCACGCCGACGCCGTTCAATACCCGTTCGATAATGGAATCCGCCGATACACCGTCCGCTTCGGCCTCGAAGCTCAACACCAGCCGATGCCGCAGCACATCCGGCGCGACATTCTGTATATCTTCCGGACCTACGTAATCGCGTCCGGCCAGCCAGGCGCGCGCACGCGCGGCACGGTCGATACCCATGCAGGCACGCGGACTTGCGCCATACATGATCTGGCCCGCCAGCGAGCTGTCCACTACGCCCGGATTGCGCGTCGCAACGACGACGTTGACGATGTATTGCTCCAGTTCGTCGGCAAGATGCAGGCCGAGGATTGCCTGGCGCGCTTCCATGATTGCCGGCAACGGCAGCAATTCCGGTGGCCGGAAGGCATCGCGCTCGCCGGCCTTCGCTTCCTGGCGGTTCAGCACCAGGATGCGACGCTCGTCCTCGACCGACGGGTAACCCACCTTCACGTGCAGGAGAAAGCGATCGAGCTGCGCTTCCGGCAAGGGATAAGTGCCTTCCTGTTCAATCGGATTCTGCGTCGCCATCACCATGAACAGTCCGGGCAGCGTGTAACTTTTTTCGCCGACGGTAATCTGGCGCTCTTCCATCGCTTCGAGCAGCGCCGATTGCACCTTGGCCGGCGCACGATTGATTTCATCGGCAAGAATCAGGTTATGGAAAAGCGGCCCGCGGCGGAACTCGAACGTGCCGTCCTGCGGCCGGTAGATATCCGTCCCGGTCAGGTCGGCGGGTAACAGATCCGGCGTAAATTGCAGGCGATGAAAATCACCTTCGATGCTGTCGGCAAGCACCTTGATCGCGCGTGTCTTGGCCAGACCGGGTGCTCCCTCGACCAGCAGGTGCCCGTCGCACAGCAGTGCGACCAGCATTCGATTGATCAAATGCGCCTGGCCGATAATCAGGCGACCCACGTGGGCTTCCAGGTGCTGGAATTGTTCGATAACGCTCATCGGCTACTCCGCCGTGCAAAATAGCGGGCCATTGTAGTGACCCGGCGACAGTACGCCAACACGAAGCTCGACACCGCAGTCAGGCGTTCGTGTCCGGCACAGGGTCGGTTCATCGTTGTTTTCCGGGTACCTTTGTGCCGCTGTGACAGTGATAATCCGTGACTACGACCCGCTCCGGTGCAATACATTGCAAGCAATACGAAATAATCCTGAAGAAAGGCGTGCGCGATTCGGCATGCACCGCGACCGTTCAACCGCTGTATGGCTTCTCGTGTTGCCGTTTTTCGCTGCCTGCGCACCGGAGGCGCCGCCAGCGCCTGTGCCGGTGGCGGCTCGATGTACTGCCGACGGTGCACTGGTCGCAAACGTGTTCGGCAGTCTCGAGGGCCGGCTCGAATGGCGCGGCGACGAACTTGCCTGTGAGGGCATGCAGCGCCCGCATGGGCAGGGAGCACGACTGCGCTTCGCAGGGCCTGCACTGGACGGCAGTGAGGCAGAACGACTGGCGTTCATCATTGCGCTGCCGAAACTTAAAAGGGGCCGGACGGGCACCGAACTGGAAGCCGGCGTCACCCTGATACTGGAGAATACCGGCCGCTTTTACAGTTCTCCTGAACAGGCGGGCTGTTGGGCGGACATTGACGGCCATGAGCCGGCAGCCGACTCCGACGGCTCAAGCGGCGACAATGAATATCGTATTTCCGGCCTCCTCTATTGTCTGTCACCGCTCGCCGAAGTGAATGGAACCGCGAGTGTGTCATTGCGCGACCTCGAGTTCAGCGGCCGTCTCGACTGGACCGATCCGCCGTGATGCGGGTGCGCCATTGCCTGCTGCCGGTCGCGCTTCTGCTGTTCACGGCCTTTACTGCCAATGCCGAGAGCAAACTCGACGGCGCTTTTGGCCGCGACGCCATCGTGATCGAGAGCAGCGGCCGCGCCTGCTATCTATTTGACGTCTATCTCGCCATGACGCTTGAACAACAGCGGCGCGGACTTATGCAAGTTAGACGCTTGCCCGCCTTTACCGGCATGCTATTTGTGTATGACGACGCAGCGCCGCGGTCGATGTGGATGAAGAACACCTACATACCGCTCGATATATTTTTTATTCGCGCGGACGGTACGGTGTCGTCCGTTGCACAACGCACGGAACCATTGTCACTGGTGTCCATTGCGTCGACGGAAGCCGTGACCTTCGTGCTCGAGTTGAATGGCGGGGTGAGCGAAGCATTGCAAATCGATACGGAGAGTCGCGTGCTGTTGCCGGATGCGTTGTCGATAGCGCCATAACCAGAACCGCTTCCCATTCGCGCGCAAGGCGCGCTCCAACAGCACCCCGTAGGAGCCCGCCCAGCGGGCGAATGCGCCAGCGATAAACCTTTTCCCATTCGCGCGCAAGGCGCGCTCCAACAGAAACGTTGCAGGGGCCCGTATCACGGGCGATCACCCCCCCCCCCGCTATAAAACCGCAGCGATCGATTCCGCGAGGTACCCGACATTGCCGTACGAAATCCCGGCGACAGTGATGCGACTCGAATCCACCATGTAAACGCCGAAGTCCTTCTTCAATCGTTCCACCTGCGCCGGCGTCACGCCGAGAAACGAGAACATGCCATTGGCACGTTCGAGGTGCGAAAAATCCCGACCTGCTGCCTTGTCGCGCAACGCACCTGCCAACAGTGAGCGCATGCTTTTCAAACGACTGCGCATAGCATCGACTTCCGCCTGCCATTGCTTACGAAGCTCCGCATCGCCAAGGATTCGACCCACAATCGCAGCGCCATGATCCGGCGGCATGGAATACATCGTCCTGACGATATTCATGGCCTGACTGTGCACCCGGCCTAAAGTCGCCGCACTGTCGGCAAGTATCGACAACGTGCCCACCCGCTCGCGATAGAGTCCGAAGTTTTTCGAACAGGAAGCGGACACGAGCATTTCGGGGAAGCGGTCGGCAAAATGCCGCGGAGCAAAAACATCCGCATCCAGGCTTTCCGCAAAGCCCTGGTAGGCAATATCGATGAACGGCAGGAGATCTCGCTCCGCCATGACACCCGCAAGTGCCTGCCACTGCTCGCGCACCAGGTCCATGCCGGTAGGGTTGTGGCAGCAACCGTGCAGAAGCACGATGTCGCCGCGTGGCGCGGCGGCGAGCGTCTCGAGCATCTGCTCGAAGCGAACGGCATGCCGCTCGGTGTCATAGTACGGGTAGGTCTGCAGGCTGATGCCGGCGCCGCCCAGCAGTGGCACATGGTTGGCCCAGGTCGGGTCACTGGCCCAGACCGAGGCAGCCGGCCGCGCGCGCAGAATGAGCCCCGCCGCAACCCGCAAGGAACCCGAACCGCCCGGAGTCTGCACAGTCGTAAGGCGATTGTTTGCCGCGCTTTCGGCGCCGAAGATCATGTCCTGCATGGCTGCATTGAATTGGGGATCTCCGCCGGATCCCACGTAAGCCTTCGTCGATTGGCCTGCAACAAGCCATCGCTCCGCCTTCTTTACGGTCTCGAGGATCGGCGTGCGCCCTTCCGCATCGCGGTAGACACCGACACCGAGGTCGATTTTATTGTCACGTGGATCGTCCCGATGCTCATTGATGAGTTTGAGTATTGCATCCGGGGGCAGAGCCTTCAGGTTTTCGAACAATTTTGGTCTCCCTTGCGGCGCGGCCTTATACCTGACCAGGAATAGCGCGCGGCATTGTACACAATGCCGATGTTGAACTTCAGAACAGATCGAGGGGAATTTTCAGGTAGGCGACGTTGTTGTCTTCCGCATCGGGCAGGCGACCGGCGCGAATATTGATCTGAATGGCAGGCAGCAGGAGCTTCGGCAGTGACAGCGTTGCGTCGCGCTTTTCCCGCATCGCGACGAACTCGGCCCTGGTCGTGCCCTGCTTCACGTGGATATTGTCGGATTTCTGTTCGGCCAGCGGCACTTCGAAGCGCAGTGGGCGACCATCCGGCGGATAGTCGTGGCACATGAACAGGCGTGTGCCGTCCGGCAATGCGAAAAGGGTCTGGATCGAATCGTAAAGCAGACCGGCGTCACCACCCGGAAAGTCGCACCGGGCCGTCCCGTAATCGGGCACGAACAGGCTGTCACCGACGAATGCGGCGTCGCCGATCAGGTATGTGATGCTGTCGCTGGTATGGCCAGGAGTATCGATTACCCGACACTCCAGATCGCCGATGCGAAACGTATCGTCTGCATCGAAAAGCCGATTGAACTGGCTTCCATCGGTCTTGAAACTCGACTGCAGGTTAAACACGCCTGCAAAATGCGACTGCACAACGCGAATGCCGCGCCCGATCGCGATCGGTGCACCCAGTTCACGTTGCAGGTACTGGGCGGAACTCAGGTGATCGGCATGCGCGTGGGTTTCAAGTATCCACTCGACCGGAAGCTGTTCGCTGCGCACATAGTCGAGAATTGCCTGCGCCGGGCCGGTATCGGTACCGCCGGTCACGATGGAGAAATCCAGCACCGGGTCGATGACAGCCGCCGCGCCGCTCTGCAGATCGCTGACGACATACGACAGCGTGCCGGTCGGTTCGTGATAGAAATGCCGGACGAGGGGTTTCAAGTCACGGGGTGGCGTTGCCTGGCAAAGTCCCTGCCCCGTGCAAGCCGGGGCCGGGAAGTGTCAGCCGGCCGGGCTCAGGCTTTCGGCGCCCACACCGAGCACCAGCCGTCGTTGTTGACCAGCTTGCCGGGAAATATCTGGCAAGGTCGCCATTGCTCGCCCTCTTCGCCCTGTATCAGCGCACAGTTACCACAGTTCTGTACTTCCGCCGGATTCGGACGCGATGCCGGATCAACCTTGCTGGCATCGTGCACGTATTTCAGCGACTGCGCCATGGGATCGTCTTCGGCAAGCTTCGGCTGCTCCTGCGCCTGTGCCGGATTCCCGGGGCGCATAAAACAACCGACGGCCGCAACCGCGGACAACTGTATGAAATGGCGTCTTGCAATTTTGCTCACTGGATTCTCCTTCCGTTTTGATTCCGTCAATTCCGTCTATAACGATCTGCCCGACGACCTGCACGCCGATCGGTATGCTCTCGCGGCCGTCACAACCGCGGCGAACACGCATTCTGCGCGCGACTTCCTGAACGGCAACACAACGAGCGACGGATGCACTCCGACCGCTGGCGAATGAGCCGTAATTGGCACTGCCGCACTGTATTTTTCCCAGAATGTGAACTTTTTCACAATCGGCGCAGCGAAGTATTCCATGGATTCGCGACGATCGCATAATGCTTCAATAATGATTCGGACCGGGCGCGCTCGCCGCCAAGGCCTCGGCGGACCGACCGGCCCTTTCGGACCCGGGTTTATCCAGCAAGAGTACTTATTTGAACATGCACCTGTTTCTGGCGAAATTTGCGCGACAGACTCCCGCCACCCTGGCATTCGCGGTAGCCGCTTGCGCTTGCTTACCGGGCATTTCGATGGCCGGCAATTTAGCCGGCAATCACGAGTACAGGGTCGAAATCGATGCCGAAATGGAGCATATGTGGGTTGAGGCACGCTTTCACGAGCCCGTAGACTCCGTGACTGCGCGGTCGAATGATGCCGGCGATTTCCTGATAGCGGCGTGGGACTGTGGCAACGACAATCCTATACGGCTGCGCAACCGTCGCATGATGCTGCCGGTCGAGGGCGTGCAATGCATGAATTACACCGTGGACCTCGCCAAGGCTGCCCGTCACGAGCGCCAGAACCGCACGCTCGCGAAGGACAATCAGGTCATCTCGCCTTCATTGTGGCTTTGGCGTCCGCGCGTAACGAATAACACGGAAATCGACGTACGTTTTCATCTGCCGGACAACATGCAGATCAGTGTGCCGTGGCCGCAGCGCGACTCAGGACCGTTCGACTTTCGTTTGCCCAGATCGCCGGAAAGTTCGCATGCACCGGTCGTATTCGGCACCTTTCATTACCGCGAGGTCGAGGTCCCGGCTGCCAAACTTCGCGTTGCTGTCCTGCGCAGTAACGACCCGCGTGAATCGGACCTTAATGCTGACGCGATTGCCGAATGGATTCGCGCGACGGCCACCGACGTGTCCCTTGCCTACGGGCGCTTTCCGCATCCGTCGCCGCAAATCGTGATCATTCCTGTCGACGGTGGGCGACGTGGCCCGGATCCCGTGCCCTACGGACGTGTCATTCGCGATGGCGGCGAATCCGTCGAGATGTACGTCGACAAGCGGCAAAACCTGGATACCTTGCTGAACGATTGGACGGCTACGCACGAGTTCAGTCACCTGTTGCTGCCGTATGTGGAACAACGGCACCGCTGGGTGTCCGAAGGTTTCGCGCAGTACTACCAGAACGTGTTGCTCGCGCGCTCCGGCGCCTACGATCGACAAAAGGCCTGGCAGGAACTTTACGAAGGCTTCGAACGCGGGCGCCGCTCGCGGCCGGAGCTGTCGCCCAATGAAGCCACCGCCGGCAATCATCGCGAATCGCGCATGAAAACCTACTGGAGCGGCGCCGCGCTGGCGCTGATGGCCGACGTTGCGCTGCGCGAACAGTCCGGTGGCAGTGAAACGCTGGATGACGTCATGAGTCGCCTGCAGGCCTGCTGCCTGCCCTCAGAGCGTGTCTGGAGCGGAACGGAACTGTTCGAAACACTCGATTCGCTGGCGAGCACCCCGGTGTTCATGGCGCTGTACCGCCGTTATGCCGATACGGCCGGATTTCCTGACACGCGCCCGCTGTTCGTGCGCCTCGGACTGGCGGTTGTGGGTAATGAGATACGCATGCAAAGAAGTGGCGAACTCGCGCACATACGCAGCGCCATTACGCAGACGGATCCGGCCGCCGCCCGCTGGCGGGAACGAGTCGCGGCAAACGGCCGTCCCGCCCAGCGCGCCGGGTCGCGCTAGGAGTCTGCGCGGTAGAACGCTTGTGATTGTTTGAATTTGAAGTTTTTCATGCCGGCATCATTGCCAATGTGCTGATTCAGACGAAAGATTG
>JBGTHC010000169.1:0-11258 GCA_041746375.1 Woeseiaceae bacterium
TGATCCTCAGGTACCTGAGGATTTTTTGGCTCAATCTCCCACCGGCTTTTATACGATACCCGTTACTTGCTCCACCGTGCGCGGCCTGAGAACCGGCTTTTTCAGGGCCGACTAGTTAGCGTAGTTAGTGCCGCGTATGTAGTGCCTGCCGCGTCGGTAGTGCCGGGGTCGCCAATCCGTGCCGCGTCGGTAGTGCCGGGGTCGCCAATCCGTAGGTTTGCAACACATTCCTTGACGAATCGCCAACCCGGCACCGCCAACGCACGCCAGTCAGGCCCACAGACACCTACGAATTGGCGACCCCGGCACTACCTACGAGCCGAACCACCGGATTGTTGACCCCGGCACTACCTACGCGGCACTACCTACGGGCGGGCGGGCCGCTGTGGAAGCGGAACTGGGGGTCGGGGTCGGTGATCAGGGTTGTTTCGATTGCTTTTAGGGTTGCGAGGCGGGTTTGCGTTTCTTCGGTGGGTTGCGCTGCCGCGTTGCGTGCCAATTCCAGATAGAGTTCGAAGTGGCGGGCTTCCGACTCGAGTAAGCCTGCGTAAAGTCCTGCCAGGTCCTGGGGCAACCGCGGGACCAGCAGGGCAAATCGCTCACAGGAGCGCGCTTCGATCAGCGCCGCGACCAGCAACATATCGACTATTCGCAACGGTTCCTGCGGTCGCACCGCGTCGCGCAATGCCGCTGCATAGCGCGACGCGGACAGTCGCTGAAACGGCAGCGACATCGACTGCATCGTGTTCTGCACCTGTTCGAAGTGTCGCAGTTCCTCCCGTGCCAGGCGCGACATGCGTTGCACTAGATCGGCGTGCTCCGGGTAACGGTAAATGAACGCCAGTGCCGTCGAGGCAGCTTTCAGCTCGCAATTGGCATGATCCTGCAACAGCTCCGGCAGGCGCTGGACGGCCTCGTCAACCCACGCCTGCGGCGTAGGTGCCGTCAGAAACTCCGCGATTGGCGCGGGTATCACGACGGCGGTGCCAGCAGCTCCGCAATCTCGGCTGCACTCTGCAAGCGTTCGTCGGGATTCTTTGCGAGTAGCCGTTCGATCAGAACCTGGTGATGCAGGAAGCAATCCGGCAAAGTCGGTATGGACGCATGCGAATGCTTGTAGATGATGCCCATTGCATTCGCCGCCTTGTACGGTTTGTCGCCGGTCAGCATTTCGTAAAGGATGACGCCCAGGCTGTAGATGTCACTGCGCGCATCGACGTCATCGGCATGCCCCTGCTCCGGACTCATATAATAGGGCGTGCCAAAAATCTCGCCGCTGTCCGTTATTTCCAGTTGCAGCCGCATTCGCTTTGCAAGTCCGAAATCGATCAGCGCAATGCTGTCGTCATCTCTCAGCATCACGTTTCCCGGCTTGAGATCGCGATGCAGGATGCCGAGCTTGTGCACTTCCGCCAACGCACTCGCAATCTGGCGCGCATAACGCAGTGCGTCCCGCTCGACAATGCCGGACTGGATACGCTGCCGCAGATCGCCTCCGGAAAGATATTCCATTGCGATGTGGGCATGGTCGTCGCTGACGCCGAGATCGTAAATCTGCACGATGTTCGGGTGATGAAGATCCGCGATCATCTCGTACTCTTGCAGAAACCGGTCGAATGCGCCGATACCATCGCCCAGGTCCGGCACCTGCCGCAGGACCTTCAGGACCATCTTGATTCCGGACGATTCCTTTTGCGCCAGGTACACGGCCGAATGCTCACTGACCGCCAGCTTGCGCAGGAAACGGTAGCCTTTGACCAACGGATGCACGCCGGTTCGCAGATCACCGACGAACAGCGAGTCTGTCGATGCGCTACCCCGCCTGGCGCGCAGGACGTGCCCGACGCGCACAATCAACCCGTCGTGCTTGAAGCGGTTGCGCAAAAAAACACCCTGCACACCGGCATTGGTAGCCTTTAGCTGCATTTCCCGGTTGCTACAGAAATACACGACGGGCGGAAAGCCCGGCGTCTTCAAAAACTTTTTCAGCGTCTGCAGTCCGCTGCGGTTGCCCTGATTGTCGCCGAGCAACACGATATCGTTGCCTGCGCCGCTGAATTCGTCAGGGAGATGACCGTCAGCGGTCGGGTCGTAGGTTGAAATAATTGCCTCGGGCCAGTGCGTTGTTACGTGATGCATCAGCAGCGTCCGAAAATCTGTCTGACCATCGATTATCATGAATTTCAGGCTCATGGCGGGAAGCTATCTCACTAACCCGCACGACGCTACATACCGACAGCGGTATCCGTGTCGTCACGGTCATCCGCAAGCGATGACTCGCTGGTCGCAAAGCCCGGATTCAACTTGTGGCTTGGGGACGCCATACGCCCGGGTCCGTGCCGGTCACTCTCACGCAGTTTCTTGGCACGATCGCTGCGCACCGTCTCGAGGCGCTGCAAATACTCCGGCGTGACGTCGCCGGTGACGTACTCGCCGGAAAAACACGACGTATCGAATTCGGAAATCGTGGAATTGTCGTGCCGTACCGAGCGCACGAGCCCATTCAGATCGAGGTAGATCAGGCGATCCGCGCCGATGAGTTCCTGTATTTCGTGGATCGAGCGGTCGTTCGCGATCAACTCCGAGGCAGCGGGCATGTCGATGCCATAGACGTTCGGAAAACGCACCGGCGGCGCAGCGGACGCAAAGTACACCTTGCGCGCGCCTGCGTCGCGGGCGATCTTGATGATCTGTCGCGACGTCGTGCCGCGCACGATCGAATCGTCGACCAGCAGCACATTCTTGCCGCGAAATTCCAGATCGATGGCGTTCAGCTTGCGGCGCACTGACTGCGCGCGTTCCGCCTGCCCCGGCATGATAAACGTGCGTCCGATGTAGCGATTCTTGATGAAGCCCTCGCGATACTTGACGCCGAGATGGTAGGCAACCTGCAACGCTGACGTGCGGCTCGTATCGGGTATCGGGATCACGACGTCGATGTCGTGGTCCGGCCACTCACGCACGATTTGCCCGGCCAGTTGCTCGCCCATGCGCAGGCGCGCTTTGTATACCGACAGGTTATCGATGATTGAATCCGGCCGCGCGAAATAGACGAACTCGAAAATGCACGGCGAGTAGCCGGCCGCCGCCGGGTATGCCCGGCTGTGCAAAGTGCCGTCGTTCTGAATGAAGATCGTTTCGCCTGGCAGCACGTCGCGCAAGCGCTTGAACTGCAGTATGTCGAGCGCAACGCTCTCGGACGCCACCATGTATTCCGTACCATGCTCGGTCTCGCGGCTGCCCAGCACCAGCGGCCGGATGCCGTTCGGGTCCCGAAACGCCACGATTCCGTGACCGATGATCATGGCCACCACGGCGTATCCGCCGGAACAACGCTCGTGCAGTGCAGCCACCGCATCGAACACCTGCTTGGGATCCGGATGGCCGTTGCTGCGGCTCTGTAATTCATGGGCGAACACGTTCAGCAATACTTCCGAGTCAGACCCGGTGTTGAGATGGCGCCGGTCCTGTTGCGTCAGCAGCTCGGCGAGTTCGTCGAAATTGGTCAGGTTGCCGTTGTGGGCAAGGCAGATGCCGTAGGGCGAATTGACATAGAAAGGCTGTGCTTCCGAGGCCTGTGCGCCGCCCGCCGTGGGATAGCGCACATGTCCGAGCCCGATATTGCCGGTCAACCGCAACATGTGCCGATGCTGGAAGACATCGCGCACGAGACCGTTACTCTTGCGCACCTGCAAACCGCCCTCGCCCCAGGTCACAATGCCGGCAGCGTCCTGCCCGCGATGCTGCAATACCGTCAAGGCATCGTAAATCGCCTGGTTGACCGGGCGCTTGCCGACAATTGCCACTACACCGCACATTCGTTTGCGTCCTCCGTCGTGGCTAGCGTCGCGGCGACGTCCGGCAGCGGCTCCTCCGGATACAGAAGATCGGCACCTTTCGGCGCCATAATGCGAATCCAGTCGGCAATGACCGTGGCGTACGGAATAAGTCGCGATTCCTGCCACCAGCTGTCGCGATCGAAACTCGCGATCTGCGCGCCAATAACGAAAACGCCGATCAGCAACGCGCCGCGACAAAGGCCGAACATGCCACCCAACGCGCGGTCGGTGCCGTTCAGTATTGACAGCCGCACCAGGCGGGACACCGCCCAGCCCAATAAACCGCCGACGGCGAGAATAGCCACGAATACCAGGATGCGGCCGAACCACAACTGCAAACCGTCCGAGCTGATCCAGCTTTCACCCAGGCGACCGGCGGATGCGCCGAAATTCATTGCGGCCCAGGCGGCAAAGAGCAAGGAAGCGACCGAAAACGCCTCTTTGACGAAGCCACGCAGAATTCCGACCACCACAGAGATAATAATAGCGACGGCTATGACAATGTCGGCGATCGGCATCAGCGGGGATTGGTTTTCCTGACGCCGAGAAGCCCGGCGTGAAAATCTGGCGCGATTCTAGCAGAACCGCTCATGGATGCGGCACGACCTGCCCTTTGTGGCCGTTGCGTTCCAGTTGGCTCGCGATGCGCTCCGCACTGTCGCGGTTTTCCTGTGGCCCGACCCGCACCCGGTGCAAAACATTCGCGGAAGACTCGAGGCGGCTCAGGAAGGCGGCGTAGCCTTGCGAGCGCAAATCCGCCGCCAGTCGCTCCGCGTTCGCCTGATCGGAGAAACTGCCTAACTGGACGGCCCACATGCCGGTTGCCGAGGGGGTCGCTGCGGCAGGCGGCTCGTCAGGCACGTCCGCGGCGGACTTTGTGGGGACCGCTGCCTTTTTCGCTGTTGTCTCGACCGACGGCTGTGCTTGCGGCGGGACGTCGGCAGCTAAAGACGGCGCGTCATCGTCGCGGGTGACAGTGGCCGTTGGCGCGGGTTTCGGCGTGGGCGTCGGTACCGGCTCAGTAATTCTCGGCTCGGCACGTTGTGCGCCAATAGTTGCAGGCACCGGCTGATCACGATCGCGTTCAAGCACAATGGTCTGCTGTTTGCGGCTTTGCTCGGTCTGCCCCGGCAACAGGACCTGCTCGCTACGTGTCTCGGTATGGCTGGAAGGTCCATCAAGAAAAACCGGGACCACGAGGACAGCGACGACAACCAGTACCACCGCTCCGACAATTCGTTCTTTCAAAGCTCGTTCCATCGACCAGTCAACAGGAATTCGTCAGCATGCTGTTGCGAGTATAAAAGGTTCATCCGGGTTACGCATGGCCATAACGTTCGAGCCACGCGAGCGCCGGCCCTACCGTAAAGAAAGAACCGGTGACCAGCAACAGTTCCTGAGGACTTGCGCGTGCCTCGAGGTGCGCCACGGCGGTGGCAATATCGTCGACAACAAGACAGGGTTTTTCGGCGATCTGCGCGACACGCTGTGCAAGTTCGCGCGCCGGCAGTGCGCGCGGACTCTCTGCCGTCACCGCGATCCAGCGCTCGACGTGGGGCAACAAGGGCTGCAACATTCCGGGCAGATCCTTGTCGGCAAGTACACCAATGATGGCCGTTATGCTGCCCGACGGTGACGACGACACGGCCAGTTCGCCCAATGACTGGCCGAGCATTCGTGCCGCGTCCGGATTGTGCGCGACATCAAGCAGCCACTGGCATCGCGTGGTCAGTCGCTGAAAGCGCCCGGGAATCTCCAGTCGTGTAAACGCCGCGTCAATCCGTTTCCGGGTCATGAGCGACACGAGTTGCTGTGCTTCGAGAAGCGCCAGGACGGCAGCCGCATTTTGCAGTTGAAATGTGCCATGCAGAGACGGCCGCGCCAGGCCGTCAATCGCAAGATTGCGTCCCTGCCAGCGCCAGGTCCCGGTTGCCTCGACGGCATACGTGAAGTCCCTTTCTGGCAACCACAGGTCCGCTCCGATGCGTTCCGCCTCGCTGACAATGCTGGCCGGCACCGCGGGTGCGCCGAAAATAACCGGCTTGCCACGGCGCATCACCCCGGCTTTCTCGCGTCCAATCGACTCGACGTCATCGCCGAGCCAGTCGCAATGCTCAAGGGTAATATTGGTGATGATCGCGCCATCCGGCTCGACAGCGTTGACGGCATCGAGGCGCCCTCCCAAACCGATCTCGAGCACCAGTTCGTCCGCCGCCCGAGCATCAAAGACGACCATCGCCGCCAGCGTGCCGTATTCGAAATAGGTCAGCGGCATGCCGTTTCGCCTGGCTTCGACCTGCTCGAACGCATCGAGAATCTGCGCATCGTCGACCGCCCGGCCATCGACGCGGATACGTTCGTTGTAGCGCAACACATGCGGCGAGGTGTAACAGCCGACCCGCGCCCCTGAATCAAGGAGTATCGATTCCAGCATCGCGGCGCAGGAACCCTTGCCGTTGGTACCGGCTACATGCAGCACTCGCCCGGGGCGCGCAAGTGAGAGCCGCTCGAGGACTTCGGCCACCCGATCCAGCCCGAGGTCGATCTCCCGGGGAGACAGGGTTTCCAGCCAGCGGAGCCAGTCATCGAGCGTCCACGATGCTCGCGGCGATTGCATACGGGGAGCTACGTCGGTGAATCAGTCGAGGGCGAGGGGCCAGCTCACCCTGGCTCGGCAACGGGTGTCGGACGGTGGTCGAACTTGGCCAGCAGGTTCGCCACTTCCTCGCGCATCCGGCGCCGGTCCACGATCATGTCGATGGCACCGTGATCCAGCAGGAATTCGCTGCGCTGGAAACCTTCCGGCAATGTCTGTCGCACCGTCTGCTCGATGACGCGCGGCCCCGCGAAACCGATCAGGGCCCTGGGCTCAGCAATGTTGACGTCGCCCAGCATGGCGAGACTGGCAGAAACACCGCCGGTGGTCGGATCGGTCAGCACAGAAATATAAGGCACGCGCTTATGTCCGAGAGCTGCCAGCGCAGCTGCCGTTTTCGCCATCTGGAATAGCGAGAAAAGCGCTTCCTGCATGCGCGCGCCACCACTGGCGGAAAACGAAATCAAGGGAATGAGATTTTCGGCGCTCATTCTGGCAGCGCGGCTGAAGCGTTCGCCGACGACCGACCCCATCGAGCCAGCCATGAATGCAAATTCGAACGCACAAGCCATAACGGGTTGGCCGAACAACGTACCGCGCACTGCAACCAGCGCATCCTTCTCACCGGTTTGCTTTTGTGCCTGGGTGAGGCGATCGCGATATCGCTTGCTGTCGCGAAAACCAAGCGGATCCTGCGGCTCGAGAGTGGCGGCAATCTCTTCCTGCGAATCGGCATCGAGAAACCAGTCGAGGCGCATGCGGGCGCCTATGCGCATGTGATGGTCGCACTTGGGACAAACATTAAGGTTTCGTTCCAGCTCGGTGCGGTAAAGCTGCGCATCGCACTGCGGGCATTTGATCCAGACACCCTGCGGCACCGATCGGGTGCGGTTCTCGGTGCGGATGCGCGACGGTATCAGTTTTTCGAACCAGCTCATGGCATCGCATGATAAACGAAATCTGGCGGCGACTGGTGGTGCGGGGAATTTGTGGCCGGATCGTCCGTGATACCGGGCTCCTGCTGGGGATTCTGTCGCGACTCGCCGCTGCCCGCGACAAGAGCCCCGTTGGTGCGCGCCTTGTGCGCGAATGGCAAAAGTTTGGTCGTTGCCGCATTCGCCCGCAGGGCGGGCTCCTACGAGGGATTTTGTCGTGACTCGCCGCTGGTTGCATTCAAGCCGAATTTGAGCGGATATTCTACCGCCACCAATGTCAGGCCGTGCGCGGGTGCCGCAATGCCGCCCTGCGTACGATCCCGGCTTGCGAGCACGGATCGCGCCCAATCAGGCGACTCGTCGCCGCTCCCGATAGTTGCGAGCAGTCCGACCATGTTGCGCACCATGTGTTGCAGGAACGCATTGGCGGTGACGAATATGCTGAGCCAGTCGCCGTCGCGCTCTATGTTGATCGAATGCACATTTCGCTGTGGCGTCGCTGCCTGGCAACCGGCTGCGCGAAAGGCAGAAAAGTCGTGCTCGCCGGTCAGGTGCGCGGCGCCGGCTTGCATGCGGGATATGTCGAGCGGCCGATGCACCCACCAGGCCCGGTGCCGGTACAGCGCGGATCGCGACGGTCGATTGAGGATCAGGTAGTGGTAGCGTCGTGAGGCGGCGGAATAGCGGGCGTGAAATGTCTCGTCAACGAACGCTGCCCACAGCGCGCAAATATCGGCCGGCAGGTTACTGTTGACGCCAAGCAACCAGTTGCGAGCGGTGCGCCCGGCCGTGCTGTCGAAATGAATCACCTGTGCCAATGCGTGGACTCCGGCGTCGGTGCGGCCGGCGCATTGGACTTCGATGGTCTCGTTCGCGACGCGTGACAACGCGTCCTCGACCAGTGTCTGCACGCCTGTACCGGTCTTTTGGCGCTGCCAGCCGTTATAGGCAGTGCCGTCGTATTCAAGGCCGAGTGCGATGCGCATAAGACAATCGAGTGACGCGCGGACGTCGCGCGAGCGGGCAATTCTCTATCGTCTGCGCATTCGCCCGCAAGGCGGGCTCCTACGAGCCACCAATCAAGCGCCGTTGGAGCGCGCCCTGCGCGCGAATGGGAAAAAATTTCAGGCCTCTGCGCATTCGCCCGCGGGGCCGGCTCCTACGGGGCGCTGATCAATGGGCGAAACGAAAAGCTGCCTCGCTGGCGCCTGGTTTGGCCTGCTTCAATTCGGCAGGGAATCGATCAGCTTCTGGGCCTGCTGGCGCTGGCCTTCATCGCCCTCGTCCAGCACTTCCTCGAGGATACTGCGCGCTCCCTCCGGATCGCCCATGTCGACGTAGGCCCGTGCGAGATCGAGCTTGGTGCCGACCTCTGTCATGGTGCGCGCATCGTGCAGGTCGTCGGCAACATCGTCCGGTGACAAGGCCTCGGTGGGTGAATCGTCGTCGAGATCGCCGAATCCGCTGCCTGCGCCAGGCCGCGGACGCTCAATGGTCGCGTCGTCCCGCGGCTGATCGACGGTATCGCCCTCGCTGATCCGCAGTGCCGCGGTCAGGTCATCGAGGTCGAGATCGACACTGCGGCTGCCCGGTTTCGGCATGTCGCCGGTCTCGTCCAACGCCGAGTCGCGCTTGAACGTGTCCTTCGGCAGTGCTTCGGTTTCGGCAAAATCGAATTCGACATCGCCGTCGAACAGGGCCGCGGCTTCGTCATCGTCCAGCGATGCCAGCATTGTTGCATCGTCGTCATCGCTGTCTTGACGGCGAAGCCCGAAGTCGTCGCGCAAGACCTGGGTTTGGCCGGTCGCGTCGAGAAGGCTGGCATCGATCTCGGCGTCGGTTTCATCTTCGCCGGGCACGGCCGGATTCTTGCCGGTCGATTCGTCGAACAGCGGCATTTCGCCGGTGGCATCGAGGTCGTGATCGATATTACGGTTGCGACCGGTCGCATCGCCTTTGTCCGGCTGTAGCGCCCGGTTCTCGCTGGTTGCGTCAATATCCGAGAAATCCGCATCTGAGTCGTCGTCGTCGTCCAGACCGGATTGGGCCAGTGCGTCCAGGTCCAGCCCCAGGTCGTCCAGGTCGATTTCCGCCGTCGCGTCGCCGCCGTAATCGTCGTTGTCTGCTTCACGGAAGGCCGGCAGTTCCGACGTGCTGTCAAGACCTGCCATCTGTTGTTCGATCGTCGGCGATTCGCTTGTATCGGAGGGCGCTCGTGATTCGATAGTCGGACTTTCGACCGTGGATTCGTCAGCCGGAATACGCGGCGCCATTTCCCGCGTAGTCGATGAGCCGTTGTCGGGCTCATCGTCGAATACGAAATCGAGCGCGTCGTCACCGCTGGCCTGCTCCTGATCCTCGGCTTCCATGTCAATGACATTGCTGTAGTCGCCATCCGGCCCACTGCTGAGGTCCATGTCGAGGATGCCGCTGTCACCTGAATCGTCGAATGACAGGTCGACCGCACGGGTCGCCGAACCGGGCACGACGCCCGAGAACAGCCGGTGGTCGCCGGCAATCTGCTGGCCCATGATGACGGTCTTGTCCCAGTCCGGGCTGGTCTCGCCGCCGAGCTGGTCGTGCAGACGGCTGGCCGCATCGATGAACGCATCGCGGTTGCCCCACACGAAGTAGATCTCACACAGCTTGGCCATCAGGTCTTCGCGGTCCGGCTCGATGGCCAGCGCGCCGTTGATGAGGTCCGCCGCCTGGTCGTACAGGCCGTAGGCCATGTGGAAATCGGCTTCAGCAATCGGATCGGTCTGATCGAGATTGAGCGCCGTATCGCTGCTGAAGGTATCGTCCAGCGCCGGCATGCGGCCGGTTTCCGAGGTTAGTTCCGCATCGTCGTCAGCGCGCTGGATTTCCATCGTGTCGCTGCGCTTGCGGCGGCGGTCGGTGCCGGTTTCCTGCTCCACGACCACGATCGAACTGTCATCATCGCGAGCGAGTGCGCGCAGGCGCTCCGTGGAGGCCCGTGATTCGCTGTCGACATCGTCGTCATCGTCGAGCGCTTCCCAGACACCGGTCGACTCCTCGTCACGACCTGCAGCCCGCTTGGCAAACCACAGCAGCACGACGATTGCGACGATCAGCGCCAGGCCAATGATGCCCCAGATACTGGTGAGCAGGCCGATCAGGCGATCAACCATTCCAGGTTCGGCGGCGGGGGCCGGGACGACGCGCGGTGCCGGTCGTTCCACAACCGGTTCCGGTTCGGCTTCGTCGACTGCTGGCGTTTGCTCGTCAACCGCCAGCTCGGGCTCTTCCTCGACAAACACTTCGTCGGGTTCGTCGGCAGGCACTGCCGGTTCATCGACCGGCAGAGGGTCCACAGGCGGCTCGACACCGGCCTGCTCACGCATGCGTGCCAGTTCCTGGCGGAGCTGTGCCAGTTCGTTATCCCGAATTTCCAGCAACGAGCTCTGCTCGGAAACCTCGGATTCCAGTTCGCGGATGCGTTCCTGTAAAGCCGCACCGGCAGCCGTATCCGTGCCCGTCTGGGTGGCCGGTCCGGTGTAATCCTCCTGGTCGGCGTCGGGCGGCACCAGCGTCAGGCTCGGCTGGGTGTCGCTTGCCGGTTGTGCGATGCCGAAGTCGCTGTTCTGACGCTGCACTTCGCTCAGGGCATCGCCGCGGCTGATACGGAATATGTCATCCGCACTCGGCATGCGCAGGCGCGCACCCGCGGTAAGTCGATTGATGTTACCGGCGAACGCGTCCGGGTTGGCCTCGAAGATCGCCAGCATCACCTGGTTGATGCCGAGACGGTTGTCCGGCCGCACGCGTTGTGCGATGCCCCACAGCGTATCGCCGCGCTGGACCTGTACGTCGCCGCCGGCGCTGGTGTCGAACGTGCCGGTATCCGCCGGTTCGGCCTGCGGCGCT
>JBGTHC010000170.1:0-25946 GCA_041746375.1 Woeseiaceae bacterium
ACGCCCCCATAATTGTTCCCTGAGTTTTGCGGCGTGCAGACACCCGTTCCGCCCGCAACCGCGTCCATTTCAGCAATAGTAAGTACCCTCATGACGTCAACCTCCATATTGATGCATCGAAGTGTAGTGGTGCGCATCCTGCGCCCAATAACCGTAGTCGAGCGGCCCTCGCGCCGCGACTACAGAAATGCGGTGAAACAACCTGAAACGGATCACTCTTTTTGCCGATCGACCGCAATTCCGCACGGAACCTGTGACCCGCCTCACAGTTATGTCAAAAAGCCGACGGTAGTCTCCGATTCCAGACAGGTGCGAACTGTATCGCCCGGATTGGAGTCTCTCGACATGAAGCCCTTACTTTATTCCTGCATTTTAATTCTGGCAGCACTCAGCTGCAGCCCCGCGAAAGCGGACGACAACTTCTGGCTCGGCTTGAAGGCCGGCACGCTGGGACTCGGCGCCGAAGCAATCTGGCGCCCTTTGCCATGGTTTGATTTACGCGGCGGAATCAACCGCTTTGACTACGACGAGCAAGGCTCGCAATCGGGCATCAACTATGATGCGACGCTCGAACTGTCGACGCTTTACGCGACCGCGAATTTCCGCGTGGCCATGACTCCGCTTCGATTTACCGCTGGTTTGTTCGCGAACGACAACGAACTTAAAATGATCAGCCTCGATTCGGGCTCGTTCGATATTGGTGGCACTACTTACACCTCCGCCGAAGTGGGTACGCTCCGCAGCCGGACTAGTTTCGATAGCACCTCTCCTTACGCGGGAATCGGCTTCGACTTAGGGCTCTTCGGAAAGGTCGGACTCAACCTCGACGTGGGCGTTTTACTGCAGGGCGATCCGAGGGTTTCACTGACCGCGGACGGGCTGTTGGCCGATGACACCGCATTCATGGATGCACTTGAAGTCGAACGCTCGGAGCTGGAAGAAGACACCGACAAATTCAAGGCCTACCCCGTTGTTTCCCTTGCCTTCAACTTCAAATTTCTCTGAGCAGGGGCAACATAGCTACCGGGCTGTCGCGTACAGTCCGGCAAGAATTCCACATTCAATCCAGAGCATCCTGTAGCCGGAAAACGGCAAGCCGTGCCTGCAGGTAACGCAAGCGCAGGGCGGCCACCGGGAAACGCCCCGAAATGCCCCGCAACATTTCCGGCACTGTATCGGGATAAGGAGCATTCAGGTGTCCTCCCTGCGCTATCCAGTCGGCAAGCTGTTTGCCGCTCCAGGTTGCTGTATTGAGTCCATTGCCATGATAGCCGTAGGCGAACAAGACCGACGGGTCGTCCTTCAGCCGCCCGATGCTAGGTGTGAGTCGCAGCGTGATACAGATCAAGCCGTGCCAGCGATAGTCGATGGCGACATCTCCCCACTGCGGCCAGAGTTGTCGCAACCGTTCCTGCAGAGTAGCAAAAGTCTTCGCTGCGCCGCTGACGCTGCCGGTTGAATGCCCACGGCCCCCGAACAGCAGGCGATTGTCCGGGAGCAAGCGGTAATAATTGAGGATACGGCGAGCGCTTATGGCCGGATTCGCGGTTCTCCATCCGTGCGCGGCAAGCTCATCCACCGATAACGGCCGCGTCACAACAATGGCACTGACCATCGGCAATGATCGGCCGCGAAAAGCAGGATGGAGATGCTCGGGCATGAAGCCGTTCGTGGCCAGTATGACGATGCGCGCCCGCAGGCTGCCGCCCACAGTCTGCAAGCGATGCTGATGGGCCTCTTTGCGCCACTCGAGGACTTCGCTGTACGGATACAACTTCGCACCGTGATACATTGAGGATGTTGCTAACCCGCGCATAAAACGCAGCGGGTGTAAACCGAAAGCCGGTTGCTGTACAACTGCACCACAGAGTTCTGACGAATCGAAATATTCCTCGCGGAACTGGTCGGCGGTAACTACTCGGGTGTCCAGATTCAGGAGCCGGCGTTGCATTTCGGCGTGCTTCGTCAGCCCGGCAAATACTTTCCGGGAAGGCGCAACCTCAAGTTCAGCATTGCCATGTATCGCGGCATCGATGCCCTCCTCCTCGATGAGTGAGCGGACCAACGCAATTGCATCCACCTGCGATGAGTAGAACCTGCGAGTTTCCTCAATGCCGTATTTGTCGAGCATCCGGTCGAGGGACAACGACGTACCACCTATGCTGCAAAATCCGGCGTTACGGCCTGAAGCACCCCAGCCGATCTGTCCGGCCTCTAGCACGCGCGCGTCAAAGCCATGCTGCTTGCTGAGATGGTAGGCAGCACTGACGCCGGTATATCCGCCACCAATAATCGCGACATCGCAAGACTCGTGGCCGGTCAGCGGCTCGCACGGCGGTTGAACGTCTTCAGCAGTGGCCTGCCAGTACGATGGGTCGGGTCTGGTGAACCGATACATCTCGTCGTGATAGAGCCTTCTTACTGCCATACGCGTTCGATGACCGTCATTTTTCGGCTGGCGCGAGGCGCCCCAGTCGGGCCTCTTTGCGTACGAAAAACAGACCGAGGAAAATGGCCAGCAACAGGGGCAGCGGCACGAGCACGAGCGTGTACCAGCCGTAGAAATGCATGACCGTGCCAGCCATCACCGAGGCCGCGGCGGAGGTGCCGAAGACGCTGAATTCGTTCACAGCCTGCGCTTTAAAGCGTTCGGACATGGCATAAGTCAGTGTCAGCATCGTGGTGCCGCCGACGTACAGAAAATTCCAGCCGACGCCCAGCAAAACCAGGGCAAACCAGTAATGCATGACCGATTGACCCTGCAAACCAATCAGGCAGGCCGCACTGAGGCCGACGGCCCCCAGAGTCATCACGCGGCCAATGCCGATGCGTTCCATCAGGAAGCCGGAGAACAGCGACGGCACGTACATGGCCAGCACGTGGCTGCGAATAACGTTCGCGGTCTCGTCCAGCGAGTAGCCGTCATTGATATGCATGCTCAATGGCGTCGCAGTCATGATGAGTGTCATGACGCCGTACGCCGCCGTACCGCCGAGTACTGCAACTATAAATACCGGCTGTTGCACGATTACCCGCAGTGGTCGTCCACCGGAATGCAGGTCCGAAGCGAGTTCATCGCGCACAGGCTGCAACAGGAACAACAAGACCGCTTGCAGCAAGTACAGCGCTGCGACGGCAATGAGCGTACCTGTGTATGGCACGTCGGTTACTGCAAGCGCACCCCTGCTTACGAGCTCCGGTCCAACCACCGCACCTCCGATCGCGCCGACCAGGACCAGCGAAATAGCCCGACCGGCAAATTTCGGCGCCACGCTTTCGGCGGCGGCGTAGCGATACTGCTGCGCGAAGGCCATGTTGACTCCAAACAATGCAGAAGCAGCAATAAAGAAAATGAAACTGGCTGTCGCCAGGGCGTAGGCAGCAAGTAGCATGGCCGCTGCAGACGATAACGAAGCCAGGGCGAATCCCCGGCGACGACCGATCGCGCGCATCAGGAGCGTTGCCGGCACGGTGGTGGCGGCAAGGCTTAGGACCATGAATGAGAGCGGTAGCGTGGCCCAGGCGGGGTTACCGGTCAAACCCGAGCCGATAATGCCACCGAGCGTCACCATGACGATCGAGCCAGTGGCCGAGATGAGCTGACAGGTGGTCAGTAACAAAAGGTTGCGAACCGCCATGGATTCTTCGTGACTTCGATCCGTCGTCGATTGCTGCGCCTGGGCGCGCATTCTCACACATTCAACGAGGCGACATGCGAAAATTGCTCGACCACACGGGCCCCGCGTTCAGCGAGCAACGCGCAGCAGATGATACGCAAAGAACATGCTCAGAATATCCCGTCAACTAGAGATTCCGGACGATGAGATCGACATTTCCGCCGTGCGTGCCCAGGGCGCCGGCGGGCAGAATGTCAACAAGGTGGCCTCCGCCGTGCACTTGCGATTCGACATTCCTGCATCCCGGCAATTGACGGACGAGCTGAAAGCGCGACTGTTGAGCCTGCCGGATCGTCGTATCTCGAAGGACGGCATCGTGATCATCAAGGCGCAACGATTCCGCAGCCAGGAAAAAAATCGTGAGGACGCATTGTCGCGCCTCACACAGCTCATTCGCTCCGCATTGGTCAATCAAAAACAGCGCGTGCCAACGCGGCCGGGCAAAGCGGCCAAGCAAAAGCGCCTCGAGGAAAAGACCCGTCGGGGCCAGCAAAAGCGCTTGCGCCGTAGCATCGACGACTAAAATACGCAGGCCCGTTTTAGAAAGAGCGTTACGATAGTCTCATAAGCGATTGACAGTTAACGTAAGTCGAACTGTCTTTCCGCCTGTTGTATACCGTCATGAAAATGCTATATTATTACCTTGGTAGCAAGATAACAAATTGGCTGAATCCCGCATGAAACCTCGCATTGTTGAACGCACACAGACCGGCGTGCGCCTGGAAAAATCGCTGCTCAAAGTACTCAAGGCTCTGGCCGAGTATTGTGAGCTGTCCCTCGGCGACTTGCTCGAAGGCATCGTGCTGCACAGTTTCGAAGGCAAGGCGCCTTTCTCAGAAGACACGCTGGCGGCCATTCGGGAACTGAAGAAAGTCTATAACTGTGAACTGGCGGCGGCCGACAGCCATCGTCTGAAGGAAGCTTAGATGAGCCTAAGTCCGATACGTTGCCAAACGGGCAGTCCACGATTGAGCTCGCGAATGGTTGACATACCCGCTCTTGAAGCTGGCCGTATTGACCCTGCCGAATTCGATCACGTGGCGCACGTCTATATCGCCTGGAAATACCTGCAGCAAACCGGCCTGGCAGAGGCCATCGCACGATTCACGGCTGCCTTGCGGCAGCTGACTGCGCGTGCGGGAGCGAACGAGATTCCCAGGAAACACTCGCTGGCAACAAGCCCTAAAACAAACCCTCGATCAAGCCGTCACGGTTGACCCGAATGTTGTCAGCCGCGGGTACCCGGGGCAGCCCGGGCATCGTCATAATTGCACCGCAGACCACCACAAGAAATTCTGCGCCTGCCGCGAGACGAACTTCCCGCACCGGCACATCATGTCCCTTGGGTGCGCCGAGTAGATTGGGATCCGTCGAAAAGCTGTACTGGGTTTTTGCCATGCAGATCGGATACTCCCCGTAGCCGTCCTTTTGCAACTGGACAAACTGGTCCCTTACTTTCTTGTCGGCCATTATGTCTTCTGCACCGTAAATGGTGCGGGCAATGTGTCGCACCTTATCCCACAGCGGCATGTCATCGTCGTACAGCGTATGAAACTGGTGCGACTTGCTGTCGGCCAGTTCCACGATGTGTCGAGCCAGCGAAACGGCTCCCTTGCCACCCTCCGCCCAATGCCGGCATACATGCGCTTCAACGCCGTACTCCTCGCAATAGGCGCGGACGACATCGATCTCGGCGTCGTTGTCTGCCGTGAAGTGATTGATAGCAACGGTCACAGGCACGCCGAAATGGCCGAGATTGCGTAAATGCTGCCCCAGGTTCTCGCAGCCCTTGCGCACCGCCTTGACATTCGCGGCAGCTAGTTGGTCTTTCGCAATGCCACCGTGCATCTTCAGGGCCTTGATCGTTGCTACCAACACGACCGCGGATGGCTTGAGATTGGCTTTGCGGCACTTGATGTTGAAAAACTTCTCGGCACCAAGATCCGCGCCGAACCCGGCTTCGGTTACCACGTAGTCGCTGAGCTTGAGCGCCGTCTTCGTTGCCACCACCGAATTGCAGCCGTGCGCGATATTGGCAAACGGTCCTCCATGCATCAGCGCCGGGTTGTTCTCGATGGTTTGCACCAGATTCGGCCGAAATGCATCGCGGAGCAATGCCGTCATTGCACCGTGCGCGTTCAATTCCTTCACCGTCACGGCTTTCCCGGCAAACGTGTAGCCAATGACGATATTACCGAGCCGTCGCTCGAGATCCTGCAAGTCGGTTGCCAGGCAGAAAATGGCCATGACCTCGGAAGCCACCGTAATGTCGAACCCGCTTTCACGCGGTACGCCATGCGGCGTGCCACCCAAACCGATCACGATATTGCGCAGTGCGCGGTCGTTCATATCGACGACTCGTCGCCAATTGATGCGTCTCGGATCGATGCCCAGTCGGTTTTCCCAGTGAATGTGGTTGTCGACCAGCGCAGAAAGCAGGTTATGTGCCGCACCGATGGCATGGAAATCGCCGGTGAAATGCAGGTTGATATCCGTCATCGGTACTACCTGCGCATAACCACCGCCGGCGGCACCGCCCTTCATTCCGAAACAGGGTCCGAGACTGGGTTCTCGAAGGCAAATCGTCGCATTCTTGCCAATGTGATTCAGTGCATCACCAAGCCCGACTGTCGTTGTCGTCTTGCCTTCTCCGGCGGGTGTTGGTGAAACAGCAGTGACGAGAATAAGCTTTCCATCTTGCCGGTTTGCGGCATTGTTCAATACCGGATAGTCGATCTTGGCTTTGTCGTGACCGTAGGGAATAAGCAGATCCGCCGAAAGGCCCAGCTTTTTGCCGATCTCCTGAATGGGCAACACCTTTGCAGCCTGGGCAATTTCAATATTCGACATGGCACTCATGCGGCTCTCCGTCGTGGCCTGCAGGTTTATTCTTGATTACCGGTCCAGTACGCCGGCTGCGGGGGTCAAGTCTGGCAGGGGCGGATTCTAGCGAACACAACGCAACAAACGCACGAATTCGCTGGCGGGCGCTTCATCACGTGGAACGCCGGCATGGGTTGGCCGGCAATCAATCGGCAACGATTCGGTGGATGGTGCCACCATTGATGTGAAGTACGTAAAGTTCGCCTGCATTGCTTTCAGCGAATGAGGCAATGTTAAGCGCCGTATCGATCAGTTCGGCGGGATTGGTGCCTTGCGGGCTGTCGAACGGCAGCGCCCAGATACGTCCACTGCCGAAATCACCGAATACGTAAAAACCCTGCAAGTCCGAAATTTCGCTGCCGCGATACACGTAGCCACCGGTTACCGAATTGCCGAGGCTGTGGTCGTACTCGGCGATCGGATCCACGTTGTCGGTGTCACAATTTGTTGTGCCCGGCGGATAGCAGTGCGCGCCTTCGCGTTCGTTCCATCCATAATTCTCACTGATCTCAACCCGGTTTACTTCTTCCCAGCTGCCCTGCCCCACGTCACCGACCCACAAGTCGCCGGTATCGCGATCGAATGAAAAGCGCCACGGGTTGCGAAATCCCCAGGCGAATATTTCCGGACAGGCCATGGTACCCGTACCTTGGAAACACTCAGTATTGCCGGCAAACGGATTGTTTGCCGGAATTGCGTAAGGCGAGCCACCGTCAACGTCAATACGCAGGATGGTTCCGTGCACATTCGTCGTGTTCTGGCCATTGCCTTGCGGATCTCCCGAACCACCACCATCACCAAAACCAGTATAGAGAAATCCATCCGGGCCGAACGCAACGTTGCCGCCGTTGTGGTTGCCTTGCGGTTGTTCAATCGTTAGCAATACTTCTTCGGAATCGATATCGAGGTTCCCGGTCGAACTGTCGACTGCAAATCGTGAAACGACGGACTCGAGATTCGCTCCGCGAGTATATGAAAGAAATACTTCGTCGTTCGTCGCGAAATCGGGGTGAAATGCCATACCTAGCAGGCCAGCTTCGCCGGGGCCCGAATTGACGCGCCCCGTCAGATTCGCAAATATTTCGACATCTGCCATCGATGCATCCGTCGCATTCGGGAAAACGCGAATGTTGCCGGGTCGTTCCACGACGTACCAGGTGGTATCGTCGCCCGGCGCCTGCAGCATCGCCAATGGCTGACTGAATGAAAGCTGCGTGAACGCCTGCTGCACGGCAATCGGCGGCGGGTCGCTGGATGGTGGTGGATCTGTATCAGGAGGCGGCTCGAAGCTCTCCGAGCCGCCACCGCAGCCTGAGAGCGCCAGTACCGCAATTGTTGTGGTAACCCGGATGGCGGTGGGCCTCGTCAATGACCACATAGTCGTGCTCCCTGCAGCAATAGTTTGTTTCGCTCGGGCAAGCATAGGGTGCAAGCCCTCGACTGTCACGATGTCTGCCGGCAGCGACGCCGCCAGCAATGCCGGCTGTCATTTCTGTTGACAGCCAACGGTGTGAAAAGTGCTATGTCAAAAAGCGGGACGGCGGGTTTGGCATTCGAACCGGGTGCCGGAATTAAGGTACAGTCGAACCTGAGCAATAAGGAGCCCTATCGAATGAAATACCGAACTCCAGCGTTGGCAGCATTGGGCCTCGCCCTGTCGACAAGCAGCGCACTCGCTGAATTGAAAGCCGGTGATCTTGAGGTTGCATTTGCGGCGGTCGAACCGAAGGTTATTGAATGGCGGCGTGATATCCATCAACACCCGGAACTGTCCAATCGGGAATTTCGCACTGCGGAAAAGGTCGCGGCGCATCTTGAACGCATAGGAATCGATTCTGTTGAGACCGGCATTGCACATACCGGGGTGGTTGGAACATTGAAAGGCGCCAAACCCGGTCCGGTCATTGCTCTGCGGGCCGACATGGACGGCCTGCCCGTACGCGAACAAACCGGTCTGCCGTTTGCATCGACGGCCATGGGCGAATACAACGGCAACGAAGTGCCGGTGATGCATGCCTGCGGCCATGATACCCATGTTGCGATGTTGATGGGCGCGGCGGAAGTTCTGGCAAACAATCGCGACAAGCTCGCAGGCACCGTCAAGTTTTTCTTTCAACCCGCCGAGGAAGGTGCGCCGCCCGGCGAGGAAGGCGGTGCCGCACTGATGATCGAGGAAGGTGTGCTCGACGGCGATGATGCGCCTGAAGCAATCTTCGGGCTGCACGCGTGGCCCGTGCCCACCGGTACCATCAACTATCGCGCAGGCAGCTTCATGGCGGCGTCGGACGAGTTGCATATTCACATTCGTGGTCGGCAAACACACGGCTCAGCACCGTGGATGGGTGTGGATCCGATCCATGTCGCGGCACAGGTCATGATCGCGCTGCAAGGCATTCCGAGTCGGCAGCTCGACATCACCAAAGGGCCCGCAGTCATTACTATCGGCAGTATTGAGGGCGGTGTGCGCGGCAATATCATTCCTGACGACGTCACCATGCTGGGCACGATTCGTACTTTCGATGTCGGTGTGCGTGAGGAGCTTCATGCGCGATTACGCAGGACCGTAACCGGTATCGCGGAAGCTGCCGGCGCGGAGGCAACCATCACGATTAATTCCTATAGCGCGGTAACCGGTAATGACCCCGAGCTTCTCGGTCGCATGATGCCGACACTGGAATGGGCCGCAGGCGCGGACAACGTTGTCGAGCATCCGCTCATTACAGGTGCCGAAGATTTTGCGCATTTCCAGAAGCGCATTCCTGGTCTTTACCTGATGCTGGGCATCAACGAGGAAGGGGTCGGGCGTGGCCAGGCGCCGGCGAACCATTCACCCCTGTTCAATGCGAACGAAGACGCGCTGATCGTAGGTGTCCGGACGTTAGTCGGGCTTGCCCTCGACTATTCCGCTACCGCAGCGGATTGAACCATTGCGCTTCAGTTCCAGATGATGAAGCAGTGGATTCCACGTTGAAACGGCTATGATATCTTGTTTTTCGTGCAATCACGCCGCCGGCAGTTGTGCACGTGAGGTTATTGGATCCAGTCAGGTATCAGCATATGCACGACACTCGAAGCATCAGCGAACTCATTGCAAAGCAGGAGCCCGGCAAGCCGCTGGAGCAACAGTTTTATACTGATCCTGCTATTTATCAGCTCGAACTGGAGCGCATTCTGACCCGGAACTGGTTCCTGGCCGGTCATATTTCGCAAGTTCCGGAAGAAGGCGATTTCTTCGTTACAAACTGGGCCAATGAATCAGCGATCGTGGTTCGTGGTTCAGCGGGTAAGGTCAACGCATTTGCAAACGTCTGCCGTCATCGCGGCTCGCTCGTATGCCTTGAACAGCATGGCTCGGTGCGTAAATTCGAATGTCCGTATCACGGATGGATGTACGACGTAGATGGCAACCTCACGGCGGCCCGCGCTATGCCCAAGGATTTTGACAAGAGATCCTACAGCCTCAATCGCGTTTCACTGGAAATTCTCGGCGGTCTGATCTTCCTGTGCTTTAACGAACGCCCGCCCTCCCTGAAAGGCGCGAAGCGCGACCTGGCCGAACCATTTGCGGTGTTCGATTTCGAAAACCTGAAAGTAGCGGCTCGCAAGAGCTATCCGATTGCTGCGAACTGGAAGCTGGCTGTCGAAAATTACCAGGAGTGCTATCACTGCGCTTCCGCCCATCCCGACTACGCGCGCATGCATACGCTGATGCTTGATCCTGTACAGCGCGATCGAATACAGGACAAGATGCTGGCCCGAATGGAAGCCTGCGGCCTGAAGGGAGTCGAATACGATTTTGTCGATACGCTTGCACGCCCCGGCGAGCAGGGCTATGGCTACAGTCGAACGGCATTGTTCGAGGGCTACCAGAGCGGCAGCCGGGACGGCACGCCCGTCGCCCCCTTGCTTGGCAAACTAACTGGCTATGATGGAGGCGCTTCCGACTTCTCTTTCGGTCCTTTCTCGTTCCTGTTGGCCTACAGCGATCACGTCGTCAGCTACGTTTTCAAGCCGGTCGACCACAGGCATTGTGTCTGTGAAATTGCCTGGCTGGTAAGAGGCGACGCCGTAGAAGGTAAGGATTACGACGTTGAAGAGCTCATGTGGCTCTGGGATATTACGACCTACGCCGACGAGACGATTATTGTCAACAACTGGAAAGGCGTGAACTCGCGGTACTATCGACCGGGACCATTCTCGAGGATGGAGCGCATGGAGAATCGATATGTGGAGTGGATTCTTCAGCAGTTGGCGGGAAACGATAACAATATACCGCTGTCCCGCACAGCGTAGCAGGAAGCACTTGCACCTCGGCGCATAACTCCAGGAACGGGATTCAAGCGGGGTTCGTACAGGGTTGAACGTCGACCGCTACAAGATCTTCCAGGTATTCAAGTACACGATTTATGCGTTGTTGACGCTGAACGTCTACTTGTTTTTTGCCGAAGAGTGGGCGGCATCCTCACATCGATTCGTCGACGGCATCCAGTTTGGCGACATCATTGAGGGCTTTGCAGCAACAATCGACACTGCGGCGTGGGTTGTTCTTTTGCTTATGTTTGAGCTGCAGACCTACATCCTTACCGATAACGTCGTCAGCAAGTCTGCCAGCCGCACAATGCACATCATACGCGCCGTCTGCTATGCGGTGATTGTCTACGCTTTTTACGGCTACCTGACCAAACTGCTATTTCTTTTCGGGGCTGCGCCGCTGCCCGGCATAGCAAATTTATGCGACCTTACCGGGGGTGCCTGGGCGTACGCTGTCGACCTGGATCAATACGAGATCATTACGGCTACGAGTTGCAGTGTGATGTCGACTGCGAATTCGTTCCATCAACTGAGCGGAATGAACGCAGTAGTCGACCTTTCCGGGTTGATCGACATAACACGACTGGCCTGGGTCGACGTTATTAACTCCGGCGTCTGGCTGTTGGTGGTTTTCCTTCTCGAGTTCGATGTCCGTTTGCAGGAGCACCAGAAACTTGCCGGGGCTGCGCTACGGATCAGCAACATGTGCAAGTACGTGCTCTATTCGATCCTATTGATGGCCGCTGTCTACTGGGGTGTTAAAGGCGACTTTGTCGATTTCTGGGACGCGTTCCTGTGGCTTGTTGCGTTCGTCTTCATCGAACTGAACGTGTTCGAATGGCGTCAGGAAACGCTGGACGAACCCGCCACGCAAAGCCAGCCGATTACGCACTAGAAGACCGACCTAGACCGCACGGGTCGCCACGGCCGGCGGCACGAGACTGGCGCGGCGGGCGGGCCCAAAAACGGCTAATTGCCCGATCATCCAGAGCGCGATCATTGCCGTCGGAATGATGTACCAGGAAACGGGCATCAGTTCGAAGGTCTGCACCATCCAGATGTTGAGGCCGATTGCCAGGCAGGCCCCGAATAGAATGCCGACACTGCTGACCAGGAAGTTCTCCAGCAGGAAATAGCGGAGAATCGCACGCTTGCTGGCGCCCAGAGCGCGCCGGGTACCGATTTGCCGGGTGCGTCGCGCCACATTGAAGCTGGCGAGCCCCACGATGCCGAGACCGGTAACTGCGGTGAGCAGACCGACGACAAACACCAGCAGCTTGATCATCGAGGAATCCTCGACATAGCTTCGCGCCCGTGTTTCGGTCATGGTCGTAATACTGCGAATGATCCGGTCTGTATTGGCAGCTGCCAGCATCTCTTCGATCCGCGGCATCAGTTGATCGCGCTCGCCGGGTTCCGTGCGTATGACGTAACGAGTCGATGAGGATAGACGGTACATCGGTACCAGCATTGAACGCTCGACGCCGTCCCAGCTTTTCCATGCTGCCTGCAGGCGATTGACAATTCCGATGACACGCACCGGCTGGTCGTTATTGACGTAGATCGTTTTGCCGACTACCGCACTCATGTCCTCATCCGGAAACAGTGTTTCGGCGGCTGCCCTGGAAATGATGCCGGTCGGCGGCCAGCCATTGCTGTCACTTTCATGCCACTCGATATCCGTTGGCGTAAAGTTCCGCCCGGCAACCAGGTCGACACCAAACGTATCGACGCCATGCTCATCGACAAAATAGATTGCGGAACCTGTCCCGTCTACGTCAGCACCGGGTGTGGTCTGCAGCCCGGACGACCAGCCTCCACCCTGCAGCGGCACCGTGTTCGTTGCAACGGCATCGACAACCCCTGGCAGGTTCCGCAGCATTTCGAGATCTGCTGTGATTGAGGCGCGCGAATCGAAGTCCGGGGCAAAGCCCACGCTGCTCAGGTAGAAAATGTTGTCTTCATCGATGCCGCTAGGTCGATCGATAAGTCGCGTTCGCTCCTGAATAATTGCGAACGCATTTACCATGATTGCCATTGTTACGGCGATTTGCAACGCGATCAAAACGTAAGCGGTCTTGTTGCGCATCATGGCGCGCCAGATCGGGCCAATTTCCATTGCTAGCACCTCAAAGAGTTTTCAACTGACTGGCCGGGTGTATCAGGCATGCGCGCCAGGTCGGATACAACGCGGCAGCCAGTGCCGCGACTATGGCAAGCAGTACAGCTGACAGCACAATTACCCAGTCCATTCTTACCAGATTGGCGATAAAATCGAACTCGCCGTACAGAATCTCGATGCCGCGCAATCCAAGCCACGTCAGCGCAACGCCTACGGCACCGCCGGTGATGCCAATCATTCCCGCCTCAACAATGTATTGAGAGAAAATGGCGCGACGCGAAGCACCAAGCGCACGGCGCAGACTGATATCGCCGGTGCGGCGCAGTATTTTCGCCAGAAGCAGGCCGATGGTGTTTAGCAGGCATACCAGCAGAAAAAGAAATCCCAAACCAAGCAGGACCTGAACATCGTCCTGCACTACTTCCTGATCCGCCATCCACTCCATGACGTTGTTGAGACGGTTATTCAATGGTCGGGGAAACCGTCCTAGCGCTTTTTGCGACTCTGAATAGGCATCGATGTATGCCTGGTAGTCACGCACTTCTGCGTCACCATGCAGTTCGACCCAGAATTGCAGCCATACACATTCCGAGTTGAGAAACGCTTGCCAACCGTCGTCACTTATGGGTTTCCAGCAGTTGGTATTGCCGAAACTCGATATCTCTTTATTTACGGCGACACCGAGCGGGAAAAACACCTCTTCCGGATCGGTAAACGGGTTATTCGTGATGTCATAGAAACGGGGTACCGGATTCCAGTTATCGATGATGCCGGTGACCCGAAAGGTGTCCCCATTCATCACGACCGTGCGCCCGACCGAGTTCTCGCCCCCGAAAATCCGATCATTGATTTCTTTGCCGAGAACGACAACCTGCTGGCGGCTGTCGTCGACCGATTTATCCCACCCCTGGCCGTGCAGGAAGGGGACGTCGAACATCGGGAAGAAATCGGCCGTCGTGGCACGTGCCTCCACTTGAAACGGACGGATCTCGGGATCGTTCGGTTGCATGACGCGAGCCGTGCGGTAACTCAATACCTGTCGTCGTGCCTCGCCGGCGGATAACAAAGCGCTGCCATCGAGCCATGTGACCTGGTCCGGTGGCTCGTCTGGTTCCTGTGCCGGTTCGTTCGGATCCCAGCCGTCAAGCTGCACGTGGTAAAGCAGATCCGAACGATGCGGAATGGGATTGCCGCCCATCACGTACTGGATGTTGACCATGGTCATGCAGGCGCCGATGCCGACCGCAATGGCCGCAACCATCAGCCCGCTCAGGACAGGATTCTTGCGCAAGGAGAGCACGCCGAGTTTCAGGTAATAGCGGAACATGAGGCAATCTCCGAAAGTCAGGCGTTGGCTGCAGTAGCGACGTGCAAATTGCTTGCACCGGTACTGACTCGTCCGTCGCTCACCATGATATTTCTCTGTGCTCGTCTGGCTAGCGTCCGCTCATGCGTGACCATAATGATGGTCGTTCCCGCTTCGTTGATCTCGCTCAACAGGTCCAGCACGCTTCCCGCCATCGCTGAATCAAGATTGCCGGTTGGTTCGTCAGCGAGCAGAAAGCGTGGTTGACCGGCCAGTGCGCGCGCGATCGCAACACGCTGTTGTTGGCCACCTGAAAGTTGTGACGGCAAGTGATGCAAACGCGAACCGAGACCAACGAGATCGATAACCCGCATGATGCGTTCGCGTCGTTCCGCCGCTTTCATGCCACGGTAGCGTAACGGCACATCCACATTGTCGTAGATATCCAGCTCCGGTATGAGATTGAAACTTTGAAAGATGAAGCCGATCTTTTCGTTACGGACCTGTGAACGCTCGTTGTCGCTCAATCGGGATACATCGCGACCGTCCAGTTCGTACGTACCTTGAGAAAACTCCTCCAGGAGCCCGGCGATATTGAGAAACGTTGTTTTGCCGGAACCGGACGGGCCGGTAACGGATACAAATTCACCGTCCGATACAGTCAGCGAGAACTCCCGCAGTGCGTGTGTTTCTACCGAATCTGTTCGGTATATCTTGGACACTTTGTGCATCTGGAGCATTACGATTTCTCCCTGGCGTTTGTAATTTCAGTTGGTAACAAGAACCGTTTCCGCACCCTGAAACAGCTCGGTGCTGGAAATGACTACGGATTCGCCCTCCTCCAGTCCGCTTGCGATCTGCACGGCGGACAGGCTTCGGGCCCCGATCTCGATGGGCCGGCGGTGCGCGAGGCCATCGCCGTCGAGCACGTAGGCAATGCGACCCCCACCACTGTCGAGGAACTGGCCGCGTTGCAGCATCAACACATCCGAGTGTTCTTCGATCAGAAGCCGGGTCATCAGGCGTTGGTTCTGACGCAGATTCGGCGGCATGTCCTCGCTGAAGCGTATGCGGGTTCCGACCTGGTTGCTGACAATTTCAGGCGACACCGCGACGAGGTATCCGTCGTACAAATGGCCCGCGACGTTCACTTCCGCCACCATCCCGCTTGCAAGGTCGTCTGCGTAGCTTTCCGGGATTTGTGCATCCACCTCGAATCGTGTCAGGTCGACGACGGCCATGACCGGCGTATCGCGCGCCACCGCAGCCTTCTGTACGACGAGCAAGTCACCGACGATACCGTCGACCGGCGACCGGATTGCCAGGGCATCCACCTGGCGCTGCAATTCGTCGACCAGAAGCTGCTGACGTTCTATCGCCAGTTGATTGGCCCGCAGTTCGAATGCCAGCCGTTCGTCGAAAAGGTCCGCATCCGCAACGGCATGCTGATAGCCGAGTTCTGCGTTACGCAGATCATCCTGCGATTTTTCATAGTCAGCTGCCGCGATGACATTCACCTCATGGGCCCTGTCGGCGCGTCGTTTTTCACGTTGCGCGGCCGTGAGCGCCACATTGGCAAGATCGGCGGCTTTGCGCTTGTCGAGCGCGAGCTGTCGCGATTCGATACGCTGACGATCGAGTTCTACGGATTGCTGCTGCAGCGACGAAAATGCCTGTTGCAGTTGATTCTCGAGTTCCGGGCTGTCAATCACGGCCAGGACCTGTCCACTGCTCACGGTGGCGCCAGCGTCGACTTCGAGTGTGATGGATCCTGCCGCGGGCGCGTACAAGGTGGGACTGACTGCAGCGACCACCCGACCCTGCACAGAAACGTCGCGAACCAGGTCGCCGCGCGTAACTTCGGCGACACGCAAACGATCCCGCGAAACCGAGACCCGGACGTCGGCCCAACGCTGGACCACCGGAACGGTGAGCCAGGCGATCAGCAGCACTAAGAAAATGGCACTGCCCCCGACGATGCGACGGTTACGACCGCTTTTTGCCTGCAGGCGGACGTCCTGGGCAGAGGTATCGGCGATTTTCAGGGTCTGGCTCCAACCGGACTAGCGAGTTTGTCCAGTTAGATGCCCTAAGCCCTCGAACCGTTGGCATCACCAGGCAGAATATCGAATATTGTTTGCGGGTTGGTCACCGCGGGTCGCGCATCGCGACCAGGAAGGCGCGTGCCGCAGGATCAGCCGCCAGGGCTGTCATCGACTACCCGCAACCTGGGATCCGTTGCGCTGCGCTGTCGTAATTGTTCGTCGTCATCGGCCACTGAGAGGTCAATGAGGCCGGCGTCACGGTCGAGTCGCATGAGAAAGGGATGCCAGCGTGCATTGTCACTGCGCCGGTAATGACCGGACACGTCAAATCCGTGGGTGGTCGGATAAACATATACCTTGCCCACCACCCGGTCCGGCGCCAGGGGATCGACGATTTGCAGCTCGGAGCCGGCCGCCAGATAGACCGCCAGTATCGCACGTGCCGCGAGAACTGCCGCTTCCTCTCGCGCCCTTTGCCGCGCCGGTTCCGGGTCAGTAACGCGCTCGTAAGCATAGACCGCCACTGCTATACCGATGGCAAACGCTACGACAAGCCGGCCAGCATGATGAATGTTGCCTTTTTCGACCAACTTTTCTGTGTCTCCTGAACTTCTTTAAGCAATACCGATGAGTTTGTGCATTTGCAGGCTCAATTTCCACTGGGGATGCTCCAGGCAATAGCGAATCGCTGCCGTTGTGTTTTCATTCTTATTCGCATCATCGAGTGGCTGCAGAAAGTGGTGCGTAAAAGGAAGCCCTTCAAACCGTTCCGGTTGAGCTTCGGGTGCACGCTGCGGATAGACCAGTTTCAACTCATCTCCGGACCTCTGCACAACAGTGGCTCCGGCCTTCGGACTCACACAGATCCAATCGAGGCCATGTGGCGCGGCGATCGTGCCGTTCGTTTCAACGCCTACCTCGAAGCCGTGGGCGTGCAGCGCATCGATTGCCGCACTATCCAGTTGCAGCAAGGGCTCTCCGCCGGTACAAACAACGTAAGGAGCCGTATGGACTTTGGACTTTGGCCACAGCGTTGCGGCCGCTGCCGCAAGCTGCGTCACACTGACGAATTTGCCGCCTCCCGGGCCGTCCGTACCGACGAACTCGGTATCACAGAATTGACAGACGGCAGTGGCGCGATCGCGTTCGCGACCCGACCAGAGATTGCAACCTGCAAAACGCAGAAAAACGGCAGGCCGACCGCTTTGCGCCCCCTCGCCTTGCAGTGTGTAATACATTTCCCTGACGGAATAGGTCATTTCGTAATCAACGGATCAGGAACCCCTGCCTCGTCGAAACCCTTCGCACGCAGCACGCAGGCGGCGCAGACACCGCAGGGCGGTGTCTCGCCTTTGTAGCAGGTGTGGGTCATTCCGAGTACGGGTAGTATGCCCAGATCGCGGGCCAAAAGGACTGTCTCCTTTTTGGAACGATCCATAAGCGGAGTGTGTATCGTGAAGTCTCGCTCGAGACCCAATTGTAGCGCCCGTTCCAGTGCATCGAGAGTTTCGCGTCGGCAATCCGGATAGCCGCTGTAGTCCATCTGTGCCATGCCACCCACCAGGTGACGAATATTTCGTGGCCACGCAAACGCCGCCGCATAAGTCAGGAAAATAAGATTTCTACCCGGAACGAAGGTAACCGGAATTGTTCCATCCTCAGTATCCGGGTCCGGCACGTCTGTTTTGCCGTCGGTCATCGCATTGCCTCCGATAGCCGAGAACGTGTCGATCGGCAACACCGTGTTCGGTACCGCGGCGTGCACCGCAATGTTCTTGGCAGAATCGATTTCCCGACGATGGCGCTGACCGTAATCGAACGTCACCGTCTCGACGTGCTCTTTGCCGAATCGATCGAGCGCCCAGTAAAGGCAGGTGGTTGAATCCTGGCCGCCTGAAAGAATCACCAGCGCCTTCTCGGCCGTTGTACTTTGTCGCTTCATCAACTGTCGATTCTCCGGCACAGGCAATTACCGGAAGAGGTCCCTCGCCTTCCTCGTCAGGTCGTCATCATGCTCCGGCAAACTATCCGATTCTCCGAACAGTGCTGCGAGCTTGGAACGTGCGGCAGCCTCCAGACTCGCCCGCTGCGGATCGAAGGCATTCGGACTCGGCTTGAACCACTCGCAAAAATTGACGCGATCTTTCTCCTTGACCTCCTCCGCATCGTCTTCCAGGCATTGTTTCGGAACCGTCGTATCAAAGTATCGGCACATTCGACACACGTGCACGTGCGCAGTGCAGCCGGGACACTCATCACGTCTCGACAGTGGCAATGGGAGGCTGTCCAGCGCTGCACCACAACGGTAACAAAGCAACTTTTCTTTCATCATATTCCCCGGAAACCAGACCCACGTCGTCACATTTCCCGCTATTATCCCTGGTTTAATCGCTCCGGCCGGCAGGGACTTCAAGGCGCCACATGACTCTTGCCAATAGTTTTCGTATGGGCGTCGCTGCGAGAGCAACAGGCTTGCTTGCTTGCCTGGCCATTGCTGCTTGCTCCACAACCGAACCGATGCTCAACAGCGAGCGTATCGAAAAACAGTTCGGCAGCTTCGGAATCGACGTGATTGCAAGCGACAACAGTAAGCGTATTGCAAATCTTTACAGCTTGGAAGGCGAACGTCGGATCTGCCGGACCTGGGCAACGGTACAGTTCCCTGACGTCATCGATGCGCGAGTGGCCTCTGAACATGCGCTGGTCCTAAGCGGTCAGCCGATGGGTGCCGTTTTCAAGGCACGCGGCTGGCAGATTGCAAAACGCAACTTGCAGATCGGCGCGCGTCCTCTGACCAGTTCGGACGCTCACATGGTCCGGTTGATGCAGTTACCTGAGGCGGCTATGGTTGCGTACCACACCTACCTGTTTTCGGTGTCTAAAGGCGGCCCTGGTCTCGATTACGCGGTTATCACCGAGACGCACCATCCGGATTACCTGTCCCGGCGCGACCTTGAAGAAATCTACGGCAAGGTGGCAGAGACAGCCACCGATGTCCGGCTTACACTTGGCTTTAGTGCGGCTCCGGTCGTCATTTATCAGGGGATATAAGAATGAAAAAGTACGGAATTTTTGCGCAAGCGACGTTAGGACTACTGATCCTTCTGATTGGCAGCGCCGTCTGGTCCCAGGAGACAGGCGACGATCAGGTTGCCGTGTGGGCCGTCATCGAGAAGCAGTGGGCAGCGGAGGGTCAGAACGACTCAGAGTGGATAGAAGAACTGTTGACCGCGGACTTCGTCGGTTGGCCATACGACTCACCGGCGCCGCGGAGTCGTGCCTCCACCCGCATGTGGAACGAAGTTGCACATCAACAATGGAAGAACCAGGCGCACGAACTGTATCCGTTGTCGATCGTGGTACGTGGTGATACGGCAATCGCACACTACCTGTACAGCAATGCCGGTGAGAACGCGGACGGCAAAATCGTGACACGAAGTGGGCGGTTTACCGATGTGCTGGTTCGCGTCGACCGTGACTGGAAATTTCTCTCCTGGCACGGTGGCGACGATGACAATGGAGACTGACCGTCGCTGGGCCGGGACTTAGCTGGTCGGGCGGGTTGACCCAACGGCCGGCATCTGACCGGCCGGTGCAGTCAACGGATCGGCTGGTACCAGCGTCCTCGACGCACGCTGCAGGATTACGACGTTTCCGCCCATGACCAGAACGACGCCGGCAAGGACGTTCAAGCTCGGCTCCAGACCTTCAAATGCGAAAGACAGAAGCAGCGCGACGACCGGAAACATCACCACGGCATAGCCCGCACGGTGTGCGCCGATACGCCCCAACAACGTCAGATAGGCGCCGAATGCCACGATAGAGCCAAATACTGCCAGGTAAAGAAGCGACACCACATAGCCCGCAGACCAGTCGAAGTTGAAAACTTTTCCCTGCAGCGCGGCAATTGCCCCCGTCCACACGGCTCCGTAAAACATACCCCAGGCGTTCGACTGGATTATCGGCAAACCCCTGTTCTGTGCGGCCTGGGAAACCATATTGCCCAGCGACGCGATAAACGCTGCGAACACGCACAGCGTAGCGCCAATAAAAGTGGCATCAGACAAGGACAGGTCAGCCACTTCCGGCAGGAACAAGGTCACTATCCCGGCAACGCCGAGCACAGACCCGATAATTACGCGAGGTCCCGAGCGCACTCCAAAAAAGATACGGGCGTTCAATATGTTCATCCACAACATGGTCGAGAACGCGATGGCTGTCAGTGCAGATGTAATGTGTACCTGCGCGTAATACGTCAGTATGTAGTTGAGGCAGAAGAGCAGGAGTCCAAGCATCATGAAACGCGTGTGCGCGGTACGATCGAAATCCAGGCCCAGATTGCGCAGGCGGCAAAAAGCAAACAGCAGTGCCGATGCCAGCGCATACCGGTAGAAAACAGACACTTCTGGCTCGACCACGCCAAGCTGGAACTCGATCGCAAGCCAGGTGGACCCCCAGATGGCGATTGTAACCAGGTACAGAAACAGGTTGTCACGTTGCATGGGATGTGCCCCGACCTTCAAAAAATGCAAGAACCAAGAACAATTTACACGGGAAAACTACGGCAGGATATTCAGCGCGCAACTTCAGACCCGGGAAACTCAGTGCTTATTGGCAGCCTCCTCACCACATTTGCTGGCACAATGAGATTCGCATGGTTCCTCGCGGCTCAGAGCATCGCGGAACATACGCGTGCGCACGTAACGATAATGATGCAACCGCAGTGCGGCACCTGCTACCTGTCGAAGCGCCTGTTTCCACCACAGCGTTTCGCCATCGGTCCTGTCGCCGACGGCGAGCGGTGTGGCCGTCGTTACTTTTACAGGACGTTCGTCGCGATGGGTGGCAGGATCGGAATGTGCTTTCATGACGGTGCTCCGTTACGTCTTTCTGTCTGCGTGAGGGCCATGCAATTGGCGTCTCGGGGGTTGACTTTACGCTCGTAGTGACGCTATAACAGATTCACTTTTGGATAAATGTGACATATACAATTTATGCTGGCCATCGATAAGACAAGCAGTGATTATCTCTATCGCCAGGTTATTGATTTAATTTCGGAAAATATCGAGTCCGGCACCTTGAGACCCGGCGATCGCTTGCCCTCCTTGCGCCGGATGAGTACCCGAATTGGTGTTTCAATACCGACAGTTCGGCAAGCCTACGTCGAATTAGAGCGCCAGCGCCGAATCGAATCGCGTCCGCAATCCGGTTTCTACGTACGCGGCTTTGCCGGCAACGAGCTGGTGCGCTCGGCGCCGCGTTTCCGCGTCGGCGCGAAGCCTCAGCCGGTTGCCTGCCGCAGCCTTATGGAACGTGTGTACGACGGCATACATCAGCCCCAGGTGTTGCCTTTCGGTATTGCCAACCCGTGTATGGCGAAATCCGCCGCCAAGTCACTGCACCGCACGATGAAACGGGTCATGGTGCGTGCTGACGAGCGCAGCCTGGCTTACGCACCGACCATGGGCGAAGCCGGCTTGCGACGCCAGATAGCTTTTCGTTATCTGGACACCGTTGGCAGTCACGTCGAACCGGACAACGTATGCATTACGAACGGCGGCCAGGAAGCGCTGTTGCTGGCGCTGAGTTCGGTGGCCCAGGCCGGGGACATCATCGCCGTGGAATCGCCGACCTACCACGGAGTTCTTGAACTGATAGAAAGTCTTGGCATGCTTGCTATCGAGGTCGAGACCTGCCCGGAGGAAGGCGTCCAGATCGACGCACTGCGAAAGACGCTGGCGGCGCACCCGGTAAAGGCCTGCCTTTTCTCGACCACGCTCAGTAATCCGCTGGGAGTCAGCATGCCGGACAACAAACGACGTGAACTCGTCGAGTTGATTGATGCCAGTGATGTCGTGCTTATCGAGGATGATGTATACGGCGAGTTATTGTTTGACGGCCGTCGGCCCAAACCTGCAGAGTTTCATTCACGCAGCGGACGCGTACTCACCTGTGGTTCGTTTTCGAAGACTGCCGCTCCCGGCTATCGCATCGGCTGGCTGATATCTGACCGGTTTCATGACGAAATCGGACGCCGCAAGCGCGCCTACTCCTGTTCGTCCGGACTCTTGCAACAACTGACATTGGCGGAGTTCCTGGCCAGCGGTGACTACGACCGCTATCTCAAGACCTTGCGTCCGGTACTGCAATGCAACGCGGAACGGATGAGCGCTGCCGTTGCAAGTCATTTCCCCCCGGAAACACGCACATCGAAACCGGTGGGCGGATCGGTGTTATGGCTAGAATTGCCGGAGGCTGTGGATTCAGAGCATCTCTTCGACCGCGCCATCGACGCGGGCATCAGCATCGCTCCCGGTCGCCTGTTTTCGCCGTGCAGTCGCTACAGAAACTTCATACGCCTCAGTTTTGGCCATCCCTGGAGTGCGAAGATCGATGTGGGGCTGCAGAAACTGGGCCAAATCGTGTCGGAGCTTTCCAGTCGCACCCACTGAACTCTTATTCGGCTTTGCATCACATATCGCGTCGCTGGCCTTTCGCCGGCGCTTCATTTGGCCTATAAATCGCGGCACCTGAACAGGTATCGTGCACCATGATTCCAGCAATTGCTCCCGTTGCCGCATTACTGATCGGCGTTGCTATTCTGCTGACCGGACAAGGTTTGCAGGGCACGTTGTTGCCCGTCCGCGCCACTCTGGAAGATTTTCCAACGCTGGCCGTGGGCATCATCGGTGCCACCTATTTTCTCGGCTTCACGATCGGCTGCTGGCAGGGCACCGGGCTGGTCAAGCGCGTGGGTCATGTGCGTGTATTTGCAGCGATGACCGCATTGGCGTCGGCCAGCCCGCTGCTGCACGGGATGTGGATCAATTTGTGGTCCTGGAGCATCCTGCGTTTCGTTTCGGGATTCTGTTTCGCCGTCCTGTATGTCGTTATCGAGAGCTGGCTCAACGAAAGCGCAACGAACGAGAATCGCGGCACAGTATTCTCGGCCTACGTCCTGATTAACATGACCATGCTTGCCGTCGGCCAGCAAATGTTGATGCTGGACGATCCCGCGGTCATGACGCTGTTCGCGATGTCGTCGGTACTGGTGTCGCTGGCGGCTGTGCCGGTCGCCTTGTCGACGTCAACGACACCCAGGCAGGTTCAGGACGTCAAACTCGACGTGCCGTATCTTTATCGGAATTCACCGGCCGGAATGCTTGGCAGCCTCGCCACTGGACTTGCCAACGGCTCATTCTGGGCCCTTGCACCCGTGTTCACGATCTCGTACTCAACTGATGTTTCCCTGACGGCCTGGTTCATGACTGCAGCCGTGATCGGTGGCGCTGCCAGCCAATGGCCGCTGGGCGCATGGTCGGATCGAGTCGATCGCCGGTTTGTCATGGCGGTATGCGCGGGCATGGCCGCAGGCGTATCCGTGGCTATCTGGTCCTTTGCAAATTCCATGACACCGGCGATTATTATCATGCTGGGAGGCCTTTGGGGCGCGGTGGCCTTTCCGTTGTATTCCATTTCGATTGCGCATTCGAACGACCATGCGGCGGCCGACGAGTTCGTTGTTGTGTCCAGCGGATTGCTGTTGATGTACGGCATCGGCGCGGTGGTGGGACCCGTTCTCGCGTCGGTTTGCATGCAGGTACTGGGTCCCGCCGGACTGTACGCGTTCACGGGCGTTATCCATGTGATCTTGCTGGTGTACCTGTTCGTGCGACGTTTGCGCCGCAGCCCGGCCCCGCCGGACGAGCAGCAGGCGTTCTCTGAGGCTCTTACCGCGTCGCATACACGCTCGCAGGTCTACGAGAATGAGGTGAGCTGATGCGCCTCATTTCGGACCGTTTAGTGCATTAATATTAATAGATTATGGATGATTCCTAATCTTATAGTTTAACTATTGACGACGGTTTCACCACGAATCGAGGCTGGCTCTGCGGTAGCATGGTTAAGGACCCATTCAGTTAGCGCTGGCTACTATTGCGCTCACAGTGGCGTACATCTGCATGTCGTGTGCAGCGTACCGGTCCTGGAGGTTCACATGAATACGCATTCATTGCCGCAAAAACTACCCGCCCGCCTGCTCGCGTTACTGACGCTGCTGGTTGCGGGATTGCTGTTGTCTGCTGCTTCGTCAGGCCAGGTGCCCGTGGATGAGAATGGGAATCCGATTGCCGCTATAGATGAGGCAGGGATTGCGGGCGCCGGCGGTGATCTGCAGCCTTTGGCAGAACCGTTGACGGCGGCGGAACTCCAGGCTCTCGTTGGCCCGATTGCTTTGTACCCGGATGATCTACTCGCGATCGTGCTGCCGGCATCGACGTATCCGCTGGAAATCGTCCAGGCTGCGCGCTTCCTTGATGCGTTCGAAGAGGACAAAAGTCTGCAGCCGGACGACGCATGGGATGAATCGATTACCGCATTGCTGAACTACCCGGAAGTCATCGAATTGATGAATGATGACCTCGATTGGACCTGGCGACTCGGCGAAGCCGTAGTCGGTCAGCAGGCAGACGTTATCGCGGCGGTGGAGGCATTTCGCGACCGCGCCTACGCCGCAGGCAATCTGAAGACCGACGATCGCCAGATCGTCAAGAACAATGACGGCATTATCGAGATCGCACCGGCCAATGAAGAGATCATTTACGTGCCGTATTACGAACCCGAGCGCGTCGTCGTCTACCAGCCGCGTCCTGCGTACTATTATTACCCGCGCCCGTATCCGGTTTACTACTATCCGTATCCGCACGGTTACAACTTCTATAGCAACTACTTCTGGGGTGTAACGACGGCCTACGCCATTGGCTGGAACACGCATCATTTGCATGTGTTTCATCACAGCTACTGGGGCCACCCGTATTACGGCCACAGCTATTACGGCAATTGGTATCGACGCCCAAGCATAACGGTCTACAACAACTGGTACGGCAATGGTCGCTCAGAAGTAACACGCGATCATTACCGGGACGGTGATTTTTGGAGGCCGCGCCACAACGGTGGCGCGCGTCCCGGCTTTCATCGATCACGAGTCGATAATTACCGCGATGGGAATCGAGCGGCCAACAGTGATGGATACCGAAACCGCGCACAGATTGCACAAAGCAACGATCGAGGCGTGAATCGAACTGCTGCAGCTGGCAATGCCGACGTGGTTCCGCGCGTCAATGACAGTGCCGGTCGTGCAGCAACCAACCGACGCCAGGGATCCGGCGCGCGATTGGCGAGTGAAACTGCTGGCGCTGCACGCGATGCACCCATTCGCTTTCGCCAACGAGCGGCTCGCGAAGGAGCGGCTCGCGAAGGAGCAGCGGCTGACGACGCGCAACGCGTACCTAACAACGCGGCGGCTGCTCAGACCGTGCGCCGCGATGCGGGTGGGGCAACGGTGGATCGCCGTACAACCACGGACGAGGCTATTCGTTTTCGTCCGCGGGACAATCAGCCGGGCACTGACGTACGCGGCCAGCACAATGCAGAATCGACGAATGCCCGTTCGAGCGGCAGTAACAATGCGGTGCGCCTGGAAGCGACTCAACGGGCCGCAACCCGTCTTTCGGAGCCTTTGCGCGCGCAACCGGTAACGCGCGCTCCGCAACGAAGCTTGGCACCGGGTGCCGCCGCACCGGGTGCCGCCGCACCGGGTGCCG